>JBEKRG010000009.1:0-61251 GCA_049518955.1 Occallatibacter sp.
GCCGAGTGTCTGGATGCTCACTGGTTCGCCGACCTCGACGAAGCCAAGCAGCTCATCGAATCCTGGCGAAGGGAATACAATGAGAGCCGTCCTCACCGATCTCTCGGAGAGAGGACGCCAAGCGAGTTCGCCAGCCAGATCGCGGCTAGCCGCGATCTGGCTGAAGCCTAAACCGGCCGATGACTAACTCTGGACTCGGTACAGAAATACTGGTCCCTTCAACTTCCGCGCTACACTAACAATCTCGCTGGTACAAAATACCGGGCAGGCCACCTTTCATTCTTCCTAATGCGGCAAACCGTCTCGCTAGAGCCCTAACCGTTCAACACCATCTTCTGCGTCCGGTTTCGACCATTTGCGAAATGAGAGCAGGATGACCGCGCAGGAAAGAAGGGACACAGCGCCCCAAACAAATGTCCACGTCTGGTACTCTGACGCTGCTTCTTGCAGCTTCCCCGCTGCATATTTCGCTGGAAGGAGGTGTCCTTCGGGGTCAAAAACGACATCCGAATCATTCTGAGCGTCAGGTATACAATTGTCGGAGCCGAACGTTTTGCACTCAACTTTAACCCACTTGCCGTCTGCTCCCGACACATCAAAACGCCCGATTACATGGTTGGCATCTTCGTATGCGCGTGCCGCTGCAAAAAAGACGAGTACCAATAAGAACAAGCGAATGACCCACTTCATCTGCCTTCCTCCTGCTTCGGTCAATTATGCGATAAACTCGACCGGATATTCTGCGTGCTTTCCACGCCCGATTTATCAGTTGGTAGCTCCGGCACTTCTGAGGAGTTGCACCACATCCATGTGCCCCTCGTCTGATGCAGCAGTTAAGGCAGTGCCGTGGGAACATCTAGCGTTCACATCGGCCTTGGCTGCGAGCAATACTCGCACCACATCCGCATAACCTTGTCCCGACGCCACCATCAATGCCGTAACACCACGGCTCTCCTTGGGATTCACGTCAGCGTTGTCCGCTATCAACTCCCGGACAACTTCCGGGTGGTCATTGCTTGTGGCTAACATTAGTGGAGTAAGCATACGGTCATCTCTGGCATCAACATCGGCCTTGCCATTGATGAGTACCCGCACCACCTCAAGGTTTCCGTGTTGTGATGCCAATAATAGGGCTGTACCACTGTGGCTGTCCCTAGCATTCACTTCGGCTCCGGCCATAATCAAAGCCCGAACAACATCCGGGTGGTTGTTGCTTGACGCGAGTATCAACGCGACTCCGCCATTACTTGCTTTGGCATTCACTTCAGCTTTGGCAGAAATCAGTACGCGTACTACGTCAAGATAGCCCAGTTGCGATGCCAACATCAACGCTGTGGTGCCATCATCCGTTCGGCTTGCGTTCACGTCGGCCTCAGCGGCGAGCAACGCTTGCACTATGTCTGTGTGTCCGCCCTGCGATGCGACAATGAGCGCCGTACTGCCATTGTCGGCCTTTAGGTTCACCTCAGCTTTTGCATCAAGCAAAACTCGGACAATAGCAGCGTGGCCGTTTTGTGACGCTGCCATTAACGCGGTAGAGCCGCTGCCCTTCGTTGCATTCACATCTGCGCCAGCGGCGAGCAACGCCTTGACGCGAGCCGAATTTCCGCTGTAAGCCGCTTGATAAAGGTCGCCAGTCTGCGCGTTGGCACTGATGCCCACTAGAAGGCAGACGAACAGGATGGACGCAGTAAAAGAGCACTTCCGCACTGAGGATGCATTCCACAGAAGCATAAAAATCTCCTTAACCGGGGGACGCACCGAGTATACAGCCCCCCTTCCAGCCATTATCATTCTTGCCAAGAAACCATCCCCCGTTTCCATGCTGGCAATCGGTACGAACGCGGTCACTCCGACCGGCCAAGGGCTCCAGTATTTTCCGGTTCACGTTGCAGTGCAGGAGTTCCTTCGGCTTGTTCGCGGCGAATCACCGAGAACACCGAAGCTCAAGCCGGAGGCAAGGTCTTCGCCTATCGAAACAAACAATGGGTCGCGATTTCGTCACTGTCGTAATGGGACAACATTTACCAAATGACTAACCCTCGGGGAGCTTACATCCGCTTGGAGGACAAATATGAAGGCCACATGGCTGCTTCTGCTCGCATCAATCATCCTGCCGACGAGTCTTCCGGCTCAAAGCAGTTCCGTTCCAGCTTTACCGGAAATAGCTGCAAGCTCGGATGCCGTCGCCTTTGACTCGAATACCCTTTCCCAATTGTCGAAAGGAATTCATGTTCAGTGGAAGGGCGTTGTCGATAGCCAAGGGGATATTCTCCTGCTCAAAGACGGGAACACATCCTATTTTGCAAAACCCTCAGAGGACTCGCCGAAAATCGCTCTACCCAAAGATGGAACAACGGTTGCTGTAGCTGGTGTCTGCGACACCTACTACAAGGAATCTGATCTCACCAAAGATGGTTCAAGCGTCACAGTCGTGATTGTCTTGAAGGATTTCTCATTGATAGATAGCAGTGCCACGCATTCACCCGCACAAGATGCTCCTACAATGCGGTCCGAAGATGCCAACATTGGTTCCGCTATTGAGGCTTGGCAGGTCGAGATGGCGTATGTTCGGACGAACCGGCCTAGCCATGTGAATGGTTTTCTAGTGGGAGGAGGCGAAGGCATGATGGGAACGATTGTGATTAAAGCAGGACTCTCCAGTATTTCTAGTGACGCCTTTACGTGTACCTTGGTCAAGCCCGTCGAAGCAGACAGTGAAGGATGGTCGGCGTTTGTCGCGAACAATCATGCGTAGAGCATGTCTAATGTCATGCTTGGCGAGTATTCCTACCCCATCATTGGACAGGTGAAGACCTCCGATGGCAAAGTCTTCACAATTTTCCCTGCCGTCTTCACGGCAAAGACTGACATCGAGGCAGGAGGCGTTCAACAATCTGGAGTGTACGTAATCACATCAAAGCGCAGCATTAAAGCTGGGGACACGGTATCAGCGTTAATCGTTGGTAATAGCATCTTCTCGATAGAGCCGTTCGATGCCACGAAGGGGAGTTCACAACAAGAACCGTGGCTTTCCGTCACAATGGGCGCGGCGAAGTAAATGTAGCCAGTTGTTCGCAGGGTCTCGCCTTGGAGGAAACATGAGAATTCACCAAGTGCAGAACATAATCACTTGGGCGGTATTGGCCGGGATAGCTGCCTTCGGGCTTGGGATAGACGCATTTCCGCAGAAGGTCAGCGGCACCGTGAAAGATATTCGCGGAAGAGGTGTAACAGGCGCGGAAGTGACGATTACCAGAACAACAGGAACTGTTCAGGCAACAACTGACCGCGATGGCTACTTTGTCAGCATTGCGGACCCCATGGGGGCACCATTCGAATCACAGTCGATGCGAAAGGTTTTGAGGGCGGTACGGCGGAAGACAAAGCTCCGAAGCAGTCACCGGGGTGCCTCGCAAGAATCACGCTACTAAAGAAGCACGACCGACCGGATGATGCTCAACCCAACAGTGTTGAATGTCAGAACTATACACCTTATTCAAGCGCACCTTCTCTAAAGGCTGCATGGGAGACGCCGGATGGTCAATTTCCCCCAGACACCGGGGAGTTCATGAACTTTGGAAGCCAATTCGAGCCGGGAGGAGGAAAGACATCGACAATGAATGTCAACGGTGCTTACGTCTTTCAGACGAGTCCTCCAGTCCATAAGCCGATAATGATTTTGGTTTCTACACTTCCAGATGGCGCGGTGTGGTCTGCATCGAATCAAGAAGTTTTAGCCCTGACTTCGCTGACAGCAACTAAGAAGCGATTGGAAATCGAAAAGGACGGTGACGCGGACATTCTCATACAGAATGCTGGCCGTCCGCTTCTCCGCATCCATCTCAACGCACACACCTTCAGCGACACGTGGCAGGTGAAGATAAACCGTGTAACGGAGACGGGCGAAACCATCTGGCAAGATGGAAGCTTCGGGGACCAATAGAACTCAGAAGACGCCATGCAAACGGCTCTTTTGGGCTCCCATGGCCGGAGAACGCTGGCGGGTTGACTGGGCGAGGACGAATCGGGGTGGATGACGGGCTCAGGGTTCCTCGCCGCCCACACTTGCACATAGACTGGTTTCAGACTGGCACAATCAATCCCGGACTATTGTTTCTCACGTTGCCAACTTCCCGGCTCACTTTCCACGCCTTCATCTCGTCAGCCGGGTACGGCCTGAGCAGGTCAACGGGCAATTGTGCTGGGTCAGCGGGAGCCCTTGATTGTCTTCTTGAGGACATAATCAAAGAAACACTCGGTCGTGTCGCCGGAAGTCCATTCCGCACGAAGCGTCGTCCGCTTCTCGACCTTTCTCAGGGCAGAAAGCAGCGTGCGGTTTAGTTCTTTCGCGCTGGCTCCTTCCATCTCGGCTTCGACAACGAACTCATCGCCATCTTTCCTGACCGAGCCTTTGGCAGCGAGTTGGTCGAGAGCCTTCCGGACCGTCAGGGGAGCAGAGCGGTTGAGCCGTGCTTTGAGGTTGAAGTTCATTTGCACTGCTTTCTCAAGTAGAGTAGTCCTCGCCGTGTCCAGTACCGGCGTGGGCTCGGTGGAGGCTGAATCTGTTCCGGGGCGGTAGAGCCCTCAGCCGTGTAAACATGGAGCCCTTTGCAACTGGAGTCTGCGGACTCCGCGCCGGAATAGTCGGTGGGAAGCACCGGAAGCGGGTTTGCGTTTCTAATCCTCTCTTGCCAGTTCGTCGATTCGTGCCTTGGTCGCAAGAATCGACGCATTGTAGGTGTCAATATAAGCGCGTGCTTTAGCAACTGCCGGGTTCATCTCAACGGAATCTCCCTGCTTCTCGGAACATGCCTTTGTTTCGGTTATTACTCGCTGCGCGTTATCCCGTAGCAGTTCCCAAAGGCGGATTGCCCTTTCCAAATCGTGAATGACTCGCAGTCTTCTTTGGAGTTCTTCGGTCATGAAACCTTATTCCTCGACCAGATTGACCAACTCAGGCCGATTGTTCCGCACATTCCCCATAGCCCTGCTGACCGGCTATGCCTTCATGCCTTCAGCCCGTTTCTTCGCCACCAGTTGATTCGGCCAGCCCAACAACGCCTCAGAAGGCCGGTACCGACTTTGCTTCCCACACAGTGGGCAGGTGGCAACTATTGACTGGAATGGGAACTTCTTCACACCGGAAGGAACAGCCCGGTAACAGTCTTTGCATGTGACGACGAACTGCTTCCGTTCTTGCATCACGAACTCCACGGAAGAATTATTATGACCGAAATCACAGTCAAGCCTATACGAGGGAGCCGGGAGAGTTGGCCGGGATAAAATCCTGTCACGCCACTTTTTGAAAACATGCGCGACAAAGCACGGGTCTGCCTTGCGTCGGTTTGAAGGGAACCATAGTCTCCGTTCCGCATTCCGCGCACGTTGCCCTAGTCTCAGGGCGAACAGGGCGAACAGGCTTTCGTAAACCACTGTTGCGCCTCGCGTTGCATTTCTTGCAGTGTTTCGGGGCGTTCGTAAACTGTTTGTCGTGAAAGAAAAGCTGCTCACCAGCCGTAAACACGAACTCGGCTCCGCAATCCACGCACGTCAATTCCCTGTCAACAAATTCCATACGCTCTCTCGGTGACCTGCCCCCGGAAAACTCTACCAGTTGAAACTGGAGTTCTCTCGTAATCTGAACGGGAGGACTGGGATGAAGAAGAGCCGGTATACGGAAGAGCAGATCATTGCGATCCTGAAGCAGCATGAGGCCGGAGTGAAGACAGCGGATCTTTGCCGGGAGCATGGGATCAGCGACGCCACGTTCTACAACTGGAAGGCTAAGTACGGCGGCCTCGATGTGAGCGAAGCGCAACGACTTCGACAGATGGAAGATGAGAACCGGCGATTGAAGGCGCTGGTTGCGGATCTGAGTCTGGACAAGGAAGCGCTGAAGGCAGTCATCCGAAAAAACGGCTGGAGCTTGCCGGTTTAAGAGAGGATATTGCGTTCGTCTCGGCGGGATTTGATCTGAGCGAGCGCAGGGCCTGCAAGCTGCTGGGCGTGGATCGAGCCAGCTATCGGTACGAGCCGAGGCCGGATCGGAACGCGGAACTGCGCGAGGAGTTGGTGAAGCTGGCCAGGCAGAAGCCCCGCTATGGATATCGAAGACTGCATGCGGTGCTGGAGCGTCGCGGACAAGCGGTGAACGTGAAGCGAGTCTATCGGCTCTATGTAGAGCAGGGGTTGGCGGTGCGCCGGCGGCGGCGCAAACGGCTAGTGCGCGAACAGCAGATCGAGCCACGGCTGATCCGTGCGAACCAGGAGTGGGCGATGGACTTTATCGTAGATGGGCTGGCGAACGGTCGCATGGTCCGCATCCTCAGTGTGGTGGATGCGTTCACTCGCGAGTGCCTGGTGCTGGAGGCTGATACCAGCCTAGGCAGCGGTCGCGTGACGCGAGCACTGGATCGGCTGATCGAGCAACGTGGCCAGCCGGAGAGTGTGCGTTCCGACAACGGACCGGAGCTCACATCGCGGCGCATGCTGGGCTGGGCAGAAGAACACAAGATCAGCCTGATTCACATCCAACCGGGGAGACCTATGCAGAACGGACACGTTGAAAGCTTCCATGGACGTCTTCGCGATGAATGCCTCAACGCCAGCTGGTTCCGCACGCTGAATGATGTGCGTCGGACCCTCGACAACTGGCGTCAGGAATACAACTGCGAGCGGCCGCACAGCTCGCTGGCATACAGAACACCTGCGGAGTTCAGCAGAGCCCTGGGCTATGGAGATGTGGAAAGCAAACAGCGCTTCCCACATCCCCACAGCCCCGACTACGACGGCGGCGAGATATACTCGCCCACAAACCTGAAGCGAGAAACTCCAGCTATAACTGGCTGAGAAAAACGGGGCAGGTCAGCGGAAACCGCGAGAATAAGTCTAACCGAATCAGCAGTTTATGGTCGGGGAGAGAGGATTCGAACCTCCGACCCCCTGGTCCCGAACCAGGTGCTCTACCAGGCTGAGCCACTCCCCGACGTGTTAGTGATGCAATTTGTCTATTTTACAGCGCACTGCAGGGCGGCGCAAACAAGCGTGCATGGAGACCGCTCGAGTGCTGTTTTAGAGGGCCCGCGCGCATGATGCCTGCGGCGTTCATCACGAAAAACGGTTTTCGGTCTAGATCGGTGAACGCCGATTCGAGAGTGGACCGAGATTAGAGAATGTAGCGGGACAAATCCTGATCCTTCACGATGGACGCGACCATCTGCTTGACATAAGCATCGTCGATGAGGAAAACCTTCTCAGGGCCGGATGCCGTCATGCGCTCGTGGAAGGGCAAAGGCGTTGTTGCTTCATTCTTGATGGCTTCAGAAAGGGCCGAGGAAGCTTGTCCGTCGGATGCGCGACGGGCCACATCGGGCGCCAGGAAGCTGACATCTTCGAGAACGCGCTCCATGATCGTGTGCAAACGCCGCGCGCCAATGTTCTCGGTGGTCTCATTCACTTTGAACGCGAATTCAGCCATCTCGCGCAATGCTTCAGGCGCGAACTCGAGCCGTACTCCCTCGGTTTCGAGCAAGGCCGAATATTGTTTGGTGAGCGACGCCTTGGGTTCCGTGAGGATACGAAGAAAATCATCGACAGTCAGCGATTGCAGCTCGACGCGAATCGGAAATCGGCCTTGCAGCTCCGGGATAAGGTCGCTCGGCTTGGAAACGTGGAAGGCGCCGGCGGCAATAAATAGGATGTGATCCGTGCGCACCATGCCGTAACGAGTGTTGACAGTGGTGCCTTCAACAATAGGCAGGATGTCGCGCTGCACACCCTCGCGCGAGACGTCTGGTCCGTGGCCGCTCTCGCGCCCGGCGATCTTGTCGATCTCATCCAGGAAGATGATCCCGTTCGATTCCACGCGCTCCACGGCGGCTCGATTCACCGAATCCATGTCGATGAGCCGGCCCTCTTCTTCCTGCACCAGATAATCGAAGGCGTCAGTAACCTTCATCTTCCTTTTCTTGGTGCCGCCTCCGAAGATGTTGGGCAGCATATCTTTGAGATTCATCTCCATGTCTTCCATGTTCTGGTTGGAGATGATGCCGAACTGAGGCGAACTGCGTTCGCGAACATCGAGCTCGACCATGCGGTCATCGAGTTTGCCTTCACGAAATTGCTGGCGGAGCTTTTCGCGCGAGCGCTGGTGACTCTCGGTGCCGGGAAGGGAAAGCTGGCCCTCCTGGGTGTTGGGCGCGGCAGGCGGCGGAGGCAGGAGAACGTCGAGCAGTCGCTCTTCGGCGTTCATCTCGGCCCTGTCTTCCACTTCTTCAAGGCGCTCTTCACGCACCATGTCGATTGCGATTTCAACTAAATCGCGAATCATCGACTCGACATCGCGGCCGACGTATCCGACTTCGGTAAACTTTGATGCCTCAACCTTGAGGAACGGCGAGTTCGTCAGCTTCGCCAGTCGCCGCGCGATCTCAGTCTTGCCCACGCCGGTAGGGCCGATCATGATGATGTTTTTCGGCATGATGTCGTCGGCCAGATCGGGCGGCAGCTTTTGCCGCCGTTGGCGGTTTCTAAGAGCGATAGCCACTGCGCGCTTGGCGCCACGCTGGCCGACCACGTGCTTGTCGAGTTCGGCGACGATTTCGCGCGGCGTCAATTCGTCGAGCGCGAGCTCCTGTTCTTCGGCGGATGCGGGAAGATAGATGGCCATGGACACATGTCAGCGGAGATCCTTCGCTAACCCTGTAGCTCCTCTATGGTGATGTGGTCGTTGGTGTAGATGCAGATTTCGCCCGCAATTTTCATGGCCTTTTCGGCAATTTCGCGGGCGCTCAATTCTGTATTCTCCATCAGGGCGCGGGCGGCTGCAGTAGCATAGCTGCCTCCGGAACCGATCGCCGCCAATGGCTCATCGGGGTCGATCACGTCGCCTGAACCGGAGATGAGAAACGTCTGCGCCTTATCCGCAACAAGGAGTAACGCCTCCAGGTTGCGAAGCATTTTGTCGGTGCGCCAATCCTTCGCCAACTCTACGGCGGCCCGGTTCAGATTCCCGGCGTGCTGTTCGAGCTTGGTTTCAAAGCGCGCGAAAAGGTTGAAGGCATCGGCTGTGGAACCGGCAAACCCGGCGAGAATTTTGTCCTGAAAGAGGCGGCGAATCTTCTTAGCCGAGTGCTTAAGCACATGGTCGCCAAATGTAACCTGACCGTCGGCGGCCATAACCACCTGGCCATTGCGCCGCACGCAAATGACGGTGGTGGAGCGAATGTGGGAATGCTCTTTCATGCCATTTTGTCTCTACCGGGGCAGCCAGCAAACCGGAAAATTGCGCACCGGGCAGAGGACAACCCCGCCCTTCGTGCAACCTAGAGTATAGGTCATTTACGCGACCCTGGAAGGAGCACACGGCCGGGGTTGATCGCCGTGGCACTGTGTGGCCGGCATGCGGCACAGAAGCGATTTCACCTGCGGTATCCTCGAAGTGGGGGCTCTGGGCTTGAGTTCCATCTCGGAATGATCCTGCGCAACACAGACAACTGGGAGATCGCCGCCGGGGTCGCCACGGCGATCCTGTCAGCAGCGACTGCCGCATGGCTGGTGCTGCGCAAGCGCCCCAGCGCGGATGAAGTCGAGCGAGTTCGGCGCCAGTTCCTCGTCCATTCGGGGCGACTCGTCGATGGCATGCTGCTCGACGTTTACGAAATGGAAGCGAAAGACGGGCGGACCCTTACGATGCTTTTGTTCAGTTACAGAATCGCAGGCGTGGACTACGAATGTTCGCAGGACATTACCGCGATGCGTGACGTTGTGAACACAGCAGAGGTCAGGGCTGGATTTCCATGCACCGTCCGCTATCAGCCCGGTAATCCGTACAACAGCATCGTTGTCGGGGAGGGCTGGACAGGGCTGCGGGAACGGATTCCGCAGCTGCCGTCTTTTGACGATCCCGATCCTTTGGATTTGAGCCACCTGCGGCCCGGCAAAGGTTAGACCTGCGCGTTGGCGCGCGATCCCGACCCCGGTTAAACTATCGATATGCATGTTCACGCGACGGAGGCGGGCAAGGGCGCAAATCGGACAACGTTGGTCCTGCGCATCTCGATGGCCGCCACGCTGGCGTACGTTGTGGTTACATTTGTCGCCGGATTGCGCGCTCATTCCCTGGCATTGCTATCTGAATCGGGGCACAATGTCTCCGATTTCCTGGCCCTCCTGCTCAGCTTTGCCGCAGTCTATTTCCAATCGCGACCGGCAGACCACTCCAGAACCTTCGGATACCAGCGCGCCGGCGTGATCGCGGCATTCATTAATGCGGCGACGCTGATCGCCATTTCGCTACTCATTGCCGTCGAGGCAGTTCACCGGCTCAGCGCACCGGTGACGGTGCAGCCGAGGATCATGATGATCGTGGCGGCGGCCGGGGTCGTCATGAACGGAGCGATTGCAGCACTTCTTTGGGGCGTGGCCCGCGACGTAAATCTGCGCAGCGCCTTTCTGCACATGGCCGGCGACACGCTTTCGACCGCGGCGGTGATTGCTGGCGGCGTCGGCATCCTGCTTACGGGCCAGAACTGGATCGACCCCGTTCTTTCAATTCTTATTGCCGCATTCATCTTCTGGTCGAGCATTGGGATCGTGCGCGAAACGATGAACATCCTGCTCGAGGGCACGCCGCGCGGCGTCTCGCTGCAGCAGATTCGTTCTGTCATGGAAGCGGTCGAGGGCGTGGTCAATGTTCACGACCTGCACGTTTGGTGCCTGGGATCGTACACGCGCGCTCTTTCCTGCCACGTGACGATTGCCGATATTCCGCCGTCGGAGAGCGTTTGCATCCTGGCCAACCTCCGGGATGTTCTCCGCGGGCAATTCGAGATCAGCCACACCACCATCCAGTTCGAGCACATCGGCTGCGAAGCACTGGAAGACTGCGTTTGCGTTACGCCTCCCGAAGAGATGGCCGTAAGGCACGAACATCATCACGGTCACGCGCATTGAACGAGCCGGCGAGACTGCAAACTTCCGATGCGCTCCCAACCAATTGAGGGATGAGAATTGATTTCCAGCCGCTTGTTTTTGAGAGCCGTCTGTGTTGCGATCCTTTCCATACCCGCTGGGTCGTATGCGGCTCCGCGATCGGCGCAACAGCCCGCGACTCCGCAGCTTAGCGCATTTGCCGGCGAGTACACCGATCCCGCAAATCCGGGCGACGGATACAGCTTCTACGTGCAGGATGGCGAGCTGACTGTTGAATCCGACCGCCAGGTTCCCATTGAACTGAAGCCGATCTCGGCGACTCTCTTCGCCCTTGCGAATGCGGATGTCACGGCCACGTTTGCCTTGGATGCGTCTGGCTATGCGGCGAATGTCTCGTTGTCCGACCATCCGGGCACGGTTTATGTTCGCAGCGGTGAGCCGATCCGCCACGTCTTCCATGGCTATGTACGGAGCGAAGCGATGATTCCCATGCGCGATGGGGTCAAGCTCCATGCGGTGATTCTTCAGCCTGCGGATATCCAGCCTCCGTTGCCCATCTTGATGCAACGTACGCCGTACGGCGCGGACGGAACGAACCGCACTTCTTTTTTTGCCCAGAGGCCCGAACTGGCGCGCGAAGGGTACATCTACGTGGCCGAAGATATTCGCGGGCGTTACAAGAGCGAGGGCAAATTCGTGATGATGCGTCCGCTCGCCGATCACCGCAACCCGAAGGCAACGGACGAGAGCACGGACACCTACGACACAGTCGATTGGCTGATCAAAAATGTGGCCGGCAATAACGGCCGGGTAGGGGTGGTGGGCACCAGCTATCCGGGATTTCTGGCGATGATGGCGGGAATCGATCCGCATCCGGCTGTGAAGGCGATTTCGCCACAGGCGCCGATGATCGATGTCTGGGTAGGCGACGACTTTTTTCACAATGGGGCCTTTCGGCAGAGCTACGGATACGACTACGTGCTGGGGTTGGAGTCCACGAAATCTGAGATCGAAGTCAGCTATAGCAAAGACAAAAGCGGGAATCCAATTGACGGGTACAACTACTTTCTCAGCCGCGGCAGCTTCGCCGGAGACGTGACGCAGTCCGGATCGAGGCTGCTTCCGACCTGGAAGCTCTTTCTGGATCATCCGGCATACGATCGGGTCTGGTCGTCGCGCGGTGTGGAAAATGCGCTGAATTCCGTCAGTGTGCCGACGCTCACGGTCGGCGGCTATTACGACCAGGAAGATATGTACGGGCCGCAAGAGGAATACGCGAAACTGGAACCGCATGACATCAATCACGAGAACTTTTTCGTCCTTGGTCCATGGCGGCACGGTTACTGGTCGTCGTCTTCGCAGCGCCTGGGCAACCTGAACTATGGAGAGCCGATCGGCACCGAGTTCCGCGGGCAAATCGAAGCGAAGTTTTTCGCGCACTACCTCAAAGACCGGCCGGGATTCAATCTTGACGATACGGCGAGCTTTCAGACCGGGTCGAATACGTGGAAGTACTATTCCCATTTTCCTCCCAAAGAGTCGCGACCGACGGCGCTTTATCTAGATGGCGCTGGATTGCTGAACTGGAACGTGTCGACGGGTGAGGCTACGACGTCGTACACCAGCGATCCCGCCGATCCGGTTCCTTACAGACACCGGCCGATTCAGCCGACGTACAGCGACGGATCCGACTGGTACAACTGGCTCACCGAAGACCAGCGATTTGTGACCGCTCGCAACGACGTGGCCGTGTGGAAGCTGCCCGTGCTCACGAAAGATCTGACGATTACCGGCGAAGTTGTGGCGGACATCTTTGCCTCGACGACGGGCACGGACAACGACATGGTGGTGAAACTGATCGACGAGTATCCAGCCAACGATGCGGATCCGACGATGCGCGGCTATCAGTTGATGACCAACGCCGAAATCTTCCGCGGCCGGTATCTGGCCGGATACGATCGTCCCACGGCGCTCGCCCCCGGTTCGATCCACGAATACAAATTCAGCCTGCACGACGTGGACCACGTCTTCAAGGCCGGACACACGGTGATGGTTGAGGTCCAGAGCACATGGTTTCCGCTCTACGATCGCAACCCGCAAACCTTTGTGCCGAATATCATGAAGGCCAAGCCCAGCGACTACAAAACCGCGACGATCGCGGTCTATTCCGGGCCGGGACATGCTTCGGCAATCGAGATTCCGGGCATTGGTGCGCAGTAACGGCGTGCGCGCGGGAGCGCAAGCTGCGTTGATAGCATGCATGGCAACACCGGAGCCCTGCGACCTATAATTCCTGCAGGAACTGTTCCGGCCCCAATCTTCCCTACAAGGCGAGGAAAAACTTGGCACGTGAGCTTTATACAGCGCGACTGTTGCGCAAAGACTGCATCTCAGAAGTTGCACAGTGCTATCACTTCCTTTTTGAAGTTGAGGGACGCGATAGTTTCGACTACCTTCCCGGCCAATTCGTATCAGCCGTTGCCACGGACGAGAACGGCAAGCAGCAGACGCGCGCCTACTCGATTGCATCGGCGGCGCGCAGCAATAAATTCGAGTTATGCGTGAACCGCGTGGAGAACGGCTTTTTCTCCAATCACCTCGCAGACCTGCCCGATTTGCCCGTGGGAAGCGAGATTCAGATTCACGGGCCGCACGGGCACTTTGTGTTGCAGGAGCCGATCACCGACTCGATTTTTGTGGCCACGGGGACAGGCGTGGCCCCGATGCGCGCCTATCTCGAATGGCTGTTTCCGGTTGGCGGCGCCGATCGGAGCCAGGGCAAAGACATCTGGCTGGTCTACGGGACGCGTCACGAAACCGACGTCTATTACCAGGCGGAATTTGAAGCGCTCGCCAAGCGCGTGCCCAACTTCCATTACCTGCCCACTCTGAGCCGCGCCCTGGACAGCTGGACCGGCCTGCGCGGCCACGTGCAGGTCCACGTCGCGAAGATCATCGAAGAGCGCGCGAAGCGGCTTGGCCAAACGCTGCCGGTACCTCCCGTCGATCCGGCGATTCCCGCCGCGAATCTGAAATTCGACATCTACTGCTACATCTGCGGACTGAACTTCATGGTCTCCGGCGTCCGCGAGCTGCTCGACGGATACGGCTGGAACAAGAAGCAGGTTGTGTTCGAGCGGTACGACTGAAAAAGGCCAAGGTTCGGGTTTCAGGGCTCACGTGTCAGGGAGCCGTGGAACGTTGATGGACCGTGAGTCGCGAGTCAGAGAATAATGAAACAAGACCAATGACATCAGATAGTTAGGGAGTGAATCCGCATCGTTTGCAAATGAGCTGATTGCGTGTTGATTCCAAAGGGTTTGTTCAGCATAAATTCGACGTTATTGGGCGCACATTGTCGATAGTTTTGAAATTGGTTTGCTGATTCTAAATGAGTTAAGTAGCTGAAATTCAGCGAAACATCCCAAAATTTTTTATTTATTTTTTCTCCCCCTTTTCCATCTACAAAAGTTCTGCCCTCACTGAACGCGAAAACTGCGTGAAAGCTAATGCCCAGACGGCGCGCATTCGCTTCTGTAGCACGAGTTCCTGTTTGAGCGCCTATGGACTCAGTATGCGCCGGAAGGAAGAAATGATCGGCAAACTTGGGGCACGAAATTTGGCGCGGGCATCTGTCTTAGGATTATGGAGTTCGCCAGAAAGACGTGCCGCGAGATTGCCCGTGGAGGCTTGACACGGCAAGGCGGGATACGAGGGAACAAGGGAGTAAGGGTATGGAGCGAGTAGGCAAGTCAGTAGGTCAGCGGTTTCCCGGGCCGCTCGGTCATTTTGGGCGACCCCACGCCCGTCGATCCCGGCTGCTTCGCAGCCTTTCCTAATGTGCTCGCGGCCCGGAAAACCGGGATATGGCGTGCCTGCAGAATGGCTGAGTCGTCTACTTGCTCGCCGGAACGTGGAGCGGAACTTCATAGGTTCCGAAGCGGCCGGAGTTCGGATCGTAGAGGCCGACGCGCAGATAGACGTCGCCCGCAGGCAGATCCAAAACCTGGTGAATCTGAAGGCCGGAGCGGCTGAATTGATTCCATTCGGCTTGGTCGAGGATGATGGGCACGCTAATTCCCGTCCAATTCAAGCGATTGCCATCGCGGTCGTAGGCGATGGCGACGGCCTCGATGTGCCCCTGGCGCGCGCCGTTAGCATTTTCGGTGAGGCCGATGGTGCCGAGAGCAGCGGCATAGTCGATGGCATAACGCGCTGCCCGATTTTTCATTGCGGAATTCGCCCCCGCGACAGATCCGCTCGGAGGCTTTTGATCGGGAGCCGCAACGCGCACATCGAAGACAATCTGGCTCGATGCGGGGATGTCGTGCTCCATCGACCCGAGGAAGCTGGAGCGGCTGTCTTTGGTTGCACTGTCCTGAGAGAACATGCCGGCGTTGGCGTAGTAGCCGCGCCGGTAGAAGAGGTCGGCTTTTCCGTGGGCAAGCCGGACCTGGATTTTGCGTTCAGCTCCATTGAAGTTTGAGTTCGAGGGAACGTAGGCGAGCGTGTAGTAGTTGGCGCCGTCGTCGAGCGCGTCGGCCATGGCTTCCTGAAGGCCGTTGGAATCGTAAACCGCGCGTCCGCCGGTTTGTTGCGCGAGGACGTCCATCGTGGCGTGCTCGGCGGCCCTTTGATCGGATGCAGCCTGTGTAGCGGCCGGGGTAGGGCTTTCGTCGGGGCCGGTGCGGCCGGTGGGCGGGATCAACGATGCGGTAGCGCCCATCGGCATGAGCAGTACCCCGCGCACTTCAACCGGATAAACCGAAACGCGAGAGATCGCGAGCATGTCCGCGGTTTCCTCTACTTGCTGATCAAATGTTTTCATCGATTGAACCTGGGAGCCTGAGACGAGCGTGGCGATGGACACGAACTGCGCGGGGAACGAGCCCGAGAACCACACCAGGTTTTTGCGGCCCCTCTCGCCGGCCAGGTAACGCGTAAGCTGCTGCATGGCATCGAGCGTCATCTCGACACGGGTATTCGCCTCATTGGCGTCGGCATCGGCGTCGAAGCTCGCCTGGTTCGTAATGTCCTGCACCGAGATTCCGGGACTGCCCGCCAGTCCTGCCAGCTCGTTGCTAAACGCATCGTCAGGAAGTAGCGATGCGGGCGAGGTCGCTTTGGACTTTTCGAGGGCGGCCAGCAACTGGCTTGTGTCCGTCGTGAAGCCCTGCAGGAGCCGCAGCTGGCGTCCGAGCGCGAAGACCGCGATGCGCCTGCCCGAAGGCATTTTCTTGAGGAACGAGATCATTTCGCGGCGGACATAGAGCACATCGGCAGGCTCGGTATTGAGGCCATCCAGGAGGAGCGCCGTCGCGGAATCGCTGACAGCTGGGGCGGGCAGATTGGTATAGGTGTCCGGCGGCAGTGGCGGCCTCTGGGTTGCTGCAGGCGCAGGGGCCGCGTCGGTCTGGTTTGCAAAATGAGGGGTGAAATAGCGGATGGTCTGCTGGACGCCATCTTCATAGAGAGTGAAGTCGCTTTGATTAAGACCGGAGACTGGATGGTCGCCCTTTCTGACGACAACATCGACGACGACGAGGCGTGAACTCACCTTTATGTCGGGTTCAGGCTCTTTGGGTTTGTTTGGGGATGAGGAATCACTGGGGCTCTGGGACAGGGAGAAAACAGAGCCAGCCACAGTGATTGCCGTTGACAGCAGGATCGAAGCGAAACGGCTCATAACCAAGTCCCCCAATCATAGCTCCGACGAGATTGGAGTGAGTTTCGTTAGCCTGCGGGCGGTCATCAGCTTTCAAGAGGAAACCACTACAGGTTAAACAGCTCGCGCAGCCGCTTGGTCTGGGCGCGGCTGACGGGGATCTCGGTCTGCTGCTTGTCATTCATGCGGAGCTGATAGCTGGACTTGAACCAGGGCATGACTTCGCGAATCTGGTCGATATTGACGACGAAGCCGCGGTGGGCGCGCCAGAAGCGCACGGGATCGAGGAGCTCGAGAAGCTCTTCGAGAGTGCGGCACTTGGATTGGCCCTCGAAGGCGCGGGTGACGATGCGAATGACGCCTTCGTCGATGGCGGCGAAGCAAATGTCGGCCTGATCAACGAGCAGCAGGCGGCTCTGCACCGTCACGATTAGCTTGGCGGGAGGACGGCTCGGCTCGCCATTTGGGGGGCGGTTGAGCAGGCGCAAAAGACGATCGATCTGTACTTGGTCGGGCGAGGCGCCCGTTGATGGGCTGCCAGCGGAGATGCGCGCTTTGGCGCGCTCCACAGCTTCAGTGACGCGGGCCAGATCGAATGGCTTGAGCAGGTAGTCGACGGCATTCACGGTAAAGGCACGAACAGCATATTGATCGAAGGCTGTGGCGAAGACGAACTGTGGCAGGGGAGCAACGTTTTTCTCCGCGCCCGCCTTCGCGGATTGGGCGCGATTGCGATCGACGAGCCGCTGAATCACGGCGAAGCCGTCCTGGCCGGGCATCTGCACATCGAGAAAGACAAGATCGGGATGGTGCTCATCGATGAGATCGACGGCCTCAATGCCGTTCGAGCCCTGGGCAACGACATCCACGTCGCCGACAGAATCGAGCAGGTACTTGAGCTCATCGCGGGCCAGTTGTTCGTCGTCGATAATCAGCGCGGAGATTGGCATAGGGACTGAACCATTGATTGTAGGAAGCGGAGCGGGCGGGGTCAATGGAGAGGATGGTACGCGGCGGGGCAGCTTTCAGCCCTCAGTCGTCAGCTTTCAGCTGCCCGCTACTCGCTCAGGACGCGGAGGCGCGCGGGAGTTTGGTCGGCGGCAAGCTCATGGCCGCAGTTGGTGCAATAAATGTCGGTGGCGCGGACGGTGCGGAAGCAGGTGCCGCAGTTTGCCGTGAGCTGATAGTTGCACTGGGGACAGAAGTGGAAGTCGCCCTGAACGTGGGTGCCGCATGCAGGGCAGCGAGAGACCTGAGGCTGGCGGAGAAGGAAGTAGAGTACGGCGCCAATGCCGGCCGGCATGACGAAGCAAATGACCATCCAGAATCGCGCGCTCATGGCGCGGCGCGGGGCGTCCTTGCTGATGTAACCGACCATCAGGAAGTAGAGAGAAGCGACGACTCCCCAGGAGATGTTGAAGTATAGGCGTAGGCCGAGGGGCGGCGGCGTATGGTGGCGCTGCTCGGGCGCGACGATCCAGAAATAGTACTCGACGAGGACAAAGGCCAGGCTGGCCAGGACGATGGACCAGACCGGAATCAGCCGCTCTTCTTCATTGAAACTGACAGGCTTTTGATCAGCCATGGGCCGTTACTCCCCGGGTAAGTGGTTCAGAGACAGGTTCGCCTCTTTTTCAATGGACGGAGCAGGGGCGAGAGAAGTTGCGGCCGGAGGCGAATCCGGCAAAAAAAATCGGAGGAACTTTGGTGGGAGTTATTCCTTGCCGCGCGACCAGCCGGCGACCAGAAATGCGGCCAGAATGGCGGGAAAAAGAATGCAGGCCCAGACGCTGGTTTGGGTGGCGATGTCGCTGATGTGCTCGCCGCCGATGAGGTCGTCTGCAACTCGCCAAGCGAGCGGACCGAAAGCCAGGAGAGCCAGCAGGAGCGATGCCAGGACGAGGGAGCGAGTGCGGCGGCGGCCGGCCTTCTGATCGCGCATGACGCCGAGCGAAGCCAGGACGACGCGGCGGGTTTTTTCGGCGACGGCGCGGTCGCGACCGGCTTGCTTGCCGGAGAGGGCGGCAAGGATCTCGGAGTTGGCGGTGGCGCCTGCAGTTCCGCCAGACGCCGGGCTGGCGACCGAGTTGCCGGCTAATTCAGCCGTTCTCACGCAACCTCCTGAAACCGGGCAGCGGCATAACCGAGACGGGGCTTGATCATAGCCAGTCCGCGATAGAGCCGGGACTTGACGGTGGAAAGCGGAGCCCGCGTGACCTTGGCGATCTCTTCAAGCGAAAGCTCTTCGTAAAAGCGCAGGGCAAGTACTTCGCGGTGGAGCGTATCGAGCTCCAGCAGCGCGGCGGCGATCTTCTCACGGTCTTCGAGGTTCGATACGCGGTCAAAGGGAGTAGGCTCGTCGGCGACGACTTCGAATGTCATGGAGCGGTCGTCTTCCGTGGCGCCGTCGATAAGCTCGTCGAGCGAGTTCATGGTGCGCTTGCGGCGTTGATCGATGACGAGATTGCGAGCGATGGTGAAGAGCCAGGTCTCAAACCGGGCGCGTCCATCGAACTGATCGCCGCGAACAAGAACGCGCATCCAGACTTCCTGAAAGGTGTCTTCGGCGGTGTCGCGGTTGCCGGTGAGGAAGAGCAGATAACGCATGAGACGGTGCTGATACCGGACGATGAGATCCTCGAGCAGGCCCGCTTTCTGGAGTTTGAGGCCAGCGGAGACGGCAAGACTTTCCTGCCGCGCTTGATCGTCGGCTACCAAGGCAGATGCTCTGGGGAGAAGCGTGCGAACGGAAGCAAGTGTCATCTGAGTTCATTAGACGATAAAACCGTGGGTGAAGACCAGTTGAATCTGGGGTCCCGGCCTACCGTCCTCCCTCCTGTTGCCTAGTTCAAACACCTACCACCACAAAAGTTGTGATGATTCGAGGGCTAGTGATCGCAGAGACGCGAGTGGGGCGGCTCTGCTGTCGTAACTGCCGAGGAATCAGCGAATAAGTCGGTTCAACCTCTTGGGGGATTACTAGGCGCCTGCGTCGTCGCGCCATTTCCGGCTCGCAGCTTTCAGCGCGGCCTCGATAGCCTTGGTGGCGCGGCGTTCGCGAGCCTCGGTGGTTTCGTAATAGAAGATTCCGAGCAGTTGGTCGCGGCGCTGGGCGGGAGTGAGGGCGAACCAGGCATTGCGGGAACCCGGATGGCGGAGGAAGAGGGCTCGGAGGATGGGAGGCGGATCATGCTGGCCCTCGAGGGCCTGAAGGAGCATCTCGGCGATCTTTTCGGCGCGCTTGGTGCGGGCGGCGGGAGATTTGGGCTGGTCGGCGAACTTGCCAAACTCGCGACGCCGGGAAGGGGTCATGGAGTCAAATAATTTGCGGACCTGGCGATCGGCGTTGAGGGCGCGGACGAGCTCGGACGGGAGGGTGACCGGGCGTTCAGCAAGGTCGGGCTCGAGCCAGACACGGACGCGCGAGCCAACACGAGAGTTGGAACCGGATTGCATCGTCTTATTGACAAGGAGAAAGTGGCCACCGCGGCGCGCATCGGGAAAGAGCGAAGTGCGGAATGCGAAGCCTGCGATTTCGCCGCGCACGCGACGGCCATTGCGCTCCGGCCAGGCTTTGGCGATGTCGAAGGGGACACGGGCGATGACCCACTTGAGCGCGGTTCCATCGGGCTCGAGGAGCGCGGTGAAGGATTTGCGCGGTGAGGCGGAGCGAGAGGACATAGTTCGAATTCCGGGCGCGGCGGGGTGGCGCGCTTGAGAAGAATTTTAGATGAGCGGGGTCAAGCCGGGACGGCGCGCTTGCGGCGATGGCGAAGTGCTGCGAGGGAGCGGAAGACGAAGCGGATGAGGATGAGAGTGACGAGGATGCAGATGAACGCGATGGCCGCGGCAATGTATGGCTTCCAGGTTGAAAGCCAGGTGAGGAATATGGCGAGGGAATCTTCGCCGAGGCTGAGCGCGATGTTGGAGAAGGGTTCGGGCGTGGGAGTGACTACGGCGCGGACGGCGGTTTTGCCACCGTGAGCGATGAAGGCAATGGCGCCACCGGCGAGAGTGGCGGCAAGCTGCTCGGCAGGCGTGAGAGAAGCAGTGGCCTGGAAGGCGAGGAGCGCAGCGAGGGGGACGCGGATGAAGGTATGGAGCGCGTTCCAGACGAGATCGAGGGCGGGGACTTTGTCGATGAAGAAATTGATGCCGAAGAGAACGAGAGCGGCGGCGATGACGCCCCAATTGGACAGGAGATGAAGCGACGGAGGCAGGTCGAGATATTTTGTGTGAGACATGAGGCCGAGGGTGGCCACGGTGGCGTAGACATTGAGGCCGGCTGAGAAAGTGACGGCAACCATCAGGGCGACGAGCTGGTTGGGAGGCAGGGGCATCTGGGACAGTATAGAGTCGAAAGCGGCCTCCAGCTATCAGCTTATGGAGGCGCGGATTCAGCTTGGCTGTTCCGGGGCAGGTTTAGCTGCGGGTTTGGCGGAGGAATCCTCGGCATAGAAGGAGTCAAGGAGCGCGCGCGCGTAAATGAATCCCTGAACCATCACGCTATTCTCGTTGACGAACCAGAGTAAGCAGATTAAATAACCTGCGAGGGCAGCGAGAATTACGGCGGCAATGGGTGTATCGATGTGAGCCACGATTGGCCACGCAAATTGAATCTGCAAATGTGCGACCCTTGCTTCGACAATGAATGAGGCAACCGCGCAGAGAAATGCGAAGCGACGGAGCGCGAAAAAATTGCGCTGGAATCCGTAGGAGATTTCTTCTTCGATGACGAGCACGCTCGTGCGTGAATTCTCGCGCATCCAGGCGACCGCAGGCTCGTAGAGAGAATCGAGCTTGTCGGCTCTCTCATGAGGATCGCTAATTTTGCTCGCTGTCTCCTCGTCGTCTTTTGATGGAAGATCTTGTCCCTTCCGATCCTTAATCACGGTTTCGATCTCTTTTCCTGGGGGCGCTTCGCCGAGAAGATGCCTAATCTGGCTTCGGAAGCGGGTTTTCTCCTCGGTGGTCAAATAGCCCTGGGTAAAGCGCAGCATGGTGGTGGTTGGCTTGCCGCCCCAATCCTGGAAGAGCTTGATCTCTTTCTTGTCGCCGATGCCGCGGGCGATATGGGAGATCCAGCGAACGACTCCGAAGACGCAAAGAAGCGAGAGGAGCGCCGGGATGGTGTCACGAAGCCCCTTGAACGAGATGATGAGTACAAGAAGGACGGGGAATAGGCTGAGGAACGCGGGGGCGAGCCGGGCCTCACGCGTGTAGCGATCGCCGAGGAGGGATTCGACTGCGGAGAAAGCACCGTTGTCGTCTGCCATGGGCCGCACCTCAGGGGATTGCCTCACGATAGCGGGCGGAATGGCGGGTTAGCAAGGGGATTTTCGGGTAACTTGCCGGAGTGCGGGAGCTGGAAAAGGGGTTGGGTCTTATGATGGGCTGCGTGGAGGTCACGATGATAACGGCTCAGAATGCGACGAACGACAACGATGTTTGGCCGGCGCTGTCGCAGAGCGCGTGGAGCGATACATGCGCAACTCTGCAACTGTGGCTGCAGATGGTGGGCAAGGTGAGGATGGCGCTCACCCCGGCGATCAATCACTGCTGGAACGTGACGCTTTATCCGACGATCCGCGGGTTAACGACGATGCCGATGGCGCATGGGTCGCGGATTGTGCAGATCGATTTCGATTTCGTGGCGCACGAGCTGGTGGTCGAGACGAGCGACGGCAGGCGTGAGGCGATCAAACTGGAGCCGATGACGGTGGCGGAGTTTTATAGCCGACTCATGACCGCGCTCGAGAGCCTGGACGCGTTGTGCAACATGTGGCCCGTGCCGTGCGAGGTGGCGCAGCCGATTCCTTTCAAGAAAGACGAAGTGCATAAGGCGTACGACCCGGTGTACGCGCAGCGGTTCTGGCGGATTCTGTTGCAATCGACGCGAGTGATCGAAGTGTTTCGCGCGCGGTTCATTGGCAAGGTCAGTCCGATTCATTTGTTCTGGGGCGCGATGGATCTGGCGTGCACGCGATTTTCGGGTCGCACTGCGCCGGAGCATCCGAGCATGCCGGGGCTGCCCGATCGCGTGGTCCGCGACGCGTATTCACACGAGGTAAGCAGCTGCGGATTCTGGCCGGGTGCAGCGGGAGCGCCGGGCGCCGGCTTTATCGAGCCATTTTTTTATAGCTACGCCTATCCGGAACCGCCGGGCTACCGCGAGTACGCGATTGCGCCGGCTCAGGCCAAATTTGACAGCACTTTCGGCGAGTTCATTTTTCCATACGAGGCGATGCGGCAGTCGGCGGACCCGGATGATGCGTTGCTGGAATTCTTGCAGAGCACATACGAGGCGGCGGCCAACTGCGCGAAGTGGGATCGGGGAGCGCTGGAGAAGCCGTGAGTCGTGGATCGTGAACCTTGGACATGCAAAAGCCAACGCGTTTGCAGTAGGAATTCGCCGCACTTGCATCGGGAATTGCTGCGATCGCAGGTTCCAGAAGCAAGTACCCTAGACTTCGCTCAGGACAGGCTCTGGGACAAGGGAATGCTGCAAGGCCGCCGCGGCGATGGCGGAGGAGCAGATCGAGCGGTGCATGTCCAGTTCGCTGCGGGCGCGCTCCATCTCTACAAAGTCATAGGCCGCAAGCTCTGAGCGGACGCGAAGGAGCACCGCGGACTGAGCTGCGAGGTATTCCCTGTGCCTGCTCTTCAGAGCGCGTTCGAGATTGACGCATATTGAGCAGCGCATAACTTCCCCTTCCGGCCCTTCGGCCGGAAAACCATTGGTTGAAATTTCTTTGCCTTACTGCGCCAGAATCTGACGCTCGGCGTGGAACCAGTCCTGAAGGTCGTGGCCGGGTTGGCTGCCGCGCTTTTCAAAGATCTCAAAGGCACGCTCTCTGATCCGGTCTGGCGAGGCATAGACTCGCGGCGCAGAAGCGGCAGTTTTGGCGGGCTTGGCGGGCAGGTTTTGCGGGGCGACGACGACAACCTTGTTCACTTTTGGCTGTTTTTGAACTTTTGAAACGATCATATGGAACCCTCGATACGAATCGTGGGCTAAGAGGGAGGGTACTTCAGATGAACTGCCTTAGTTCAGCGGACCTGAAAGCGGAGGACGATGGTCACTCCATCTCTCACACTACGCTGTTTGATCACGCGCCGCACAATTGATTCGTGAATATCGTGATTGGGGCGGCAGAGACAGGGACTTAGGGACCAGGTAGCAGTGAGCAGTGAACGGCAGACGGAAGACGGCAAGACTGGAACCGGTGAACGGTGAGGCGCGTACTGAGGTTCGTGGGCCGTGGAAGCTGGGCAGAAACAAAAGACTTCTCCCTCTGTCGCGGCGCGGAGTACACTCGCGGAGTCCCCGCTGAGATGGAAGTCACTGAAAGCGGGATTCCCCCAACAGGCCCATTCTGCGATTCCCCAGGAGGAACCATGTCGACTAATGTTTCTGCCCGGCCTGCGTCCGGGAGCTTGAGCCTTCCGAAGGCGGCGGCGCTGGCGGCCGTACTTGCTGTTGGCGTAGTGTTCGTCGCCAAGTACGTCTTCCGCTACTACCTCAACTACAATCCGGCCGAGTTCGACCCCTACTGGTCGAGGCGCGCCATTCTGCTGGTGCACATCACGAGCGGAATGGTGGCGCTGCTGATCGGGCCGTTCCAGTTTTCGCGGCGGCTGCGGCAGCGCAACCTGCAACTGCACCGCATGCTGGGGCGCACGTATCTCATCGCGGTTCTATGCGGGTCGCTGGCGGGGATGGGGCTGGCCGTGACCACCACTTTCGGCGTGATATGGGGATTCAGCCTCTTCTGCCTTGCGCTGGCGTGGATTACTTGCGGCGCGATGGCCTTTTACGCGATCAAGCTGCGCCAGATCGCGGTGCACCAGGAGTGGATGGTGCGGACCTATATCGTGACCTTCGGGTTCGTCACGTTCCGGCTGCTCAATGATTACGGACCGACATCGCGGCTTGGGGCACCTGGCCAGCGCCAGGATGTGTACATCTGGGCGAGCTGGGTGGTTCCGCTGATGGCCGCGGAAGTGATCATGCAACTGCGGCGAATGCGGAAGGCGGGCGCTACGACGCGGGGGACGTAGAGACGTAGAGACGTAGAGACGAGGGACTAAGGGACTGAGGGACTGAGGGACCAGGAAGACTTGGCAGGCGCTAACCTGATTAAAATGAATGAATTTCGCGAAAGGCTTAGTTTTCACTTGCATTAAGATATATCTTACGATATAGTTTGAGACATATTTTAGTCAGGAGGACTAGGACGATGTTTGGAAGAGAAGTTTTTGAGCATGCAGGCCGCGGCGGATGCGGTGGCCGGAGATTTGAGGGACGCGAGGAATCTTGCGGACCCGAGGGTTGGGCGGAGCGACGCTTCGCGGGAATTCGCGGAGGCGGGTTCGAGATGCCGGGCGGTTTTGGGCCAGGCCGGGGCGATTTTGCCGGGCGGGGCTTCGGGCGCGGCTTTGGACGAGGATTTGGAGAGGGCCGCGAGCGGCTGTTCGACGCCGGGGAGATCAGGCTGGTGATTCTGCGGCTGCTCTCGAGTGAGCCGAGCTACGGCTACCAACTGATCAAGACGATGGAAGAGCGGCTGGGCGGCGGCTACACGCCGAGCGCCGGCGTGGTGTATCCCACGCTGACGATGCTCGAAGAGGAGGGGCTGATTGCGGCCACGCAGACCGAGGGCAAGAAGGTCTACAGCGTGACGGAGGAGGGGCTGAAGTACCTCGAAGCGAATAAGGAGCGCGTGGGCCAACTTTTCGAACGGCTCGAAGAGACGGGGCGCGGCTTCAAGCGCGGCCGGGCTCCCGAGCTGATGAAGGCGTTCATGGACCTGCGCGGGGCTGTGATGTCGAAGATGTGGCGGAGGAACGCGACACCGGAGCAGATCAAGAGGATAGCGGAGGCGATTCATAAAGCGGCGGAAGAGATCGACAAGCTGTAGCAAGCCAGCGGGCGTGGAAGTGAGTTGGCGGTAGAGGTATCCCAGGTCTCCAAATGCGAGGGATCTCCACCCCACGGACCAAGATCTGTCCGCGTGGACCCCGGACCTGGGGCGCCCCGCATCCATTTTTGGGGTGAGAAGGCGGTAACTTTGGCGCATAGCTCGCATCCGAATTAATGTGGGCACGGGCGATGCACGGGTGCCACGCGCGCGAGAGGTACAAATCGCCGGGAAGGTCAACATGGACCCAAAACGGAAATTGCGAGACGAGACTGGATCGGATTCAGCCGGTCAATCGGGCGACATCCAACAGCTGCGCGACAAGCCTTACGCCGATTCTGAGAGCGCGGAGGAGTTGCTCGAGGAGGGTAACGCGTTCGAGGCCGGAATCGTTTCGGGAGTGGAAGACGCGCCCGACGCCGATCAGGGCGAGGTCCGCACGCGGCAGGTCCCGGAAGACGACGTTCCGGAAGAGTATCTCAACGACGACAATCGCGATGTTGGATGAGTGAGGCAGCTTTAGGACAGCGGAGTTAGCGGGGCTGGCGGGTGGCGCGGGCTAGCGCCAACGCTCGCCGGGCTTCATCGCATAGTTTTTCCAGATATAAATCCACGGGATGAGCGGCACGAAGATCACGATCATGATGACCGCCTGGATATCGGCCGCGGCGGCGGGCGTGATCTGGTGAGCGCGCCAGAGCGGCAGCGCGAAGGCGACGAGGTAGATCGCCTTCC
Organism: Occallatibacter sp.; assembly: GCA_049518955.1. Lineage (GTDB taxonomy): Bacteria > Acidobacteriota > Terriglobia > Terriglobales > Acidobacteriaceae > Telmatobacter. The sequence continues at coordinate 26,257 of JBEKRG010000009.1, forward strand.
AGGTGAATTCGAAGATCAACAGAGGCAGCATCTGGACGGGATAGCGAATGCCCAGCACCGCAGTTAAACCGATGGCGGCCAGCAGGGCCGCTTGAACGCCGTGCGCGAGCGCGAAAGCGGGCGTGTGGCTGATGACTGCGGGCCAGATCATGAGGCCGAGTCCCACGGCCAGGACCAGGTAGGCGAGGCGCAGCGTGTAGAGGCGGAAGAGCGATAAGCCGGGTTTCGCGTTTGGCGAGGCCTCGGCAACAGATGGATGGAGCGACCCTAGAGCAGAGTCCATTGTGATTCCTCCCTGTCAGCTCTCTATCTAATACGGCCAAATTTCGGCCGGTTCCATGCGGCCACGTGACGCGGGGCGCCTGATGCGGATCGGCGATTCGCTTTCAGATTGCGGCTCACTGTCAGGAAGCGGGGCCGTCCGCAGCTACTTCACGCCCTTGGCAGGATCCCAGACACCCTCGAGCTTGCGAACGTAGAGTATCTGGCCAATGTGGTAGGCGTTGTGTGTTGCGACGTGTGAGATCAGCGACGCATTGGCAGCCAGCTTCTGATCGTCGGCGGTTTCAACGGCCTTTTCCCAGTCGGTGAGCACCTGGTCGAGCTTCTTCACCAGGTCGTCCCATTGCGCGGGGGTGAAATTGTCGAAGGTCTCGTTGTTGTTTCCATCGAAGGGCGCGGGCTTCTCGCCCTTGAACTGAGTGAGCGCGCGGTCGTCCCAATACCAGATGTGATAGGCAAGCTGGCCGATGGAGTGGTTGCCCTTGCCGGAGCTCCACTTGGCCTGCTCGGCGGTGAGGCCTTCCACGGCGACGTTTGCCGGAACAAACCAATCTTCCTGATCGTGGGTGGTGCGAAGCTGCTCAAGCAGGACGCCGCGCAGGGTTGTGGGCGGGGTCTTGGTTTGGGCGACGGCGGCGAAGGGAATGGCGAGAACAACAAGGAAAGCAAGTTTTCTCATGGGCGCAACCTCATGGAACAGGATAAGTGAAGGCTTCAGGTTGGATGCTCGCGTCTGTGAAACGTCAGCGGTCTTCCTTCAACGACGTTCTGACAATCCTGATGGAAGCGAAGGAGCGGAGCCAGATGGCTTCTGGCCGCTAGCTTCTAGCGATGGCACCAGACGGGGCATCCAGGTTTCCGACGCCAGGTTTTGGCGGTGATTCACGAGATAACTCATTAAGATTCATGGACGTCCGACGATGCCTCACCGTGATCCAGAAAGGGTATGATGGAACAGAGGAAAGATGGGTATTCCCCGGAGATCGACGGTGCGTGGGCGGGCGATTGCGGCCAGGCGCAAGGTGCGCGAGTACGCCATGGTGGCGCGGGCGCTGGCGGACACAACGCACCCCGTGCTGGTGCAGATTATCCCTACACGGTTCTGCAACCTGAGTTGCGCCTACTGCAATGAATATGACAAGGTGAGCGAGCCGGTGCCTCTCGAAGAGATGGTGAGGCGGATCGACGCGCTGGGTCGGCTGGGGACGGCGATGATCGGCATCTCGGGCGGAGAGCCGTTGACGCACCCACAGCTGGACGACATTATTCGGCGGATGAGGAAGACGGGCGCGATTGCGGGGATGATCACGAACGGGTTCCTGCTCAGCCCAGAAAGAATTGAACGGCTGAACCGTGCGGGGCTCGATCACATGCAGATTTCGATCGACAACTTGGAGCCGGACGAGGTGTCGAAAAAATCGCTCAAGACTCTGGACAAGCGGCTGCAGATGCTGGCCGAGTATGCAGAGTTCCACGTGAACATTAATTCGGTGGTGGGCGGAGGGATCAAGGATCCGAACGACGCGCTGGTGATTGGCCGTCGAGCGCTGGAGCTGGGGTTCGAGTCGACGATCGGGATTATCCATGATGGCGATGGGCAACTGAAGCCGCTGAAGACGGAAGAGGCGCGGGTGTACCACGAGATGAAGGCGCGGAAGAAGACGAATTACGCGCAGTTTGACAAGTTCCAGGAGGCGATTGCAGAGGGGCGCGCGAATGACTGGCGGTGCCGCGCGGGGTCGCGGTATTTGTATGTGTGCGAGGACGGGCTGGTGCACTACTGCTCGCAGCAGCGGGGATACCCGGGGGTTCCGGTGGCCGAGTATACGAAGGCGGATCTGAAGCGGGAGTTTACGACGGCGAAGAGCTGCGCGCCGAATTGCACGGTGGGATGCGTGCACAGGATTAGCTATATCGACCACTGGCGGGCTCCGCAGACGCGGATGGTTGCGCCGGGTGGGCAGGAGCTGGTGAAGATCGCGAACAGCTGAAGGACAGCCATTAGCCATTAGCTTTCTTCTTGCGACGTGCGCGGAGTTGGGAATTCACTAAGATTCAATGAGGGATTTGGATGGCGTTCGCGGGTGCGGACGCCGTTTTTGTTTGTGGGGGCGAAGTGCTGAAGGCATCGGCGACGACCCAGGCGGCCGACATCATCGCCAGGTTGATGGCATTGCCGGACCAGTTGAAATGGTCATGCGGGCCAGCGATGAACCTGGGGATCCAAACGAAGATCTCGAAGCCAAGAATTTCAGCAGTGAGCAGGGCGGCGGCGAGGCGGGCGCGGATGCCGGAGAGGATGGCCGTGGCGGCGAGCAGGAAACAGATGGCGGTGAAGAAGATCCAGAAGACCTGGCCGGGCGGAAGCCAGGCGGGAACCCAGGTGGAGGCTGCGCGCCAGTAGACGATGTGGTCGACGCCGAACGAGATGGCGGAGATGCCGTAGATGCGAGCGACGCGATGCGCTTTGCCTGCCCAACGAGAGCCGGGCGGAGCGAGCGTTGCGCAGGCGGCCAGACCGGCGGCGAACAGAGAAAACTCCTCAAAGACGTTGCCCCAACTGTCGTAGATAGCGGGCGCCTTGAGGGCCTGGATGACCCAGAGCGTGGTGAAGATGGCGTAGACGAAGGTGAGCAGCATTGCTCCGGCACGGGCGAAACGGCGCGAGAGAATGGCGACGCCAGCGAGCAGTTCGCAGGCAGCGACAGCGCAGGCAAGCCCGGCGCGACCTTGGAAGCCGTAAGGAACGCGTTGCCAGTTCACGGCGAAGTCCTGCCAAACGAAGCCAAAGACGCCGAGGATTATGGCGGCAGCTCCGTATGCGGCGAGACCGAACTTTGGCAATGACTGGAGGCGGTTCATCCATGCTCTCCTGAGGGGATTTCGGGAGGCGCGATGCTAGAGAGGCGGGGCTACTGGCCGCGGACTTCGGCGAGGGCCTGATCGATGAGCTGATAGAGGCGGCTGCGGTCTACGACCTCGACAAAGGGCGGCGCGTGGGCGGCGTTGGTGACGATCCAGATGGTCGGCGTGTGCTCGATACCGATGCGCTGGCCGAGTGCGTAGTCGGCTTTGACTTCTTCGGTCAAGTGGCCCATGGGATCGACGGCGAAGGGCAAGGCGACGCCGTGTTCCGCGGCAAACTTCTGCGTGAATTGCTGGAGTTCGCCGGGGGTCTCGATAGAGATCTGGTTGGCGAAGACGTCGTCACGATAGTCGTTGCCGAGGGTCTTGCTTTTGGTGTCGAAGAAGCGGGCGTTGACGGCGGCCTGGAAGCTCCAGTTGTGCTGCGGGAGAGGGAAGTCGTGGCGGACCCAGGGGATGTTGTACTTGGCGGCGGCGTCTTTGAGGAGAGGGTTGGCGCGGGCGCAGTCGGGGCACTCGAGGTCTTCAAACTCGATGATGGCGACGCGAGCGCCGGGCGGCGGCTTGAGAGCGGCGGGGTCGTGGACCTGGGTCGTATCGGGCGCGCCGAATTGGGCGTGAGCTGGGGCGGCGATGAGGGCGGCGAGGGCAAAGGCAAAGGAAATCCCGGCGAAGCGCACGGGGGAATGGAGGCTGCGGAAACGATGCATGATGTTTGGACGGCTCCCTAACTCCATTGTAACGGGAGAGATGGGAAAGGCAGGGACATAGCCACCCCAGCGACGAAGACCTGTCGCTGGCGGCCCCGGCAGGGACTAAGGGACTAGAGGACTAAGGGACTAGGGGAGCAAGGGTGCGAGGGACGGGTTATTTGTGAGCGGTCTTCGCGGGTGCGGCGGAGCGAGTGTCGGCGAGGGCCTGATCGATGGAGGTGAAAAGCTGAGCCTGGGGATCGCGGACTTCGATGTAGGGCGCACCCTTACTGTTGGCGGTCACGATGAAGATGGTTGGGGTGAGCGTGATGCCGGTTCGCGTGCCGATTTCGTTGTCGGTCTGAGCAGCATCCTCCAATTTGCCTTGTGGATCGATGGCAAAGGGCAGGGCGATTCCGTGCGCGGAGGCAAAGCGCTGCGTGAATTGCTGGAGGTCGAAGAGAGTCTCAATGGAGCGCTGGTTAGCGAAGATGGAATTGCGATAGTCGTCACCGAGGTGCTTGCTTTTCTCGTCGAACCAGCGGGCATAGACAGTGGCTCTCGGGCTCCAAATGTGGCCGGGTATAAGGACCTCGTGTCGAATCCAGGGTATCCCGTACCTGGCTGCGGCCTGCATGAGCAAAGGATTGGCGGCGGCGCATGCCGGGCACTCGAGGTCATCAAACTCCACGATGGCCACGCGCGAGCCGGCGGGCGGATGAAGCGCGGAGCTGTCGAGGACTCGTGTGGGCGGACGTGAATTTCCGGACTGAGCGCGGGCAAATGGTGCGGCGAGCAGGAAGGCGCCGAGCGCCAGGAGAAGGCAGGCGCAGAAGCGGCGATTCAATCTGGATTGGACGGGCAAGGTTTGGCGCATAGGGAATGTGCGACTCACAAAGTAATTTTAACGGATGAGATGGGGAAGGCAGGGACTAAGGGACTAGGGACGTGGGGACCGAGGACCAAGGCGTTACTCGTTGCGGTCGCGGCGGTGGCGGGTGATCCAGTGACGCCACTTGTAGTCGGCAAAGATGGACCCGGCGACGATCAGAATGGCTGCGGCGATGAGGAAGATCTTCATAAGAGCAGGCACCAAGGGAACAAGTGAAGGAGTGAATCAGTGAAAGAGTGAACGAACAATAGGCTTCGGAAAAAGCCGAGAGATCGATCCGGTCAGCGGCCGAGGACGATGACCGTGAAGGTACCGGGGATGACTGGGGGACGCGGGCGCGGATTTGCGGGAGTGGGATCGGGGCGCGGGCCAAGGTCGGCGGTAATGAGGTAGACGCGGTCGGTGGAGGGGTCGTAGGTCATGGTGCGCGCGCCGGCCTGGGTGGTGAGGCTCTCGATGGTTGGATAGCCGGGGGCGGCAGCGTCGATGACGGAGAGAATTCCATCGCGGCTGGGGATGAAGACGAGCGAATGCGCATCGCTGTAGCCTGCCGCATCGGGACCGTCGCCGATGGTGGGATTGGCGAGGAGCTTTCCGGAATTCGAGTCGATGACGGAGGCCTTCTTGCCGTCGCAGGCGGGGAAGAGGAGATGGCCGGCGGCGTCAAAGGCGAGGCCGGAGGGTGAATCGCAGCCGGCGGGCCAGGTAGCGGTGATGGTTTTGGATCGGGCGTCGATGCGAACGATTTCACTTTTGTCTTCGATGTTGTCGAAGACAGTGCCCTGACCGTCGGTGACGGGAAACTCGGGCTTGCCAGGCAGGGCGATGGTGGCGATGACGGAGTTGGATTTGGGGTCGATGACGGAAACGTCGTGGGAGTGGCCGTTGAAGGACCAGACGGTCTGCGTGACCGGCTCGAAGAGGATGTCGTCCGGGCCAGTTCCGGCGGGGATGGTTGCCGTGACGGCGAGAGCGGAGCGATCAAATGCAACTACTGCGTTGGCGCCGCCGTCAGTGATGTAGCCGAACTTACCGGCGGTGTCGAGGGCGATGGAGTGGACGCCGTGGAGGTTGGGGATGGTGCCGAGCGATTTACCGGAGTTGGTGTCGACGACATCAACTTCGGTGCCATGCGCGATGTAAAGGCGATGTGCGCCGGGATCGGCGACAGGGTAGTCCCAGCCGCCTTCGCCGCCGACCTTCCAGTGGTCGACGATGTGGTACGGCTGTTGCGACGCCGCGGGCGCGGGAACTGCGGGCTGTTGTGCGGCGAGAAGGGATGGCGCGGCGGTGACGGCGAGGAATGCGGCGGCGACGAGGGGAAGAAGCGAACGGGACATGAAAAACTCCGGTTGGAAAACGAACGGGCCAAGGATAGCACGTGAGGGTTGGCTCGGCGATCAAAGCGCGATGAAACGCAAAGTGGCTGGATGAACCGGGCGATGGACCGGGGGCGAAGTCAATGGCCGCCAATCAAGCGTAGCGGTGCTATCTTGGACAGAACCAAGAGGTCACGATGATGAAAGAGACGAGCAAGCGGGCGTTGGTGCGGAGCGCTCTGGTGGCGGCTGCGGTTTGGACTGCATCTTCCGTGGGGCTCGTGGCACAGGGGCCGGCGGAGAATCCGGCGCAAGCGTGCGCGGCGAAGAACCAGACGGACTCAGCGACGGTGGGGCAGTACAACTTCACGGCGCACAAGAGCAGCGACGGCGCGTGCCTGCAAGTGACGAGCGGAGGCAAGACCGTTTACACCCAGAGTGTCGACAGTTTTGAGACCTACACGCTCGGCCAGCCGGGATCCGCGCAGGACAATATACCGGTGATCCGGGACGGAACCGACGTGACGGGCCGCGGGCAGCCGGACATGATTGTTTCGCTGTTTACCGGCGGTGCGCACTGCTGCTCGATTCACTTTGTGTTTGAATTGGCGCCGCAGTTCAAATTGCTGACCACGCTGAACGATTCCAACGATGACCTGGCGCACTTTGAGCGCGGCGCGGACGGGCACTACGACTACGTGACCGCCGATTGGACCTTTGGCTATTGGCCCACTTGCTTTGCATGCTCGCCTTCGGTGCTGGTGACACTGCGCTGGACGGACGACGCGAAGGGCGGCGCGTTTCATTTGGCCACGGATAAAATGCAAACGCCCGCGCCGACGATCGCGGAGTGGAACAAGGAGCTGAGCGCGGCGCAGAAGGTGGTGGCGGCGGGCGATGCCGATTCCATTGGAACGACGATGTGGCAAACGGTGCTGAACTTGATTTATGGCGGGCAATCGGATCTGGCGTGGAAGTTTGTGGATGCGCTGGGGCCGAAGGCGCAGCAGAATCCGTTTCCCGCGCTTGGAGATTTCTGCGCGCTGTTGAAGCAGAGTCCGTATTGGCCGGATTTGCAGCCAACGCTGAAGGATGTGCCGCCGGCTTGTGCGAATGCACCGGTGAAGCCGACGCAATAGCAGTGTGTTCTTATCGCGATAAGCTTCCCGCGGCCTGAGATTCAGGATGCGTGTACCTTCAAAGGCAACTTCAAATTGAGCCGCTGCGGAGCGTAAATCGCGCCGCCCATGCATTAGTCTCAAAGTTGCGAAACCATCATGCGTTGGGGAGCCCGGGATTGCGCATTGTTCTGTCGAACATTGGAACGTTTGGGGACATCAATCCACTGATTGCGATTGCGCTGGAGCTGAAGCGGCGCGGACACACGCCGGTGATGGCGCTGCCCAACGTTTACCGGCCGAAGATTGAGCCGCTGGGCCTGGAGTTTCACGCTTTGCGGCCGGACATCGACCCCACAAACACGCTTCTCGTGGAGATGATCTACGACGTAAAGAAGGGCACGGAGACGGGGCTAAGAGAGTTTCTGTATCCGGTGTTGCGGCAGACATACGACGATCTGCTGGATTCGGCGACGAAGCCCAAGCGCGCCGACTTGCTGCTGCTGGGCGAGTTGAATTACGCGGGCCCGATTGTGGCTGAGGTCACGGGAATCCCGTGGGCGAGCTACGTGTTGGCGCCGTTTTCGTTTTTCTCGGCATTCGATCCGCCGGTGCTGCCGCCTTTTCCAAAACTGGCGCGGGCTGACAAAGCGCCAGGGATGGGACGCGCGATGAAACGGCTAGCGCGTTTTGTGACGCGCAAGTGGCCGGAGCCGGTTTACGAGCTACGGCGCGAACTGGGGCTGCCTAAGGGCAAGAACCCGATCTTCGACGCGAAACATTCGCCGAACCTGGTGCTGGCGTTGTTCTCGCGCGTGCTAGGCGTGGAACAGAAGGATTGGCCGGAGCATACGCTGATCACAGGATTCTGCTTTTACGATGCGGACGCGGGGAACGCGGCGCTGCCGGAACAGCTTGAAAAGTTTTTGAGCGCGGGCGAAGCGCCGGTGGTGTTCACGCTGGGATCGGCGGCCGTGCTGGCGGCGGGAGATTTCTATGAGCAGTCGGCGAAGGCGGCGAAGAAATTAGGTGTGCGCGCTGTGCTGCTGATCGGGGCGGACGCGAGGAACCGGCCCAAAGGGGAGCTGCCCGATTCAATTTGCATTGCGGAGTACGCGCCATACTCGAAGCTGTTCTCGCGCGTTTCATTGGCTGTGCACCAGGGCGGTGTGGGGACGACGGCGCAATGCCTGCGCGCGGGGCGGCCGATGCTGATCATGCCCTACTCGCACGATCAGCCGGACAATGCGCGGCGCACGCGCCGGATGGGCGTGGCGCGGGTGATTCAGCGTTCGGATTACAAGCCATGGCGCGTGGCGCGAAGGGTGCGGGCGATGCTGGCGGAGCCGGAGTTTGAGGTGCGGGCGCGCGCCGCAGCCGAGGAAGTGGCGCGGGAAGATGGCGTGAAGACGGCATGCGATGCGCTGGAAGAGCTGCAGCGAAAGCAAGGGACTAGGGACTAGGGGTTAGGGACGAAGAGAGCAGTGGAACTCTCTGCCGGTCGTTGCCAGTCGTTGCCGCGGTGTTAGCGCGATCGGAAAGACAACCCTTCGAGTCGTCTTCCCGGCGACTCATTCAGGATGACAACTTGACTTTGGCGGACTCTCTCGTCGCGCTTACTGCGGGGCGGGCAGGTTTGTAGAGACTTCGGTCGGCGGAACGGCGGCGAGGTTCTCGGTTTCTGCGGGCAGCGGCGTGGGCAGCGGGCGCTCGAGAGCGATGGCGAGAACTTCGTCCATGGTGTCAACGAAGCGGAGCTTCATGGCGTTCTTGATGTTGTCAGGCAGCTCGGAGAGATCTTTCTCGTTGGCGCGAGGCAGGATGGTCTCGAAGATTCCGGCGCGAAGAGCTGCGAGGAGTTTCTCCTTGAGACCGCCGATGGCGAGGACTTTTCCGCGGAGGGTAATTTCGCCGGTCATGGCGATGTCGCGACGTACAGGGATTTTGGCGAGCGCGCTGGCGAGCGCAGTGGCCATGGTGATACCGGCGGACGGGCCGTCCTTGGGGATAGCGCCTTCAGGCACGTGCAGGTGGATGTCGATGTTGCGGTAGAACTCGCGCGAGAGTCCGAGCGCATGCGCCTTGCTGCGAATGTAGGCGAGTGCGGCCTGCGCCGATTCCTGCATGACGTCGCCGAGCTGGCCGGTGATGGTGAGCTTGCCTTTTCCGTCGAGAACCTGGACTTCAGTGGTGAGGATGCTGCCGCCGACTTCAGTCCACGCGAGACCGGTGACGAGGCCGACTTCACTCTTTTCGTGGACCTCGGAGTCGCGGAACCTGGGCACGCCAAGGAATTCGACGATGTTCTGGCCGGTGATTTCCTCTTTGTGCTTGTTGCCGGCCTTGACCACCTTGCGGGCGACCTTGCGGCAGACGTTGCCGATTTCGCGCTCGAGATTGCGGACGCCGGCTTCGCGCGTGTAATAGCGAATGATTTCGAGGATGGCGTCGTCGCTGAAAACGATGTTCTTGTCACTCAGGCCGGTCTGCTGGCGCTGCTTCTTGACGAGATACTGGCGGGCGATTTCGAGCTTTTCCTGCTCGGTGTAGCCTTGCAGCCGGAGAACTTCCATGCGGTCTTGAAGGGCGGCCGGAATGGTGTGCATCACGTTGGCCGTGGCCACGAAGAGGACCTGCGAGAGATCGTAATCGACGTCGAGGTAGTGGTCCTGGAAGGTGACGTTCTGCTCAGGATCGAGAACTTCAAGCAGCGCTGAGGCAGGATCGCCGCGGAAGTCGGAGGAGATCTTGTCGACCTCATCGAGGAGGAAGACGGGATTCTTGGTGCCGGCACGCTTCATGTGCTGGATGATCTGGCCGGGCATGGCGCCGATGTAGGTGCGGCGGTGACCGCGAATCTCGGCCTCGTCGCGGACGCCGCCGAGAGAGAGGCGGACGAACTTGCGGCCGGTGGCCTTGGCGATGGACATGCCGAGCGAAGTTTTTCCGACGCCCGGAGGGCCGACGAAACAGAGGATGGAGCCCTTGGGATTCTTGACCAACTGACGGACCGCGAGGAATTCGAGGATGCGCTCCTTGATTTTTTCCAGCCCGTAATGGTCGGTGTTGAGAACTTTTTCGGCGTAGTCGATGGAGCGAGTTTCCTTGGAGCGCTTTTTCCATGGCACGGCGAGCAGCCAGTCAATGTAATTGCGGCTGACGGTAGACTCGGCCGACATGGGCGGCATGGCTTCAAGCTTCTTGAGCTCCTGAACGCATTTTTCGAGCACGTCCTTGGGCATGCCGGCGGAATCGATCTTCTTGCGCAGTTCGTCGAATTCGCTTTTTTCGCCGCGACCCAATTCCTTTTGGATGGCCTTGATCTTTTCGTTGAGGTAATACTCTTTTTGCGCGCGCTCCATCTGGCGCTTTACGCGTGACTGGATGTTGCGGTCGATGTCCAGCTTTTCGATTTCAACGTCGAGGACGTCGGCGATGCGGGCCAGGCGCGCGGCGGGGTCAAAGATGGCGAGCAGTTCCTGCTTTTCCTCGATGCCGACCTGCAGATTGGCGGCAATGGTGTCGGAAAGCTTGGCGGGCTCGTCCATGCGCACGCTGGCGATGATGGTCTCGTAGTTGAGCGACTGTTGCAGCTTGACGTAGTTCTCAAAGAGCGTAGTGACGCGCTGCATGAGTTGCTCGGCAGCGGGCGTCATTTCGAAATCGCGCTTGCCAGTGCGCACGGTGGCGACGAAGAAGCCGTCGCGGTCCGTAACCTCGAGGGATTTGGCGCGCTCAACGCCCTCGACCAGGACCTTGATGTTGCCGTCGGGCATTTTGACGCTTTGAACGATGCTGCAGATGGAGCCGACCTGGTAGATGTCCTTGGCCTTGGGCTCATCGATGGAGGCGTCGTGCTGGGTGGCGAGAAAGATCTTGCGATCGCCGCTGAGAGCCTCTTCAAGGGCGCGGACACTGGACTCGCGGCCTACGACGAAGGGCGTCATCATATAGGGGAAGATGACCATGTCGCGAATGGGCATCATGGGCAGCTTGCGCGGCTCGTTTTTGTCGCGGGTCACAGTCATCAGCACACCTGTGTACATTTGACTCCGTAGACCGGCTTAAAGTGAGAGACGGTCCGCGGCGTCATGTAGGGATTGTACAGCCAAAGCGCGTGGGAGCGAAGCGAGGGAATGGTTCGTTGGGGTCATGACGGAAGTCATGTGGCGGCCATATCTTTGCGCACTGAGAGCCATGAGTAGGGCTGAAACAAAACGGGCCGCTCAGTTCGCTGCTGAGCGGCCCGCTTTTTTGAGAGAACCAAGGGAGGGAGCTTGTTTAGTCACCGGAGACGAGTTCGCCTTCCTGCTTCTTCTCGACTTCGGGACGGCGGTTGATGGGTGAAGTGGCGTTGTTCGAAGCAGGCTTGATGTCGCCGAGCGATACCAGGCCGCCCTCAGGAGGCTTCTCGCCGAGAACGTGCTCGCGGTAGAGCTTGGCCATGCGCGCGTTCTCAGCATCCACTTTCATCTTCTCGTCGCGAGCGCGAATCTTTTCTTCGCGGGAGTTTTTGGCGATGCCGAGGTTGTCGAGGGTGTGGTTGGCCTCGGCGTTGGCGTGCTCCATGTTGACGTTCAGATCATGGCCAACGTGATTCATGGCAACCTTCTTGCCGCCGGCGAAGATCTCGTGACGGCCGTGCTCCTCGTACCACTTGGTGAGGGTCGCGGTCATGTGCATCTTCTCGATGATGTTGCGCCATCCCACGCCGGTGTTGTACGCGCAGAAGCTGATTTCGCCTTCCTGCGTGGCGTAGGGAATGATGCACTGCTCGGTGCGCCGGAAGTCGTAGTTGAACAGATCCTGGAACCACATGCCTGCGATGAAGAGGAAGTTCCAGCGGTCCTGTCGGCGAATTTTGATGTCCTCGATGGTGCGGTCGCCCTTGACGCTGCCGTAATTCTTGCCGGTGGCGTTGAAGGTCTTGTCCATCTTCTTCATCATGTCAGTGATCTTGAAGTGGGTGGGCGCCTGGAACGGATCGTAGTTGCGCATGAGCGAGAGGCCGAGGCCGAGGACGGAGAGGAACTTTCCGCGAGCGGCATCGTTGACCTTGGCCAGATCCTTGGCCACCTGCCCCATGTCGAGGAAGGCGGTGACGGGAGCGGACTCCTTGGTTTCCTTGTCGATCATCACGGCCATGCCGATGCCGCAGTTGGGATGGCATCCGCAGGAGAGCTGGCCCCACTCGGCGGTGGGCCCGTGCACGAGATCGGCCCAGTCAGAGAAGGTGCTCATAAAGCTGATGGGGAACCAGTCGCGCGCCGGCTCGCCCATGCCAACCTGCGTCTTGACGTCGTGCGCCATGTGCGAAAGCGTGTAGCGCTGGGCCACGCGGCGTTCGTCGGTGATTTCTTCGTCGCGGCCGGTGAAGCTGACCGGCTGGAAGCTCAAGAAGCTGATCTTCTTGGGATTTTCGAGCGCAAACTCGATGATGCGACCGACTTGCTCGTTGTTAATGCCGTTGACGATGGTGGTCACAGGCACGATTTCAACGCCGGCTTCGTGAAGATTGTTGATGGCCTGCAGCTTGACGTCGAACAGATTGCCGACCTTGCGGTGCGAGTTAGCGGCGTTGCCGATGCCGTCGAACTGGAGGTAGACGTAGCGGAGGCCAGCTTCAGCAGCGGCGCGGCAAAGCTCCTTCGACTTGGCGAATTCAATGCCGTTCGACGCGGCCTGGACTGAGTTGTAGCCAACCTTGCGCGAGTAAGCGACCGCGTCAAGGAAGTAAGGCGACAAAGTGGGCTCGCCGCCGGAGAACTGAACGCTCATCTGCCGCCGGGGCTTCATGGTGATGGCGTTGTCGAGCATGGTCTTGATTTCGTCCCATGTGAGCTCGTGGACGAAGCCAACCTGGTTGGCGTCCATGAAGCAGGGATCGCACATCATGTTGCAGCGGTTGGTGAGGTCGATGGTGAGCACCGAGCCGCGGCCGTGCGTGACTGTCGAGGTGCCGTGGTTGTGCAGCTTCTCGTCGCCCTGTCCGTGGGCACGAATGTCGCGGCCGGGGAAGCTCTCTTCAAGATGCTTGAAGAAGACGGGGTCGATGGACATGACGTCTTCAAAGTGGCCGTGCTTGGGGCAGTCCTTGACCATGAGGATTTTGCCGTCGCGCTCGATGATCTGAGCCTTGATTTCGCCGACTTTTTCGTTGAGGAGGACTTCGTGAGGCAGCTTGCCGTCGAGGATCTGCTTGCGAATTTCGGGAACGCACTTGGGACAGAGCGAGTCCGTGGTGCGCGGCCAGCCGAGGGGCGGCTTCTCCTTTTGGTAACTCTTGAGGAGAGGCTTGTCGCTCCACTTGGGCGTGAAAGAAGCATTGGGGCTGATGCGGTTCAAGCGCTCAAAAACAACCCACGCTCCCTGGGCAGCGTAGACGGCGGCCTTCTCAACATACTTCACGGCTTTGGGCATGATTTCGAATCTCCTCTTATGGATTGAAGGCGCCGGGAATGAAGATGTTGCCCGGCTGGGAGCCAGCGGTTTCCATGGTATAAACCGGAGGCTAAGAAGTCATTACGAGAGTATGTCTTGAGGCCGGTCAACCCAAGCAGGGTGCAGCGAATGGCGGAAATGGGGGCTGGATGGGGATTTGAGGGAGGCGAACGGGGGCGCAGTGAGGCAAGTGGTTGGCGGAGTGAGGTTTATGAGATTTCCCAATGACGATCGAGATGACGGTCGACTGGTTATTGCCCGTTGAAAGCTCATGATCGTGAACGCCTGCGTCTGGAAGACGACATCCAAGCTCGGCGCGAAGAACGAGGGTATACTTGGTGCGCAATTCGCCATCAGTCCTTTCTTCCCTTCAAGAGGTCCAATCAGAGTCGTTGAGGCCCCCTGTCCCATGAAGAACGCAGATCTGGATTCTCTGAACCCCGACGGTTTCATGCCGGGGAGCGGCGTTATCACTGCCAACCTAAGAAAACAATTTCGTCCAGGATTGCTGATTCTGCTGGCGAGCTTTTGCGTGTCTGCCCCTGCGCAAACGAATGAATGGACGTGGATGGGCGGGACCAGCGTTGTCTCACCGCAAACCACTTCAGGCGCGGCCGCCGGCTATGGAACCCTGGGGACGCCCGCCACAGGAAACATCCCGGGGGGCCGGGAGCAGGTGGTCACGTGGATCGACGGCGCCGGCAACCTGTGGCTTTTCGGAGGTGCGGGAGTCGACTCGACCGGCGCGCAGGGACTTCTCAATGATCTGTGGGAGTACAACCCTACGAGCAAGGAGTGGACCTGGATCTCTGGCAGCGACACAATCGACCAGGCCGGCGTACCTGGCACATCGGGAACGCCTTCACCCGGAAACACGCCGGGCGCTCGAGCAGGGGCCATAGGATGGATCGACACGAGCGGGAACCTCTTGCTTTTTGGCGGGGATGGCCTGGACTCCGGTGATTATGAGGGTTGGCTCAACGATCTGTGGGAGTTCAATCCTTCGACGAAGGAGTGGGCATGGATAGGAGGAGCCAGCGCACTGCCCAGTGGAGGCAGCGGTTCGCAGACTGCGACCGGGGTTTACGGGGCTTTGGGCACCTACGCCACCGGAAACGTTCCTCCTGGCCGAACATCGGCCGTGGGATGGACAGACAGTTCGGGCGACTTGTGGCTTTTTGGAGGTGATGCTCATGACCAAACTTGTGGAAATGTTCACCTCAACGATCTCTGGGAATTCAATCGTTCTCTCAATGAATGGAGATGGGAGGGCGGCAGTGTCGAGTCCCCTTGCAATGCTCCTGGCGGAGTGTACGGGACACTGGGCACCCCAGCTCCCGGCAATATTCCTGGCGCGCGATACTCAGCGGTTAGTTGGACCGATGTAAACGGGAATTTTTGGCTCTTGGGTGGGTTTGGCCAAGACGGCTCCAACAACGGTGTGAACGCCAGCGGTAACACTGGCGACCTGAACGATCTTTGGGAGTTCAATCCCGCCACAATTGAGTGGACATGGATAGGTGGCAATCAAATCGGCGAATCACAGCCGCATAGTGTCGACGGCACGGAGGGTCTGCCGGGCGTGTCCGTTGATCCGGGTCCTGATTACATGGCGACGGGTTGGGCCGACGGTTTTGGTGACTTGTGGCTCTTTGGGGGCAATACGCTCGACGGAGAGGGCGACTCGAACGATTTTTGGGTCTTTGATCCTGCCATTCATGAATGGGGCTGGATGACCGGCGGGATGTACGGCGATCAGCCAGGAGTGTACGGCACGTTAGGGCAGGCAGCCAGCGCGAACACACCTGGAAGCCGCGAACAAGCAGCAGGGTGGGTCGATGCCAATGGCAATTTTTGGCTCTTCGGAGGACTTGGCGCAGATGCTGACTACACGTCATCAGGGCGGTACAAGTTCTTGAACGACTTATGGGAATACTCGCCCCAGCGGGTTGACGCTCCAGAATTCAATCCTGCGAGCGGGACATACAACTCATCTCAAACGGTGACCTTCAGCGACGCAACACCGGGATCCCTCATCTTTTACACGACCGACGGAACGACGCCGACAACGGCCTCGACGTCCTACTTCGATTCGATAACCGTCTCATCGTCGCAGACGGTGAAAGCCATCGCCGTATTAGGCGGCTATGCTACGAGCGCAGTTGCTTCCGCCACCTACACGATCAACACTCAGCCGCCCAACTTTACGCTTGGCGCGTCTCCGGGTTCGCTGACCGTGAATTCAAGCAGCCAGGGAAGCGTTACCCTCACTGTCACGCCGCAGAACGGTTTCGGTTCGGCGGTCAGTTTTGCATGTTCCGGGCTGCCGAGCGGGGCGAGTTGCTCGTTCAGTCCCTCGACGGTGACGCCATCGGGCGGCGCGACGACCACACAGTTTACCATTTCGGTCGGCGCGCAAGCGGCGATCGAACGGCGCGACTCGCGGCCGCCCTTGCCGATGTCTGCGCTGGCGGTAGCCGTGTGCCTGATTGGCTGGAAAAAGCGCCGGCGCGGGTTGCAGCTCCTTTTGTTGGCTGCGGCTTTCGCGGCATTGGGGCTGATCTCGGCCTGCGGCGGCGGCGGAACTGGTGGCGGTGGCGGCGGGGCGCCTGTCACATCGACGGTGACTGTGGTTGCGGTGTCGGGCGCAATTCAGCAGACAACCATCGTCTCGCTTACGGTCAATTGAAAGTTGCGGCATTGGACGGGGTGGCGCCGTTCGCACGCAGCGGTGTTTTTTGCGCCTGAGATCCGTGTGGGCTACGGCGGGCTGACGGCGACCCGGTTGATGATGCGCTGGACGAAGACAACGTGCGTATGGATGTGGCTGGCGATCGAGGGCACGAATTCAGTGATCAGGTTGTCGATGGGAGCGGTGGCCAAGCCGATGCCGTAGCGCTCGGCATCGGCAGAGAAATGGGTTTGCTGGCCGGGCACATAGAGGTTCGAGAAAGACATGTCGATGATGGGCGCGACGATTTGTGAGTAATTGAGCGCGTGCCCGCCGTTGTCGTCGCGTTGCCAGAAGATCTGACTCACGCAATGAAGGGCGCGGCGCGGAATGCTGAGGTCGGGACGGCGATGGTAGTGCGGATCGGTGTGCGTGAAAGTGGGAATCAAGAAAGTGCCGAAGAACTGATCGGTCATGTCCTGGGTGAAGTTGACCCCCGACAATCTGCCCCAGCCGGGAAAGCCGGGGCCGTACAGAGTGTGCGAGTTGGCGGCGATTTCGATGCCTGCCTCGCCGAAGATGGTGGCGAGGTTGAAAGGGTTGATCAGGTTATCGAGCGCGAGACGGAGTTTTTTCTCGGGTGAAAAGCGGACCACCTCGGGGCCAGTAACGAAGCGGGCGTACCAGTTGAAGAACGGAGCGTGCGCCAGGCATACCGTTGACTCGACCGGCGCCGCGCCAGCATTGCGCGTGGTCTCCCCGACGCCGAGTACGGAGACGGCGCGTAATCCGCCGGTGGCCGCCATGGATGCGCCGGCATTTTTCACGGCGCAGGGGTTGAGCAGTTCCGGAGGCTTGGCAGGCTTCTGCGATGGAGGATTCACGAGCGGCGGATTTGTTGTTGGGGCATTCGAGATCGCGCTGGGCTGGTTTGAGTTTTGTGGTTGAGGAGCAGACGGAAGAGCTGGAGCGGGATTCGTTGCCGGAGCCTGGCCGGTCAGGGATTGCGCGCAGGCGAATCTACAGATGAAAAAGGCTAGAACCAATGCGAGAGGTTGCACAGCGAGGATCCTGAGATCCCAACCACGCAACCGCGATGAGCCGCATCCAAACATCTTGTGATCGAGAACTCCGCTGCGCAAGATTGTGGACCTCGGACGACGAACGATTCAACCCCGCAATTGTTCGCCGGCTTCACTGGGGAACCGCTAGGCCCATGATTCGAAAGCTGCGGGTTTGCGTCAATAGTAATCTTGGCGGTCCCCGGCATGTGGCTGGGCATTGACGCGGCTGGTTGCGTCGCGCAGACTTTGGACAGGTTTAGTTCTTATCTAGGATGCAATGGAAAGGGCTTCGATTATGAGCACACCGAATCATCCCGGCTGGGGTGGTCCTCCCACATTGGGCCAAAGGATCGACGAAGCGGTCGAGCTGATCGAGATGGAGTTGCGCCACGCGATTACCTATGTGAATGACGCCGTAATTCCGCAGGTGCGAAGGGAGTCGATTTCAGCCATGAGAACGACCGCCGACACACTGCGCAATCTGGCGGATCGCTTTGAACGGCAGAACGACCGTGCGAATCAGCCGAATGGGAAGGCTCCGAATCGGGCGAACAACCCAAACGGGGAGCCGCGCTCTTGAGCGCAGGAAAAATACAAAGCATAGAAGCCCGGGGCAATGCAGCACGGAGCGCCGCGATGAGGGCGGCGCTCGCTGTGGCTATTCTGCTCGGCGCGAGCGGTTGCGGGCACAAGCAAAACCAGGTCCGGGTGGCCCCGCCGCAGGCTTCGCCACCGGAGGCGGCGCGTGCTCCTGCTGCGACATCCGGATCCGAGCCGGCAATCATTCCGGTGACGCCGCTGCCGCCGGGAGGAATCAGCGAAGACGATCTTGCATTTGTTGCAGCGCACCGGCCGATTCTGAGCGAAGTTGGATACGCGACGTGGTACACCGCGCCCCACAAGGGGCGGCGAGCGGCGAATGGACAGGTCTTCGACAACGATGCGATGACGGCCGCGCATCGCACTTTGCCCATGGGGTCGCTGGTGGTGGTGACCAACCTGAAGACCGGCGAATCGAGCGCCATGCGGATCTCGGACCGAGGCCCGTTTGTGGAAGATCGGATGCTCGACTTGACCATCGCTTCAGCCAAGGCAGTCGGTGTTTACCGTGCCGGAATGGCGCTGGTGCGCATGGATGTGTACGAGACGCCAAAGCCGATCAATACAGGTGGACGGTGGTGCGTTCAGATTGGCGCGTTCCACGACGAGGAGGAAGCGCTGGAATTGAAGGCGCAGTTGCTCCAGACGTATCCGGGCGCAAACGTGATCGAGTTTCCCGGAGAAAACAACTTCTGGGTGCGCATTCGGCCAGAAGGCGATGACCGCGCCGAGGCGGAGCAGATTGCGCGTCACCTGCAGCCGGTGGAAGGCAATGCGTACCTGACGAGGCTGGATTAAGAAAAGCAGGAAGTCAGCAAGTTAGCGGGTCGGCGATATCAGCGCAGCAGCGCAGAAGCAGCCCAGAGCACTGGTTCCTGCCCGTGAAAATCGCCGGTCCGGCGCTTGCGCTCTAGATAATACTCAAGGCTGTTGAGCTTGTTGGTGCCTTCGCAGATCTGCGTCACGTCGCTGTTCTGATCGATGAAGCCGGTGACAGCGATCCAAGCCTTGCGCGCGTCGGGACCGTATGTGGGAGCGTCGATCCAACCATTCTTGACTCCCGTGATGAGCCCGAAAGTGAACATGCCCGAGCTTGAGGTCTCTTCCCATGCTTCGTCGTGATCGATGAGCTGGCGCCACATGCCGTCGGGCGCCTGATACTTGAGGAGAGCGGCCATCATGAGCTTGTAGCCTGCCATGATGCGCGCGCGCTGCGGATGATCGGCGGGCAGGTCGCGCAGCATCTCCGTCATGCCCGCTGCGACCCATCCATCGCCGCGACCCCAGAAGAATGGCACATCGGGCGCGTGATAGAAGAGGCCGTTGGGCTGTTGGAGCTTGTCGAGGTACGCGACCATTTCGATGGCGCCGCGGTCGAGGTACTTCTTGTCGCCGGTGGCGCGCCAGGCTTCCAACTGAAGAATGGTGAGCATGTACATGTCGTCGATCCAGAAGCGTGTCTGGTGCGAAAGGCCATCGGGCTGCGGATTTTCCCATTGGCGGTCGGCGAACGTGAGCCCGTAGTCAAGATACTTCTTGTCCTTTGTTTGTATGTAGATTTCCAGAGGCACGATGCCGAAGATGCAGTCGTCAACATGATCGCGCATGGGGACAAGTGCAGCTTCGGCGCCGCCGGGCATCAACGGATCGAAGCGCTTGATGAGGCGGTCGCGAAGATCGGTATCGTGCGTCAACTGCGCGAAGGTGAGCGCGCCGTACCAGGTGCCGACTTCGCCATAAAAGATTGTGCCCGGGCTGTGTTGGTGCGGGCTCACGACAAAGTGCTCGGCCAAGGCCTTGCCGACTTCTTGCGGAGAGCGCCCGGGCGGCAAGTTGCTGAAGTAGTCCTGTTGAGCGGACAGAGAGATGGCCGTGGCGGACAAGAACAAACCGAAGACTGCAACCTTCAATGCCGTTTTCATCATCAACCCCTTTTGCGGCGGTGTGCGGAGCCCGGTTTCTCCGCGTGTCGATGATAGCGCCCGAGGCTGGTGCGTGGAGGGCTGGATCGGGGCGGGCAATGGCGCGAAGAAAATATATCGTGATACGATATATCTATGAACGGCTCTCCCCGACCCTCGCGCAGGCCGCGAACGCGGTGCCTGCAACCGAAGCCAAATGATGCTGGCATCCGCGGCCGGAAGCTCGATACCGCACATCTCAGACGCCTGGCTGAATTTCGTTTTCAGCTGCGCCGCTTTTTGCACGTGAGCCAGGCGGCGGCGGAGCAAATGGGCCTGCACAACCAGCAGTACCAGATGCTGCAATGCGTGAGCGGCATGCCCAAAGACATGGCGCCCACCATTGCCAACGTGGCCAAACGCATGCTGCTGAAGCACAACAGCACCGTCGAACTCGTTGACCGCACCATCGAGCAGGGTTTGCTGCAGCGACTGGGCGATGCGTCCGATCACCGGCGCATCCTGCTTCGCGCGACTCCGCAGGGAGAGTCCATTCTGGCTGCGCTCGCGGAGTTCCATACAAGAGAGCTGGAACAGTCCGGGCCGGAGTTGGTGCGCGCTTTCAATGAGATTTTGGGCGCAAGCAGGCGAGGCGGAGCCCGGTCTGGCCGGGCGACCCGGCAGCGGACGGTGGGCGCGCTATGAAACACGCCAAGGCAGGCGCAACATCACAGTTGCGCGACTTTAATGCCGACCCGCGCATGATTTTGCTGAGTGGACTGGGTCTGATTCTCGGCGGGGCCGGCGCCGTGCTGGCCTGGATTCTGCTGCGCCTGATTTATGGCTGCACCAATCTTTTCTACTTCCAACGCTTGAGCTGGCAGTTCGAATCGCCATCGCAGAATCATCTTGGCTGGCTGGCGGTTTTTGTCCCGGTCGTAGGAGGACTCATCGTCGGTGTCATGGCGCGCTATGGATCGGAAAAAATTCGCGGGCACGGCATTCCGGAGGCGCTGGAGTCGATTCTGGTGAATGGCGCAAAGATCAGCCCGCGCGTGGCGCTGTTCAAGCCCTTAGGCTCGGCGGTGGCGATCGGGACGGGCGGCCCGTTCGGCGCGGAAGGTCCCATCATCATGACCGCTGGGTCAGTGGGCTCGCTCTTCGCGCAATACTTCCATCTGTCGGATGCCGAACGTTCGACGTTGCTGGTGGCGGGAGCCGCGGCGGGTATGGCGGGAGTGTTTTCGACTCCGCTGGCGGCGACCCTGCTGGCTGTGGAGTTGCTGCTCTTCGAGTGGCGGCCACGCTCGTTTGTACCTGTAGCTGTTGCGGCGGCAACGGCGGGAGTGTTGCGGCACTTCTTCATCCGTCAGGATCCGTTGTTTCCCATGCCGCTTTCGACGCATCGCGTTGAACCGTTAACGTTGCTGTGCGCGCTGCTGGTGGGCATTGTGGGCGGAGTCTTGGCTCTCGTGCTGAGCCGCGCGGTTTATGCGAGTGAAGATTTCTTCGAAAATCATCTGCCCATTCACTGGATGTGGTGGCCGGCGATTGGCGGCGTTGTGGTGGGCGTGGGCGGACTGATTTTTCCGCGTGCGCTGGCCACCGGATACGACGTGATCGATTCTCTGCTGGCGGGCGACCACACCTGGCAACTGATCGCGGGCATTCTCATTATCAAGAGCATTATCTGGTCGTTTTCGCTAGGCTCGGGGACGTCGGGCGGAATTCTGGCGCCTCTGCTGATGATTGGTGGAGCGCTGGGTGCCCTGTTTGCGCCCGTCCTGCCCGGCATGTCGAGTGGCGAGTGGGCATTGGTCGGGATGACCGCAGTTCTCTCCGGGTCGATCGGCTGCCCTCTCACCGCAGCCGTCCTGAGCCTGGAACTCACGCACAATTATGGATTGTTGCTTCCGGTGTTTACGGCTTCGGTGGTGGCGCATGCGTTCACGGTTCTTTTCCAAAAGCGTTCGATTCTCACGGAGCGAATCAGCCGGCGCGGGTACCATCTGAGCCGCGAATACAGCGTCGATCCGTTGGAAACCATCATGGTTGCGGAAGCAGTGCGCCCTCGCGTTGTGGTGCTGCCCGCAGAATTGACCGCGGCGGACGCGCAAAAGTGGCTGGATGGCGGGCGCACAAAGAGCGATCACCGCGGTCAGCGGCTCTATCCATTGGTGGATGCTGATGGACGGCTGACCGGCGTAATAACGCGCAACGGCCTTTCTGCGCTGGCAAACGGCTCGGGCCGGGATCGAGAGGCGTCGTCAGAAGCCGCGGCAGTGGTGGCATACCCCAATGAAACGCTACGCACGGCTGCGGAACGGATGGCGTCACGTCGACTGTTTGTCTTGCCGGTCGTAGATCGAGATACCGGCAAGCTACTTGGCCTGCTGAACGCCGAGGATGTTTTGGCTGGGCGAATGCGCGCACACGATCGCGAAACCAAATATGAACGGCTGCGCATGCCCTTCTCTCGGGTGCGAAACGGCACCAACATGCGATGAAACCGAGCGGCGAAAGCCCCTCATTCGCCTTCTCATCCCGCCTATGATCGGAAGTTTAAAACGGAATCTATGGGAATCTTTGGGAGGTATCCATGAGCGACCGGGCAGAAAAGATTGGAATCGTGGGCGCGGGCAGTGTGGGGGCAACCATTGCCTATGCGTGCATGGTACGCGGCGTCGGTAAGCACATCAGCCTCTTTGACAGAATCAGGGCCAAGGTTGAGGCCGAAGTGCTGGACCTGAACCATGGACTGATGTTCGTTCCCATGGCGAAGTTGGACGGTTCGGACGACCTGAACGTGCTGGAGCACTCCCACGTGATCGTGGTAACCGCCGGCGCGAAGCAGAAGCCGGGGCAAACACGCATCGATCTCGCGGAGGCGAATACGGCGATCTGCCGCGGATTGATTCCCGATCTGATGCGGGTTGCGCCGAATGCAACTCTGCTGATGGTGACCAATCCGGTAGACGTACTCACATACGTGGCGCTGAAGCTGAGCGGGCTAGAGAGCCGCCAGGTTCTGGGCAGCGGCACAGTGCTGGATAGCTCGCGCTTCCGCTTTCTGATCGCGCAACGCTGCGCAGTGGCCGTGCAGAACGTGCATGCCTACATTGCCGGCGAACATGGCGACAGCGAGATTCCGCTCTGGTCGAGCGCCAGCATCGGCAATGTGCCAGTGCGAGGCTGGCGCATGCCGGGCCGTTCGGTGCTGAGCGCACAGGAAGAGAAAGCGATCTTCGAAAGCGTGCGCACCTCAGCCGAGAGGATCATCCTGGGCAAGGGCGCCACCAACTACGCCATCGGCCTGGCAGTGGCTGCGATTCTGGAAGCCATTCTGTGGAATGAGGGCCGCGTGCTGCCGGTCAGTTCTCTTTTGACGGACTACCGCGGCATTAGCGACGTCTGCCTCTCGATACCGTCCATTGTGGGCCGCAGAGGAGCGGAAGGATTGCTACTGGTGTCGATGAATCCGGAAGAGGAGGCCGGTTTGCGCTCCAGCGCCGAGACCATCCGGCGGGTGGTGCGAACTCTCGGCTTCTAACGCGATTTAAGGATGGTTATGCCGATTCAGAGTTTGCAATTCGACAGCATTGCTTGATCAGCGCTGAGGAATCTGCTGTATCCGATACCGTTTTAGTGGCCCAGTTGGCAAGGAAATTCAGAAACTGTTGAATGAACAAGGAGATCGAAATGCATCGACATGAGGATGAAGAAAACAGTCTGACGAGGCTCCCCGAGTTAGCTCAACCCCTGCTGCAATTCGATCTTGCAGCAGAGATAGAGCATCTGCGGCGAGAAGATTCCTGGCAACGAGGTACAGGACGAAGCTCGAGAACACTTGTGAAGCAGCCGGATTTTCGTATCGTCCTGGTCGCCATGAAGGCTGCCACAGAGATGAAAGAGCACCGAGCAGATGGAAGGATCTCGATCCAGACCATTGTTGGCTGCGTACGGCTGAAGCTATCCCAGCAGACAGTTGAGGTTCCGGCTGGCCATTTGCTGGTGCTCGACCGCTGTATTACGCACGACGTTGAGGCAGTGGAGGAGAGTGTTTTTCTTCTCACGGTCTGCTGGGCCGCCGCCTGATCTGCTTCTAGCAACTGACTGAAGGCAGGTGCAATTCGGCCGCCTGTGGACCGCTGATCTGTCGACCAACCCCATGCGGCGACTTCAATGGGAAAGCACCTGTCAAGGCGCGGTGCGCAACCGCATTAAGCTCGGCAATACACGCAAAGAGGAGGCGTTGATGGACTATGTATTCTTTGGCAACCTTCAGCAGGAATTTTCGGCCCCCGACAAAGGCATTCTGAGCAGAGTCCTTCACAAGGACGCCGATGTAAATATCACCGCGTTCAGCTTTTCATCAGGTGAGGAGTTGTCGCTGCACTCGGCCCCGACTCCCGCGATTCTCTATTTCCTTGAGGGTGAAGCGGTGGTTCAGTTGGGTGCCGAGAAAATGCTCGCGCAGCCTGGATCATTCGTTTACATGCCGCCGATGCTTCCACACGCCATTGAGGTAAAGTCTCCTGTCAAAATGTTGCTCATTCAAGTCAAGAGGGAAACGAGCGGCGCACACTCGTAACCGCCAAACGCTGACTTCAAGGGGGAATGTCCCTGATCCGACTCAAGCGTGCTTACGACCCGCCGACCGATGCGGATGGCGTCCGGTTCCTCGTGGAGCGCCTGTGGCCGAGGGGAGTCAAAAAGTCGTCGCCGCCCATCGCGGCCTGGCTCAAGGACGCGGCGCCGAGCACAGCGCTGCGCAAGTGGTTTGGGCACGATCCGGCGCGGTGGAAGGAGTTCCGCTCGCGCTACTTCGCCGAATTAAAGACCAGGCCGGAGGGGTGGCTTCCGATCCTCGAGGCCGTGCGAAAGGGAGCGGTCACGCTGATTTACAGCTCTCACGACGAGGAAAACAATAACGCTGTTGCCCTCAAAGAGTTCTTGACGGCAAAGTCCAGATCCAAACGGATGTGAAGGCCTGGGAGTTGCTGCATCTTCGCCGAGTTTGGCGCGCTATGGCAGTGCGGTGACGAAAGCCGGATCGGTGGCCTGGCGCATGGCGGCGGAGAAACCTTCCCACGAGCAGGAGAGATCCGCACCGCTGCATGCAGGGACAAAGACGGGTGCCACGGCGGGCGGGTTGGCAGGCGTGAGCGGCTCAGAATTTCGCATCTGCTCGAGAGTTTGCGTGGTAAATGCGACGCGCACGAATGTGCCAGCTTTCGGCGAGCGCCAGAGCTCGAAAACCAGCGCGCCGCCCGGAGGAGAATCGTCGAAACGTCCGTCAGCGATCCAATCGATACCGAGAGCGCCGGCGACGGTGGCGATGTCGGTGTCGTGGCCGACCAGAATCACCATGCGATCTCCGGGCTTTCCGATCGCGCCCGGAACCGGCTTTCCCTTCACGCCTTGCTCCATAGTGCTGCGCATGTGATCAAGGAGATTTGAGGCGTAGGTGCGCGCAAATGCGGGCGTGCGATCGTTATAGTCCCAGGCCGCGACGTTGGCTTGCATGATGAAGCGCAATGTAGCGCCGTCAACGCATCCCCAGCCAGTGTCAGCCGTGCTCATGCCTTGCGTGTATTCAAGGAGCAGATTTTCAATGAGTGTCGAGGCGGTGACCAGCGGACCGCGCGCCGCCACGGGAGACTCTGCTGTTCCGGGCTTTAAGCTCGTGGGAATGTCGAAGATCGAGGTGCGGTGCGGATTGGGCGGCAGACGCCCGCAACCCGACAAAATGCGATCGAGTTCGGTCAACTGCGGACGGTAGGTTTCGGTCAGGTTGGCGGGGTCGCCGCCGATGCGCCCCGCGACGGCAGCCGTGACGAGTGCTGGATCCGGATGGCCGATACCGGCTTTTCGGGGAAGGAAGAGCGGGTCGACCGTGCCGTCGGGCTGAGCATGAACATCGATGTTGCAGCCAGGGAACATTCCTTCGGCGAGTGCTTTGCCTGTTTCGCGCGTCCGCTCGTCTGTATCGGCCACGATCGTGACATGCGCGGCATCGGCGCAGCCGGTGGACGCGAGCAAGCCTTCACCGGAAAACTTCGCGCGATCCCATACGCCGTAGATCCTCATCAGTTCATAGCCGTGGGCGGTGAGAATGCCGGGCGTGACCTCCCACTTAGGCCAGGGCGCTGCCGAGAATTTGTCGAGATCGGCCCCCGCGCTAAGCGGCGAACGAACGCCGTGGCGGCTGAGAACGATAACGAGCTCCAGCTTGGCATTGCTAGCAGGTATCGTCTGCGATTCAGCCGATGGGATGAACAGGAAGCAGAGAAAAAATAGACAGAGAGAGCGGAGATTAAACGCACGGGATGCGCATTGGAGGGTTAGCATAGTTCACCGAATTCGAGTGTAGCGGGGCGGACAGAGAAAAGCACAAACACAGTGAGAATGTTGGGGGCGACGAGTTTCGAGACCAATCAAGCGGGCGGAGACAGGGAATCTCCGAATTTCTGCATCGTGTAAACGCATTCTTGCCCGGATAACTTCGCAGATCAAACTAAAGGATAAACGGAAGGGCGGGGAAAAGGAACGGCTCGAGCGATCCACTGGATGAGAACTCGATAACGTTATGAAAAATAGAATTGATAAAGCCGTATTGCCTCCATTTTTGCGGATAATTTCGTCCACTAGATAGATCGTTTATCTGGAATAAAGCAGCCAACTTTTGACTTGACAATGGTGCATAAACAAACATATATTTCGCATCGCCAATAAAGGCAGGGCTTGGTGTGTTTCGAATTACCGTGCGCTCCAATCGGCCTCGGCCGCCCGGAGTGGAGGGGCTTTGCAAATTCCATGCGGTTTGGCAAAGCATTTGGCAACATCAACAAACCTTTGGAGGGAACTATGTCAGGCAGGCCAGAACGTGACTCAATGATCCATGGATACGCGATCAGAATTGCGACAACGGCGATCGCGTTTCTTGTGCTGCTGATGATCAGCAGCGTGGCGCAGGCACAAGTTCTATACGGTTCCATCTCAGGAACCGTCTCCGACAAGACAGGCGCGGTAGTTCCAAATGTCCTTGTGACGATCACCAACCAGGCCACGGGCGAAAACCGCGGGCAGAAGGCGAATGGGGATGGCTCGTACAACATTCTGGACGTGCTGCCCGGCACATATACCCTTGTCATTGCGCAGTCGGGAAACTTCGCTGGCTTCACGCAGAAGAACATCACAGTGTCGGTCAACCAGGAAGTGCGCATCGACGTTTCGCTTTCCCCGGCGTCTGTGTCGACGCAGATCGTAGTAACCGAGGCGGCGCCCGAGTTACAGACAGAAACGGCCGAGGTCGACAGCGAAATCAACCAGACACAAATCTCGCAGTTGCCTATCACGTCCTCGAAGGGCCGCAATTACGAAGAGCTCTACACGCTGATTCCCGGCGCTGCCCAGGTACAGGAAAAGAATTCCATTGGAGGCAACCCCTCGCGCGCCCTGTCGGTGAACGTGAACGGCAACTCGTACAACGGCAATACCACGCGCATTGACGGCGCCATCGATTATTACGGATGGCTGCCTTACCTCATCGCCTACGTCACGCCGGCCGACGCGGTGGAAAGCGTCACTGTCACCACGGACGACTTCAACGCCGAGCAAGGGCAGGCAGGCGGCGCTTCCGTCCGCGTAACCACCAAGAGCGGCGGCCACGATTTCCATGGCGGCGGGTGGTGGTACTACCAGGACGCGGCGGTGAATGCGCGCGCTTACCTCAACACTGCGACGGTGCAGCCGACGGTCCCCAAGAACATTAATCAGGAATACGGCGCTAACATTGGCGGGCCAGTCTATATTCCCGGAATCCTGACCGGCAAGAAGAAGCTGTTTTTCTTTACCAACTTCGACCGCATCACGCAGCGCACGTTGGCGTCCGTTCCCGAAACCGTTCCCGACACGCTGATGAACGGCGGCAATTTTTCCGAAGCAGCTTCAGTCGCGACGCTCTACGATCCGTTGCCACAGGCTACGGGCTGGGAAGGCACTGTCAACCCCACGCTGTGTCCGAGCCCGGATACCTCGTATACGAACGGGTATTTGCAATATCAGTGCCGGCCCACATTTACCGCTGAGTATGGCGAGACGGGAGCCAACGTCAACACCATTCCCGCCTCGAGAATCTCGCTGGCAGGCGGGATCATGATGCAGGACCTTGCCGCGATCTCGAAACTCATCAGCACGCCAAGCGCGACCCTGCTGAGCAAGGTGATGCTCAACGATTATCAGGCAACGTCGACCGTCGCTTACAACCGCAACGCGTCGGACTCGAAGATTACCTACATTCCCAACGAGAACACTCAAGTCTTCGGCAAATACGGCATCACGCCCTACACGCTCAGCGATCCCCAGGTCCTGGGTAACACGCCTTGCACGGGCAGCAACGCCTGCGCCGGCGGTCCCGCGGCTGACGGCGGACAGCCGGGCAATGTCGGAGGTCGCGGCCAGAACGCCGGGCTCGGCTTCAGCCATGTTTTCAACCAGAACCTCGTGCTCGATGCCGACGGTGGCTGGACTCGCCTGTTGACTTACGCGCAGTCCACGCTTGACGTGGCGTTGGGCGACTACGGCCTGAACACGCTGAAGATTCCGGGGACGAACGGCATTGGCCTGAACTATGTTGGCCAGCCGGGATTCTACCTCACGACGTTTACCGGAGTTGGCAATGACAACGGGTCCAACCCTTTCGAGTTCCGCGACAACCAGTTTACTGGCGACGTAAACGTGAGCTGGTTGAAGGGCAAGCATGCCTTCAAGACGGGTTACACGTATTACCACTTCGATCTCAATCACTTCCAACCCACTAGCGGCGGGCAACCCAACGTTCCGCGCGGCGGCTTCTTTTTCCAGGGCGGCATGAGCTGCGGCACCCCTGCGACGGCGACAGCCGCTTCTTGCGCCATCGACGGATATAACTCGCTTGCCGACTTCCAGCTGGGCCTGCCCAACAACGGCACGGGCAATGCGATTGGTGACCCTTCGCAGGTCTTCAATCCCAACGCTCTGCGCTGGACCGAACATGGCCTTTATGCGCAGGATACGTGGACGGCGACTCCCAAGCTGACACTGACCTACGGCATCCGGTATGAGGTTTATCCGGCCCCGTATCGCGATCACACCGGCGCATCCGTTCTGCTTCCGCAGCTGCCGCAATCTGCGAACGTGGAAGTGGGCGGCATTAATGGCAACCCGCGGAGCGGAGGCATCGGTGCCGGATGGGGACAGATCGTGCCTCGCGTTGGCGTCGCCTACCGCCTGAACGATAAGACGGTCATCCGCACCGGCTTTGGTTTGACGACCGATCCGGACTCCATGCGTTACCTGCGCGATTCGTTCCCCGAGGATCTGGCGCCTAACTACCAGGGAACCGGGAACTTTACCATTGCCGTCGATCCGGCAAACGGCAATGCGCCGATGAACCTTACCTACGGCATTCCCAACAGTGCCAAGATGGCACCCAACTACTCAACCGGGTTCGCATCGCTGCCCATCGCAGGGTCGACGAATACGGTGCCGCAGAACTTCCGCCGTGGCTACATCGAAAGCTGGAACCTGGTTGTACAGCGGACCGTCGGGTTAGGCTTTGTGGGCACCGTCGGCTATGTGGGCGACCACTTCGTCCGCCAGCAGGACGGTGTCGGCTATCTCAATGCAGCCAACTTTCCGACAGCTTCCTCGCCATGCCTGCCCACCGGTAAGTACAATCCTTCGACGGGGTTGACCGGCAACTGCAGTTTCCAGGCCAACACGATCATCAACGAGCAGTGGTGCGCCGGGAACACCAACCTGACCTGCTACAACACCGGCGGCATCACCGTGAACCTGCCGATCTTCAGCTCGGGGTACGAGGGGCTGCAAACGCAGTTGACGCGCAACGCGGGCAAAAACGCCTCCCTGGGCGTGGTCTACACCTTCTCGCATGCCATCGACTACGAGGACAACGGAGCGGGTTCCGGAAACGAGGGCACGCACTTCAACTATCCGAGTATGTTCCGCTTTAACCGTGGGTCGGCGGGCTTTGACGAAAAACACAACCTGCAGGTGTGGGGCGTCTACAGCCTGCCTTTCGGACCGGGCCAGATGTGGCTCAATCACGGCTTGGCAGCGGACATCATTGGCGGATGGCAATTGAGCGGGCAGTTCAGCCACTACAGCGGCTTCCCGTTCTCAGTGAGCGCGAACAGCAACACCATTGGCGGGTTTGCACCAGGCTATGGCAACACTTATGCCCAGCTCACCGGTTCCTATAGGCAGTTGAGTGGTCACGCCCAGAATGCTGGCTCGCCCGTGAGCGGCGGCAAGCCGTGGTTTGACCCGACCATCTTCTCAAGCCCGACTGAGTCAGCGGCGGCGCCAGTGATTCCAAATACCGGCCGCAACCAGTTCCGCGGGCCGGGCAATACGCAGACCAACGCGAGTCTCGTCAAGAACTTCCACATCGTCCGCGAATCCGAATTCCAATTACGGTTCGAGGCCTTCAACGTGTTTAACCACCCGTGGCTCAACGCCCCCAACACTACCGTTGGTAGCGGCACGTTTGGTTACATCACCAACTTCAACGCCTTCAATGTCGCGGCCTTCGGCACAAACGCGGGCTCGCGCCAGATGCAGTTTAGCGGGCGCATCAACTTCTAACTGCTTTCCGGATCGACCGGCGCGGCAGCTCCTTTGCGGGCTGCCGTGCTGCTTTCTGGGCGCAAACTTCAGCGGTTCCCCGGGAGGTCTCAGCGAGCGCACGGTGTGCCGCGGCGGCTCGATTATATTGATTGCAGGAGATCTCTCCAGGGAAAGCGCTGAGTGGAAGAAAAGTTCCGTTGGTAATCCCCTTCACGAAGGCGCTGAAAAATGCATGTGACCGATAAGCCTGCTCGAACGCGCCGCGCCGTGGCATCGAGCGAAACTGCGCGCGAAATTAATCGCGACATCGTGCTTCACGCCATCCATCTGCACCAGCCTGTGAGCCGGGCCGACCTGGCGCGACTGACAGGCCTGCAACCCAGTACGGTTTCGGTCATTATTGGCCAGCTCATCGACGAGGAGTGGGTAGTGCCGGGCACCCTGGGGCGATTGCCGCGAGGGCGCAGGCCGACCTATGTGACGCTGAATGACCGGCACGTAACGCTGGCCATCGATCTGCGCCCGGGGAAAGCCAATTTGGCCGTCGTTGACATCAACGGGAAGATCCTGGGCCGTGAAGCAGCTGACTTCGAGATCAAAGCCGGCTCGACACCTGAAGAAGCAAGAATCGCGATTGCCCACATCGCTCGAGCGGCGCGATCGCTGCGCGCCACATACGGCGACCGAATGTTTCAAGGTCTCGGCGTGAGCGTTTCAGGGCGTGTGGACCAGAGGACGCACCGCCTGCTCTTTTCGCCCAATGCTCCATGGGGCCAGATCGATCTCTACGCTGAATTGCAGAGGGTCCTGGACACTCCGATTGAAATGGAGAACGCGGCCAACGCTTGCATCGTCGCGGAGCGATGGTTCGGCAACTTTGGCGATGTGTCGAACATGATTGCGATATCGGTTTCGGAGGGCATTGGCGCGGGAATGCTGGTGGATGGACGCTTGGTGCGGGGCCGTGACGACATGGCGGGTGAATTTGGCCACATGCCGCTTGAAGAAACCGGCCCAGTATGCGGGTGCGGCAGCGTGGGGTGTTGGGAGACATTTGCATCGAACCGCGCCGGGCTGCGGTACTACCGCGAACTGGCGCCGGAAAGCACACTGAATTCATTTCAGGAGTTGCTCGAGCTGGCATTGCAGGGCGACATTCGCGCGTTGCGTTCCATCGACAAAATGATGACCTATCTGGCACGAGGGTTGTCGATGCTGGTAGCGGGGCTGGCGCCTGAAGTCATCATCATCGTGGGCGATTGCACGGCGCTGTGGCCGCGCATCTGCCCATTGCTCGAGAGCGAGCTGATTGCGAAATCGTTTACGCCGCACACTCCGCGCGTGGTAGCAGCCATGGACGGCGATGCGGCGCGGCTGCGCGGGGCCGCTGCGCTGGTGCTGCACAAGGTTCTCTTCCGGCAAATGGACTTTGCGTCGCGCCACGAAAGCGAGCGGGCCAGTTCCAAACCCGTTCCAGTACACGCCTAAAGGCCTCATTGGCCCCCACCACGGTGGCCGGGACCATGCGGGAGACTGACTATCCATGAGAGTGGGATTCATCGGCGCCAGCGGCATCGCAGGCAAGCACGCACAAGCATACAAGAATATCGCCTACCGGATTGCGGCGGTTACTGATCGGACTGAGGAGCGCGGGCGCAGGTTCGCCGACGCATGGGGCGCGGAGTTTGTGGCCACGCCGGAGCAGCTTAGCCAGCGCGCGGACGTGGATTGGCTCGATGTATGCACGTTTCCAGGCTACCGCCTGGCAGCAGTGGAACTGGGCGCGAGGACGGGCAAGCATGTATTGGTTGAAAAGCCGATGGCGGTCGATTTGGAGACCGCGGCAAAGATGATCGAATTGGCGCGCGCGGCCGGGATTCAACTTGGCGTGGTGAGCCAGCATCGTTTCGACGACTCGACGCTGTTTTTGAAGCGCGCAATTGCGGCTGGAAGGCTGGGCCGCATCTTGCAGGCCGACGCCTACGTGAAGTGGCACCGTACGGACGAATATTATGCGCGGCCTGTGAAGGGAAGCTGGAGTGGCGAGGGAGGCGGCGCGCTCATCAGCCAGGCCATTCACCAGGTGGACGTTCTGTTGTACCTGATCGGCGCGGTGGATGAGGTTTTCGGGTACTGGCACCTCGGCGCCACGCACAAGATCGAGTCGGAGGATCTGGTGTCCGCCGTTCTGCATTACTCATCGGGCGCAACCGGCGTGATTCAGGCTGCGACCGCACTGTGGCCGGGCTATCCGGAGCGGATCGAGATCCACGGAACGAAGGGGAGCGCAATCGTGACCGGAGACCAATTGACGACCTGGGATGTGCGGGACGATCAAGGCGAACCGGCGCCGATTTCGCTTGAGGCCAAATCCGGCGCGTCAGACCCGATGGCAATCTCGCTCACGCCGTTCGAGCGTCAACTGGCCGACTTTGGCGAGGCGTGCAAGGCTGGCCGGCCAGCATCGTCGTCCGGAGTCGACGGATATCGCGCATTGCAACTGGTGCGGAGCATTTACACATCCTGCGCTGAAGGACGGAAAGTTCAGATCGCAACGGCTGCATTTTAGCGAGCGCATTTCTGGCGCCCGGCGATCTTGTGCCGCGCTGGCGGAAATCTATTGATTCACGCCACTGGCGAGAAATCCGCCGTCGACAGCCAGCACTTCGCCGGTTACGAATGAAGCAGCCTCAGAAGCGAGGAAGATGGCTGCGCCAGCCAGTTCGTGAGCCTGCCCGAAGCGGTGCATGGGCGTGCGCATGAGAAGCTCCTTACCGCGCAGCGTTCCCTGGACCAGCGAGCGGTTCAGCTCCGTAGCGAAGATGCCCGGTGCAATCGCGTTCACGTTGACTCCGTTGGGCGCCAACTCAATGGCGAGAGTTTTGGTCAACGAAACCACGCCGGCCTTGCTGGCCGAGTAGGGCGCAACGCCGCGAAACGCGACAAAGGATCCGAGAGAGGCGACATTGATGATGCGTCCGTAACCGGCCTTTGCCATGCTCGCTGCGAAGATCTGGCAAACGCGAAGCGTGCCGGTGAGATTGGTTTCGATGATGCGTGACCAGTCCGCCTCCGGAGCCTGCAAGACGGGAGATTTGCTCGTGATGCCGGCGGCGTTCACGAGAATATCGACCTTGCCGAAGGCCGCCAGGACAGCATCGTGCAAGGCCTCGATCGAGGGACGATCGAGAACGTCGCTTACTACGCGAAGAGAGCGACGGCCCAACGCTTCAATCTCGGCGGCGGCCTTCTCCACTTCACGCAGGCGGCGCGAACTGGGGACAACATCGGCACCAGCGGCGGCCAGGCCCAGGGCCATCGCGAGGCCAAGGCCCGTGGTTCCGCCAGCAACTACGGCCACTCTGCCCGACAAATCGAATAAGGATTGGCGCATGGAGGAAATCGCTTGATGGATCATGCTGCGCGGCGATTGCAGTTAAATCGCAATGATATTCTGCGGCCATTCCGGGCAAGGTGTCGACCGCTTCAGGGGTTTATTCGTTCCTTAAATTATAGCGAGTGAGGTGGTAATGTTCCGGTGTCGGTTTTGTAACGCCTCCTCAAGGGGTTGTGCCGGAGATTGCCTGGAGCGGGGTTGAATCCTGGCTCAGATCGTCGGCGCCACTCAGCGGATTGGTTTCCTCGACGCGGTCCCCGAGCGCACGCACGAGATCGGGAATGTCGTAGTGAAGCAGCACGCCGGGAATGATGTCCTCCGGCGCGCCGGTTGGCAAGGGCGCATCGATCAGGCTTCGGTAGCTTGTGAGCGCATGATCAACTTCGATGTGCCGAATTCGGCGATCGAGCACGCCGGCATGCAGAAGCACAAGACCCATGTGACCGCTTGCCTTGGCGGAGATATGAGTGGGATCGACATCGCCACGGCTGGAAAGATAATCGACGGCGCGAACCACGTCGTCGGCGCGGAGTCCGACGAGTGTTCGTCCGACGAGATCGGCGCGAAGGCTGAGCAGATAGAACGGCCCGAGAATATGTGCCTTCATCGCTTCGGTGCCGGGAGGAGATGGGCGCGGCGTGACAGCAAGGACTACGTTGCCCTGGGTGGCGAGCGAATTGAATTGGGCCAGGTTGGCGTGAGCGATGGCATCGGACCCGTGAATCGAATCGGGGACCAGCAACAGGACGGCCCGATGACGGCCCGGCGTTGAGGGAACGGCGAGATCGGCTTGAAGATGAAAGCCGGCGGCCGTTGGGAAATCAAGTGGCCCGGATTCGGCGGCGAGAATTGCCGCATCGAACTTGGATGCGCCCGGTTTGGCTTCCGCGGCGGTCAGGCTGCGGATCATCCCGCAGAGGTGGTCATAGGCGATGAGCGGGCGATGCGTGGGAACGAGCTGTGCCGTGCGTTTCCTATTCAGCGAAAAGACAGTAGCCGCGCCAGGGAAACTGGTGGCCACCTGGCCCGTGGGCGTGGTCTGAAAGGCATCTCGGGCCAGCACCCCAAACAGGGCCTCATACGCCTGCCGAGTTTGCTCTGTAGGAACGACCGGGTGGGAA
>JBEKRG010000010.1:0-60974 GCA_049518955.1 Occallatibacter sp.
GCACCTGAAATACCTGCTTCGCAATGTCCAGCCCTACAGCCGCTACCACCTTCATGGTTCGTCCTCCTCGTGGTGAGCCTATCAACTCACCTCTACGAGGCGGGTCCATCCCATTAGGTCACAGCCTGTTCGGAGGAATACTGCGTGCAGGAGTCGTCGTCCAGGCAGACCTTCCCGGTCTAAGTCTGCCGCGAATGAGGTCTTCCATCCGAGCAAGAGCGTCGCTCAGAGATGCGTTCTCTCTAATGTCGCGCACTTCGTCGCGTTTTACCGCGGCCGTGTGAACCACCGCTGAGTTAACGAGCTTATCGAAAAAGCCGCAAAAGTATTGGAGTGCCCGGCGTTTTTTTTGCACCAGTTGCAATGAGAGAAACTGGTATGAAAGGAGCCTGGAATGGCACGAGGGAAGAGGCACACTCCGGAGCAGATCGTGACTTTGCTGCGGCAGGTTGAAGGGGCTGTTACGGACGGCAAGACGACGCTGGCAGCCTGCCGTGGATGCGGAATCACCGAGCAGACATACTACTGCTGGCGGAAAGAGTTTGGGGGCTGCACGTGGACCAGGCTCGGCGACTGAAGGACCTGGAGCAGGAGAACAAGAAGCTGAGGCGGCTGGTAGTGAACCTGAGCCTGGATAACCTGGTGTTGAAGGAGACATTGCCTCAGGAAACTTCTGAGCCCGGAGCGGCGGCGTTGTGCGATGGGCCGTGCCAGTGAGCATGGAATGAGCGAGCGAAATGCGTGCCAACTGGTGAAACAACCACTCGGCACGCAGCTCTACCGACCGACACAGCGTGACGATGAAGATGCACTTACTCGACCGAGGAAGTGAGCTAGTATATGGACGTGCCGCCAACGTGAGCTGATTCGATCGCTTGGCACTATGGAGGCCTATCGAGATTGAGTTGTGGTTGCAGCCACTTCCCCTTGTCCCATCTGATTGGAGTCTCAAGTTGTTGGAAGATATGAATGTTGAATCAGACCTAAAATGCGACAGCAGATGGCAACTCATCGAGCGAATCCTGCTCACGGATCCGTTCAGGAAATCGACTCGGCTCCCCGGGTTGCTGTGTTATCTTGCCGAACGCTCAATCCATGGCCAACTCAATGACCTCACAGAGCAGCGAATTGGAATCGCCGTGTTTGGCAAGCCCGCGGATTATAGCCCGACTGAGGATAGTGCGGTTCGTGTTCATGTACGCCAATTGCGCCTGAGGCTACACGAATACTTCCATAGTGAGGGACGAGATGAAACGCTTATAGTCGACCTTCCCAAAGGTTCATACTCGCTGGTATTTCACAATGGGGATCGCGAAGCCACTTTTGCCAGCGAAAGTCCAGTCGATATTGCAATTGCGCGACGGACAAGGATTCGGGTGGTGCTCCACCGGGTGTTCACCTGGATCGCACTAGCGGCTTCATTGGTCTGCGGAGCAGGCTGGTATGACGCGCACAAAGTAATTCAGAGGTCGCGAATTCTCCCTTGGCCCTTGGATGCCATCATCCAGGATGGGCATCAGACCACAATTGTCCTTGGCGACAGCAAATTAATGTTGAGGCTGACAGGGGACAAGGAAATTCCGCTAGAAGAGTTTCTAAGCCGTGATTATCTGAAGAACCTGATCACGCCGTCGATGTCAGAAAACGAAGCGCGACTGATCACCTACATTTCCCACTCTCAACTGACTTCATACGCGAATGTTGCCGCAGCGACTACTCTTGTAAAGCTTGCGGGATCCCAGAGCGATCAACTTACGGTCCGCGGAGCATCTGATCTTGGTCCGCGTGATCTTGAACAAGGAAACTACATTTTCATTGGTAGTCCAGCTTCAAATCCATGGGTATCGGTTTTTGCGAACCAGCTTAACTTCGAAGTGAATGAAGCCAGTGTTGGCGGAAGGCCGTACTTCCGAAACAAGAAACCATTGCCCGGAGAGCCAACCATCTTCCAAGGCCTTGAAACCACCGGCGCGGCCGGCGAAGACTTTGCGACCATTTCCCTATTGCCAAACACTAGGGGACAGGGAAGTGTCTTAATTCTCCAAGGTCTCATGCAGGAAGGAACCGAGGCGGCAAGCGTACTTCTCGCAAATCCTGTAGAACGCGCCAGACTGGAACAGGCAATAGGGGTTCACAGAAATCCCCGAAATCCGACATACTTTGAAGCGCTCATCCGGGCGCGATCAGTTGCCGGGGCCCCACTCTCGATAGATATCGTGTCAACGCGCATCATTCAGCCCTAACACCAGCAGATCCCTGAATTCCAGGGACTGTTCCCATCTGAACAACCCCCTTCACGACAATGAATACCATCGCTTTTCAGGCTACGTGTTGGCGATGAGGCGTTCGACGCGAAGCATCGCAGCCACTTGACTGGTCTAATCCATTTAGATTCATAGACATAATATCGAAGCCCCTTTGATGAGATTGCCTAATGAAGTGAAAACAATGTTTTCACTTTGTTTGCTTCGGCTATCCCTTGGCAGATTTCCATGCCTTGACTTCATATTGTGACGCTGCTTCCAGCGCCTCTCGGATGTGCTGATTCAGGGGGGACGTGGGTCGCAGCCGATTGACCGTTAAAACCGGCATTCGAGTGACCAGCGGTTCAACTTTCGAACCAAACTCAAATCGGAGGCTCCCAACAATGTCGTTCAAGTCGACGAAACCAGTTCTGGCGACGGTTTTTTCGCTACTGTTGCTTGGATTTTCGCACTCGCTCCCTGGACAGGCAGTGAACGCAACGCTGCTTGGGACAGTCACTGATGCCACTGGCGCGGTTGTCTCAAACGCCAAAGTCACCGCTACTGAAATATCGACCTCAGAGAATTTGGTGTCGACAAGCAATGAGAGCGGTAACTACACCTTTCCGGATTTACTGCCAGGTCGCTACAAAGTGACGGTCGAAGCAAACGGATTCAAGAAAGAGACCCGTGAAAACATTGATGTTGCGAGCAACTCATCCACCCGAGTGGATGTCTCCCTTGCTCCTGGCGACGCTTCCGAAACTGTTATTGTCACCACTGCTCCGGCTCTTCTTCAAACGGATCGTGCTGACATAAGCACTAAGATTGAAGCGGAAAACCTCGCCGATATGGCGCTTGGTACGAATCACAATTTCCAATCATTGCTCAACACCGTGCCCGGCGCGGCGCCCGGAATCTTCGAGCACTCGCAGTTCTTCAACGCGGCGAGTTCTCTTCAGACGGAGATGAACGGCTTGCCACTCATGGGCAATCTCTATCAGATCGAAGGCATCGACGATGATCAGCGCACTGGCCTTCTGCAGATCATCATTCCACCAGAAGAGGCAATTGCATCAGTCGACATTTCCACGGACAACTACGAAGCTGAACTCGGCCGCGCGACTGGCGGTGTTACCAACGTTACCCTCAAATCAGGGACAAACAATTTCCATGGTTCCGCATACGAGTTCGTCGAGAACAACGACGCTAACGCCCGCTCCTATTTCCAGGGCCCCCTGGGTCATTTGTCTTACAACTATTTCGGTGCTGCTATTGGGGGACCAATCAAGAAGGACAAACTATTCTTCTTCGGGGACTATCTGCACACTTCCGATCACGAAGCGATCGCGGAGGTCACCACCGTCCCTGATTCCCGCTGGTTCACTGCAAATTCAAGCGGCAATATCGACCTGAGCTCCGCCTATTCCGCCAGTGGTGCGGGTCAGATATACGATCCTGCTACGGGCAGTGGCTTGGCTAGTTCGCCGCGCACACCCTTTGTGAACAATCAAATTCCGCTAAGCAGGGTGAACCCGGTCTCACTTCTCATCCTGCAAGATATATACGCGGCTGCGAAGAAGAACGCGGTCACACCGCTGTATGCGGCAGAGACAGCGCCTTTGAACAATCTCGGTAACAACTACTCAGCGAACGTCCCATTCACGAAGACCATGGACAGCTTCGATCCAAAGGTCGATTGGTCGCCCAACGAGAAGAATCATCTCAGCGGCCGGTTCAGCTTTGCGCACATAGTTACCTTCCAGGCCGCCACTTTTGGAAGTTTTTTGGGTGGGCCCCTTGCGGGGGGAAGCTTTGAGGGTACAGGCCCCCAAAATGCCTACAGTACAGGCGCGAACTACGTGCACATTTTTTCGCCCACGTTCTTTACTGAAGCGCGGTTAGGTGTCGCCCATCAGCGCAACGAGTCGTTAGTCAGCGACAACGGGACAAGCGATGCAACAACCATTGGCATTCCCGGCGTGAATATCGCGTCACAGCCGTTCACGAGCGGACAGGCCGAAATCCTTCTCGGTGATTTCGGCGGAAACAACCCCCTGATCGGCTACTCCCCATCCGAGCCTTGGGTAAGAGCCGAGGCAAATATCGACGCCGTAAACATCTGGACAAAAATCGTTGGCAACCACACGTTCAAGGCCGGAGCGGACGTACGGCGCGTGCGAGACGACCTTCTGCAAGATCAGACCTTTGGACCGCGTGGCGCCTACACCTTTTCAGAAGCTCAGACCTCCAACGCGGGCGCAATCGGAACCAACGCTGGCAACGAAATCGCCAGTTTCCTTCTCGATCAGCCAAGCCTAGCTGGCCGCGACCTCAACACCTTCTTCCCCTGTTACCGGCAGTGGTGGTTCTTTGCTTTTGCCAGCGATAAATGGCTGGCAACCTCCAAGATGACCGTGGATATGGGCCTTCGCTGGGAATTTTATCCTCCCGCTACCCCGAAGGTCGCTGGTGGCTTCTCCAACTATGACCCCACCAATAACACCCTCGTGCTGGCTGGCTTGGGCGGCAACCCGTCGAACCTGGGCATGAAAACACAATACGGCTATTTCGCTCCGCGCCTTGGGGTTTCCTATCGACTCACAGACAATACAGTTGTTCGGGCTGGATTCGGGATCAGCTATGTGCCCTTCCCTGATAACGGCTATGCATACAACTACCCCATTCGTGCAAACAATGCCTATAACCCCACGGGCTCTTCACCCTATACGCCAGCCGTGCTGGCCGATGGGGTGACGGTGGCCACATTTCAGGCGGGCTTCCCGGCGCCTGTTGCGATTCCGATTCCGTCCAACGGAATTATCAACGTGTCTGGGAATTCATTGCTGAATAGTTCGTCGTTCTTCTATATTCCACCGACCTTTAAGAATCCTTACGCCGATTCCTGGAACGTTGCAGTGGAGAGGGCATTCCGTGGCAACTTTTCGCTTCAGGTCGCTTATGTGGCAAACCACGGAACGCATATGTCTTCGGGCCAGAACATCAACGATCCCAACACTTTTGACGGCGGCGCAGCCTCGGACCCTGAGGATGCTACCTTCGGACGCACTGCGTCCACCACTGAGTATTACCTCGGTTTCTCCTCCAATTACACTGCGCTGCAGACCCAGCTCACAGAACGCGCTTCGCACGGGCTGACGTTTATGTCCGCTTTCACATGGGGCAAGGGCCTGAATTACATATCGGACCCCGATGGCGGTGTACAATTCTTCACCAACTTTCGCAGAAACTACGGCCCAGATGACCAGGATCGGAAGACGAACTTTGAGCAGACCATGACCTACGACTTACCCTTGGGAAAGGGCCATGAATTCTTGAATTCCAAAGTTGGAGACGCCATTCTTGGAGGATGGAAGCTCACAGGGTTAGTCTCTGTCGTCTCCGGTCTGCCTTTGACCATCACTGCCAGCGGCAACTCGCTTAATACCCCCGGAACAACGCAAACTGCAAGTCTCTTAACGAAGTGGTCAACGACTCATCACGTTGGGTCCAGTTCACCCTGGTTCGACACAAACTCAACAATTCCTGGCACCTGGGGGCAACCGACCGGCTGCACCGGTGCGACGCCAGGATCTCTCAGCGGCGGCGTTTACACGCCGTCAACTTGCACCAGCCCCGGCCTGGGCAATACCGGCAGAGGGCAATTCCGCGGACCAGGATACATTCAAGACAACGCCTCCATTTTCAAGAAGTTCGCAGTCTATCGCGAGACTGCCGTTGAAGTCCGCGTCGATGCATTTCAGCTAAGCAACACACCACAATTCGCCAACCCGAACGCCAGCGGCGTAACAGCAGCGAGCTTCGGCACGGTTACGGGCACGGTCGGCAGTGGCCAGGGCGCTGTGAACGGTGTGGGAGGCGGCCGCGTTCTGGAGGGATCGTTTAAGTTCACATTCTAGATCGAATCCTGTCAGGTCCAACATTATTGGCCGGTCACCAATTCCGAAGATGACCGGCCATTTCACTCAATAATTCGCGGCAGTCCACTTTTCTCGGATCGAACGTTATTTAAGAGGACAAATAAAGGTGCAAACGAGGCGGAGTTTTATTCGAGAGGTAGTCGCGGCCTGCGCGACCCTCAAGGCAAGTCTGGAGCTCTGCGTTGCACAGCCGGCGAAGTCTCAATTCAAAATCTCGATTATCAACGATGAGATCTCAGCGGACTTTGACCACGTCTGCTACGTTGTCTCGCATGATTTTGGTCTGAGCTGGATCGAATTGCGCTCGATGTGGAATAAGAATTGCATTTCTCTGACAACATCCGAGATCGAAGAAGCTCGAAGGATTCTCACCAAATACAATTTGCGGGTCACAGATATCGCCAGCCCACTATTCAAAACCGACTGGCCCGGCGCCCCAAAATCTTCGAATAGTTCGACGGGGGACGTTCATAACGCAGTCGAGGTTGCTTATAAACAGCAGGATGAGATTCTCGAAAGATCAATCTCCTTGGCTAAGGAATTCAAGACAGGAAAAGTCCGTTGCTTTGACTTCTGGCGCATTGACGATGTTGCTCCCTTCCGTGCAGAGATCGATGAGAAGCTTCGCTCGGCCGCGGAAACTGCCGGTGACCATGGTGTTCTGCTCGTACTTGAGAACGAGTTCGAATGCAACACGGCGACCGGTCGTGAGGCTGCAAAGACACTCAATGCCGTCCAGTCCCCAAACCTAGCGTTGAATTGGGATCCGGCCAACGCCGTAATGCGAGGGGAGTTGGACGCATTTCCTGTCGCTTGGGAGATGCTCCCAAAGAACCGCATTCATCACTGTCATTGCAAGAATGCAGTCAAGAATTCCGATGGCAAGATTGAATGGTCACCGGTCAATAGGGGATTCATTGATTGGGCTGGGCAGTTTCGTGCTCTTAAACAGTTTGGCTATCAAGATGCTGTCAGCCTTGAAACCCACTGGCGCGGAGCGGGAACGCCGGAAGAATCAACCCGAATTAGCTGGGCCGGAATGAAACGAGCCCTGATGGATTCGGGCAACCTCTAGCTTTCGAGGACCGTGCTTAACGATTTTCGCTCGCAGATCTTGCGGCACAAGTGCGCTTTTCAAAGGAGATTTCAATTGGTCACTCGGCGTGAATTTCTCGATACTCTTGCGGTTGGGGCGGCCGGCCTCGCAATCGGGTCGACCGCCAAGAGTTATGGACAGATACTCGGCGCCAACGAGCGTCTTAACTTTGCGGTGATCGGCCTAAACGGTCGAGCCGCGGCTCATCTTTCGTCACTAAAGGCAAACAAGGACTCCGCGCAAATTTCGCATGTTTGCGATGTGGATGGGAATACCCTAAAAAAGTTTGCGAGCAATGTGCAGAGCGAGTTGGGCTATATTCCGATCACCGACACGGACTTCCGCCACGTCCTACAGGCGAAAGATGTGGACGCGATTACCATTGCTACCCCGGACCATTGGCACGCACCTATGGCGATCCTCGCATTAGAAGCAGGCAAACATGTCTACGTAGAAAAGCCATGCAGCCACAATCCTGCGGAGGGTGCTTTGCTTGTTGAAGCTCAGCAAAAGTTTGGAAAACTCGTCCAGATGGGCATACAGCAGAGATCATCGGCCCACACCATTGAGATTGTCGATAGAATCCACAACGGCCTCATTGGCAGGGCCTACTATGCAAAGGCTTGGTACGACAACGTAAGAAAGTCGATCGGCATTGGGAAGGAGGTACCGGTTCCGCAGCAACTTGATTGGGATCTCTGGCAGGGACCTGCGCCTCGTAGACCCTATAAGGACAACGTGCAACCTTATAACTGGCACTGGTTCAAAACCTACGGCACCGGCGAAGCTCTGAATAATGGCACCCATGAAATTGACGTATGCCGCTGGGCGCTGGGGGTCGACTATCCACAAACCATATCCTCAACGGGGGGAAGATATGCCTTCAAAGACGACTGGCAGTTTTATGACTCTCTTGTAACCAGCTTCGAATACGGCGACAAGATGATCTCTTGGGAGTGCAAATGCTGTTCCGGGATGAAATTGTACAACCGCGACCGAGGCTCCACGATCATTGGCACCACTGGCTCGGTGCTTATCGATCGCGATGGCTATGAAGTCTACGATCTCGATGGAAATAAGACGGCCGAATTCAAGACCGGCGGGGCAACCTCGTCCTCTGACCTCACTGGCCGCGACTCCATGACAGACGCACACTTTGCGAACTTCATCGCGGGAATCCGCAAAGGCGAGAAACTCAATGCGCCTGTCTCAGTTGGCAACGTCGCAGTCACGATGCTTCAGCTCTCGAACGTCGCCTGGGATGTGAACCGGACACTCAAACTCGACGCAAGAGACGCAAAGATAGAGCACGATCCGGAGGCGATGAAACTGTGGGGTCGCGAATATGAGAGCGGTTGGGCGCCGCATCTCTAATTCGCTCGCGAGAACTCCATTGAAACCGACTGGACACGGCACCTTGAGCGCCAGCAGGACTCGGTTGGTCAAACAGAATTGTTGCTAAATGGCAATCACTATCAAAAATACTCAAGGAGGAGTCCCTACATATGAAGCCATCTTTGTCGCGTCGCAATTTCGTTCA
The DNA here is from genome assembly GCA_049518955.1 of Occallatibacter sp. Classification (GTDB taxonomy): domain Bacteria; phylum Acidobacteriota; class Terriglobia; order Terriglobales; family Acidobacteriaceae; genus Telmatobacter. Next base: position 8,821 of record JBEKRG010000010.1, read on the forward strand.
ATCGAGCGCGCTTCTTGCCGCGGCATGCGCCACGACAAGCGCAATTCCCGCATTTGCGCAGTCATTACCGGCAAGTCGTAGACCCTCGCAGATTCATCTGGGACTTGCCAGCTACACATTTCGTGACTTTACCCGCACGCAACTGATCGATTACATGAAGCAACTAAACCTCGTTGATCTGAACGCCAAGGACGTCAAAGATCACCTTCCTTCAGATCCAACAGACGAAGGCAAGGCATTGGCGGACTATGCCGCGGCCGAGATCAAGCTCCATGCTGCAGGGACGATCTATTTCCCAAAAGATGCAGACGACGATATTCGCGACAAATTCGAATACTGCAAGCGGGCAGGGATTTCTGTCATTGTCGCTGGCGACCCAACGCCAGAAATCCTTCCCCGAATTGAGAAGTTTGTAAAGAAATATGACATTCGGTTCGCTATCCATAATCACGGACCTGAGGATAATGTGTGGCCTTCGCCGCTGGATGTGCTGAAGGCGGTGAAGAATCTGGACTCTCGGATGGGATGCTGCATCGATGTCGGCCACACGGTGCGTGCTGGCACAGACGTGGTCAAAGCTATCCACACTGTGGGGCCGCGGCTGTTTAACGTACACATGAAGGATCTAGCCAACTTCCAGAGTAAGGAAGGTCAAGTTTCCGTTGGAGAAGGTATCATGCCGATTCGAGGGATCTTCGAGGCCCTTATTGCGACTAAGTATCAGGGGTTCGTCGATCTCGAATACGAGATCCATGCCGATGACCCAATGCCCGGTGTCTCCGTCAGCTTTGCCCACATGCGCGGCGTTCTTGCAGGTATGGGATATGCAAACAACGGCTGATCCTCACAGGTATTTCGGTCATTGTCAAGCAAGACGGTGCTACTGCATTGGTTACATATTTAAATACCTTGGACCGCATGAACCCGTGGCTGATTACGTCGGAGGCCATGCATGAGCCGCATTGAATGGCTTACGATTGCGACAAATCGGACACTGGTAAAGCGCGGGTTTGACGGGGGACGTTCAAGTTGGAAACTCCATGCGGTCCGCTTAGAGGATGAACAACAGAAATTTTCCGATATTCCCAAAGGAACGGAGACTGTCTGTGGCATTTGGCGCCCGTGGGGATTCGACCTCAATTTGTTCATCAAAGACCGCTGCAAAACGTGTGAACGCATTCTCGCAAGAGTTCTGATTGGAACCAAACTATAAGCCGCTCGACTGTCGGAACTTTCCAACTGTTCGAGATGTTCCACGACAAGAAAATGTCCCACACATATCTGGATTGCCGTCTCAGAAGAAGGTGCCTCTGAGACGTCCGGAACTCGTCGGTCACCTTACGGTAAACTCCCGGAAGGCGGTCGGTTCAAGAAAGGCGTCTCGGGAAATCCCGCGGGGCGGGCAAGAAAATTGCCAGAAATCGGGTCGGCGGTGATGCGAAAACTCGACTCACCCCTGAGGATTACCGTGAACGGGAAGGAAACAGTCATCAAGAAGCGCGAGGGAGTCGCGAAGCAATTGGTAAATAAGTCTCTCCCCAGACATCTTGCGTCAACACGTATGGTGCACGTTTTGCAGCAGCAAGAACTCGAGAGGGCAGCAGAGCTGCAACGGCTCAAGTATCGGACAGCAGATGACTTTAGCGACGATGAGCTCGCGGCAATCGCTTGCGGGGACCTGAAAATCCAGCTGTATAAAGAATCCACTCCGGATGGCAAAGATGGAAAATAGCCCGGCAATCGCGCCAAGATCACGGGGGATAGAGTGTGAACGCAAGAGGGGCGCTCCCTAGAGCCGATTGAATGTGACATTTGCGTTGATAAGATGACCATCTGGAGTCTTCATTTTCAATTCACGCTCGATCGTGATTAAACGGCTTTCCCACTCAGGCGTGAAAGTTCCGTGATCGGTGAGAAATAAGTGGTATCAATAACCCGCATTCAATCCGATCTGCACGTTTGCTTGCGGCGCAGTGGCGATTTTGGCGGTACCTTTGAAAATGTTGCCGCTGATGATGGCGCAATTCACAGCCTCCTCCAGGGAAATGTGCAGTTTATTCTGACGAAACTCGCATCCCCGGATCAGGACCGTCCCGGAACTCGCCTGAATTGCGGCGCGATCTCCGTCCCTTCCCCATTGCACGAATGTGCAGTCGCTGAATCCCACGGTGCCTGTACCAGCGATCTTCGCAATCTGGTCGCAGGGCCCCCAAAAGGCGCTGTTGCTGAAGCGAACGACGCCGTGATGAGCTGGCCCTACCTCCACCATGGTTGGGTCAGTGCCATGAAACGAGGTGAATTCCGCGTTTGCGATGAGCAGGGCATACTGGGCGCTCTGTTCAACGAGAACCGCGCGGTTGCAATCATCTGCCCCGATTCCAAGAAAGTTGCCATTGCACTCTCCAGTGTCAGTCGCAATGAATTTATAGCCAACATGATATCCAAAGCAGAACGTGTTCAGAACATACTCCCAATCAGCCCGCCCGAAAATGAATGCTTCCCCGTTCTGCATTTGCCAGTCGTAAACTGCGCTGTGCGAGCTCCACCAGGGGTTGAAGTGAACGTTCTCGATGCGTCCGATATCATAGATAGCATCCACAAATATCCCGCGTCGGATGGGCTGGCCGGTAATGTTCCGTATGTTGTGTCGTTCGTTCATACTGGCGTCGATTCCCTGATAGGGATTGAGCAATTCCACATCGAAAATCGCGGGATTCTTCCCCCGCATGACGATCGTCCACGGATAGGGAACCGGCGCGGAGTCAGTGACCTGTTCGGGGTAGAAAATCGTGATCCCGGCAACGGAACTATTCGTGTTCAGCGTGAGAAACGGCGTGCCATCCTCGTTTCCCTTTCCCGCCGTCACCAGCAGGGCGGTGCCATCGTCGCCCGGTTTGGCAGCTCCCTGATCTCGCAAGCCAACGTGAGACGGCACGCAGGTGAAGGAACCGCGAAGCGTCACGCCAGCCGGAACGTTGATCGTTCCCCTGAAGAGATATCTGCCCGGCGGTGCGTAGACGGTCCCCCCACCGGCGCGGGAGACGGCGTCGAGCGCACGCTGAAACGCGGCAGTATCATCGCTCACCGCGTCACCCGCCGCTCCGAATTCTCTGACGCTCTGTGCGCCACATTCAAGATGAGCATGAACGGCGCCGCTCGCTTCTGACGGCGAGCTAAGCATCGTCATAACGCTGGCCGCGGTTCCTCGCGAAAGCAATTGCCGTCTCGAAGTCAACGCCGTCTCGCACGATTCCATCTCTATTCGCTCCTTTGAGGCTGTTTGCGCGTTATCGATCTGAAATGTCGCCCATCCCGAGCGTCCGGGCGCAGAGGTCGTCAAAGCATTCCAGACCAAAGCGAAGCAGGGAATTCCCGAAATGGCCGGACGAAGACTTGCTCGCCAAAGCTGATTTTCTCCTCCAGAGATTACATTTGGCGGATGGACATTAATGCCCACGGCGGTAGGCTGGTCTCGATGTGAAGTTTGCCCTCGGGATCCGCCCTAACGATCTCCTTCCGCGTGGTCCACGCCTCCTCTCGAAGCAGCTCTGTCTGTTCTTGATTTGGTGGTTCCGGTTTTCCCATCGCCTCCCAAGCTGCGACAGCATCGCCATGCTGTTTATCGAGAGTCTCGATGACAAAAGTTGCGCCGGCTGGCAAATGCGACAAATCCAAGGTGAAATCGCGCGCGCTGCCGCTATCATCGATTGCATCCGCGGCCTCCAGCGTGTTGCTCACCGGCAGCGAGACCTTCATCTCAGGCGGATAATTATAGGCCATAACGGCGATCCGCCCGCTCTCGCTGAAGCGAGTTATTATTCCTCCGGGGACCTGAGCCAGCTTCTGGTCGCCGAGTAGATTCATCAAGCGATACGCATGAAATGTCGGCTTCACGATCTCCTGATAGTTAATGAGGCCAAAGCCACCGTGGAAGATCGAGTCAGTATTTCTGTTCTCTTCAAAGACGTCGGTGAACACCCAGTAAGAAAGCGAATCTACCAGACCGATGCTTTCGAGGTTGGTCTTTGCAACGAAGGCTGCAGCCGCCAGAGAGTCATGTGAATGGTCCACGGGGGACGGACTCGAATTCCATTCTGTCAGTTCGATCTCCGCCTTAGGATATGGGCTGTGATCGATCATCTCCCGGAGCGCTCGAAGATCGTCACGTGTCGCATTGATACTCCGGCGATAATGCTGTCGCTGCGGTATCCCCGGCTGGTCAATAGCAAAATCCTGCGGATAGGGGTGAGTTGAGACAAAATCCACTGGCAGATGATTCTCGTGGCAATAATCCAGAAACTCTATAATCCAAATTGGACGCCATGGAATCGAAAAGGGATCGAATGGCTTTCCCGAACCTTCCGCCTTCTGAAGCGCCTCCTGATCCATATTGAAATTGCTGGTCGCGGGACCGCCGACCCGAAGCTGTGGGTCCACCGCCTTGATAGTCTCAACGGTCACTTTGTACAGCTCGAAATATTGCTGTTGTGATCCGCCTCGGAAGAATGACTCATACAGATTCGGCTCGTTCCACACCTCGAAATACCACCTGCGAACCTCGGCGATTCCATATCGATCGACGCAATGCTGGACAAATGCTTGGACTAATGCCGACCACTTGAGGTAATTGGACGGCGGACTGCCGTCGGCGCGCCACCAGAATGTCGTGCCATGCACGGTCGAAAGCTGAGCGGGCGAGAAACTCAGCTCGACAAAGGGGCGGACACCCTTGGCCAGCATGCGGTCATATAAATCGTCCACATATTGGAAGTTATAGATTGGATTTCCCTGCTTATCCTCACGATAGACAAACATGTCGTCTTGGAATATTCCATGAAAACGCACATATTGAAATCCGTCGCTCTTTGTTGCCGTCGCAAGTTCTTCCTGCCAAGTGGCTCGCAGGCCTTCGTTTGCACGACCAGCGCCGACAACCTTACTCCAGAAGTGCACGAGCGGCTTTCCAGGCGCTGTAGCGTCAGCCTTCAGATGAATTGCGGTATTGTCACCGGCGCCGGACGATAACGGAGCCTTGCCCGCAAGAGCGGCTGGAAGAAGGAACAATACGGCGAGACAGCCCGCATTTTCCGTCAGCCTACGACGGCTGACAGCTTCCTGTTTCTTCATTCTTCTATCCTCTAATCTGCATGGAATGCTGCCCAGCGAAGAACTACTACTGCAGACTGAGCGAGTCGTCGCTGGGCGACCCACCCGTTCCAATCAACGCCAATCAGAAGGAGAGTCGGGCGCCAATTTGCAAATTGTGCGACTGTCCACTGCTTATAATCCGGACCAGAGCGGAATCAGTTATAAGCCCGTCCGACTTTCCAAGGTCCCTGTTGCTGAATGTATTGTAAGCCTCGAACTTCAGCTTGAAGACGATGCCCTCATTGAATACTTACTTCCGATCCAGGTTCATATCCCAGATCGAATTACCTTCAGGCAAGGTTCTATCGTTCAGAATCGGTTGCTGGCCTGCCGGGCGCAGCGTTCACGTCGCGGGGCTTGCCCCCGAAGAGCGCTCTGGTGATGCCCCGGCCTTCGGTGATGGTGCAGATGCGTCTTTGTAACTGCGACGTAACCAACCTCCTCCAGTCGATAAAGACGACTGGAGAGTGTGCCCTTGTTCATACCGGTTTCGTGTTGTAGATACAGAAAGTCGGACCGGTCGACAGCGAACGGAAGTGCGACAGGTTGAACGAACAACGGCTATCGCAATCCTGTCGGAGGAGGCCCGCAAAGCATTGCGGAAGACGGTCGGGCGCCTGTCGGGTGATGCCGAAATCGATTCAGCGCTACTACCGCCAGCGAACCTGCAAGTTCGCCAGACGCAATGTATCGACAATTTCGAATGCAACACTTTAGTCAATTGAAGGCCCATCCGCATGAAATGGTCAATTAGCCTGATCGCATTTGGCTTTTGCAAGGTATCTACCGTTAGAGTGACTCCTTCGCCAATGCGCATTTGTTTTCATGAATTTATGGACACGTTAGAGTCAGACATAACCTTGTGTCTCGAATGACTTTCACCTAGAGTGATCACCGGGAAACTCAAAGTTATGCTTTGATTCACGACGGACTGGGAACGCTGGCATGACGCAGAGCGAAAGGCAGCGTCTCCCGAAAGAGCGGTTGCGGCTTTCGGCGCCGTGTCACTGTGGAATGCGATGATTACCGCTACACATCCGCGGAGAGTCTTTCTCTCGGAGGCTTCGTGGAACGACGACGATTCCTGACTTCTTCAATTGCGTTGTCCACAGTTGCGCTGGCGGGCAACGCCCTTGCCGCCTCCGGGCGGGCACGCCACGAGCGAAGTTATCAATTTGACCAGACCATCTCGCGCGAGGTGCTGGATAAGTATCTATCGCGCTCTATTTCGATGGAGGGCCTGCTCAACGGAAGAGGTGATCTCGACGACAACTTACGGATGCTCACCCACGTCGGCGCGAAGTACATCGGACGAAGCATCTGCCTGTGGGGCGGCGAGGCCAATTTGCTTCAGAATTTTGAACGCGCCAGGCAGCTGGTTCCGCAAGTCCGCGCAGCAGATCCGGAGATGATTCTTGAAGCCTGCATCTTTGAGATCGTCACAACCGATGTGGAGCAGGTTCCGGTGCCGGAATGGGCATTTATTGCTCTGGGGCTGCCGGTAGAGAAGCGCAATTTCCATTATGAGGCGATCCTTTATCCCGCGGCGCAGCGCAGGCGGTCATGGGGCAGCAACGGCGGCGTTCCCGATGTGAGCCAGACGGAGACTCAAATGTGGTTCTACTTTCTGGCAGCGTCGTATATCGATCTCGGTTTTGAAGGGATTCACTGGGGACAGATGGAGATCATAGATGATAACGATCCTCATCTCGACCACTATGCACGTGTCTTTGCGCTTGTTCGTGCCTATGCCGCGAAACATGCGCGGCGCAAGATGGTCCTCTGCAACGCGCACGTGCCCAGCGGCGGGCTAGTGCGCGACGGCGAACTGCTGCTCGACTTTCACGCGTTTCCGCTCAGAGTGAAGGAGGTTCCAGGGCATCCGCAGGAGGCGATTCTGCAGGTGGGCTATCTCGACAGCATTTTCCTGCGCAGCAAAGGCGGGAGGACTTACAGCGGCTGGCAGTGTGAGCATCTTCCTTACCTGGTGGAGCTCGATAATTATGGCGCAAGCAAACATCCTGGAGAGCCCGGACAAGGCAACGACTGGGTCTGGGGTTACGACGAGATCAGCTGGTTCGCGAACCAGAGCAGAGAATACCGCAGCGAGTGGCTGCGGTATGCGTGGAACTGGGTGAGGAAGACTGATCCGGACGGCTACCTGGAAATGCCTGGGAGCCGGACCGAAACATCGCCGCTCAATGACCGGCGTTGGTACTTTGCCAATGCGCCCAGCTCTGCCGTGCCAGAGGGGCTCGGCGATGAAGAGGCGATCCGCGCTATATGGAAGGGTGATCGGGCCTAGTCCGAATTCAGCACGGGGATCGAAGAAGGTGAATCTTCGCGTGGCAGAGTCCGATCCTCACGCCTTTTCAGTCAATTGCTGTGGTGTGCCGACCATAATTCGGAGGCAATCATGAGAATGCATTTCCGGGGCTGGGAATTCAGAAGCCGCTTACACACTTTCTTTCTGTTGGCGACGGTTGCGGCGAGTTTCTGTTGCGCAGCCACCGGCAAGGCACAGCGCATTGGAGTCACCTATGACGCAGGCGCGCAAACCGATGCGGCGCTGAAAGGTCTTTCGCCCGCTGCTCAGGCGGTGATGGAGCGGTTGTCGCGGATCGGCAGGCAGCCTGTGAACGACCTGCGTTATTACGCCGGAGACGCTCCAAACGGAGAGGCCGTGAATTTTGACGATTCCGGCTGGCAGACGGTTCAGTTGCCGTTGACCGCTTCGGTGGGTCCTGTGTGGCTGCGGAAGCAGATCGAAGTGCCAAAGACATTTGACGGCTACGATCCAACTGGCGCGAAGATCTGGCTTCAGGAACCCACGCGCGGCGGTGTGACCGTTTACTGCAATGGCCAGCGAATTGCCATGGGCGAAGATTTGGAGCCGATCGTCCTTTTCAGCTCCGCAAAGCCTGGAGAAAGGCTACTTCTCGCGATTCGGCTTGAAAGAACTGTCGCGCCCAAGCGTCTCAACCTCATGGAATTGCACATCGACTTTGCAGCAAATCGCCCGGACCCAAGCGTTCTATATACAGAGTTCCTGTCTGCGGCAATTCTGATCCCATCAATCTCGCCAGGGAGCCTAGCGGTTTTGGAGAAGTCTATCGTATCGGTCGATCTGAAAGCCCTGGATGTCGGAGACCAGGAAGCTTTCGACACCTCTCTGGGTAACGCGAGATCGGATCTCGAGCCCATAGGCAAGATCCTCAACGTGGCAACCTTTCACCTCACCGGGAATTCACACATCGATGCGGCGTGGCTCTGGCCGTGGACGGAGACAGTTGATGTCGTTCGGCGCACGTTTGGCACCGCAGCTCAGTTGATGGACGAATACCCGAATTACACCTACACGCAATCCGCGGTGCAGTACAACGAGTGGATTGCGGAAAAGTATCCCGAACTTGATGAAAGAATCGGACGGCGGATCAAAGAGGGCCGATGGGAGGTCGTGGGCGGCATGTGGGTCGAACCCGATCTCAACATGCCAGACGGGGAATCCCAGGCGCGCGAACTGCTGATCGGTAAACGCACATTAAAACAATTGTACGGTGTTGACGTCCGGATCGGCTGGAATCCTGACTCTTTCGGTTATAACTGGCAATTGCCGCAAATCTACAGGAAGGCAGGTATCGATTATTTCGTCACTCAAAAGATGTCGTGGAATGATACCAATCAGCTTCCACTCAAGTTGTTCTGGTGGGAATCTCCAGATGGAAGCAAGGTTCTAACCTATTTCCCTGATGGCTACGGAAACAGCAATTTCAGTCCGGTTCGCCTTGCGAACGATCTTGTCCACGCCCGGGCATTCGCTCCAGGCTTAGATGACTTGATGGACCTATATGGAGTGGGTGATCACGGTGGCGGCCCCACTCGTTCTCTCCTAGACGAGGGACTGCAGTGGATGGAGCCGGACAAGATAGTTCCGAAGATGAAGTTCGGAACAGCTCAGGCCTACTTCAACGACGTCGAGACGAGAATATCCGGAACCTCACCGGTATGGAATTATGAGACAGTGGCTACGGGCAATACGCACCTGCCCGCACCTTCTGAAGGACAAATCAGCATTCCAACCTGGAGGGACGAGTTGTATCTTGAGTTCCACCGTGGGGTCTTCACCACACAGAGCAATCACAAACGCAATATGCGGGAAAGCGAAGAACTGGTATTGAACGCGGAGAAGTATGCGTCGTTGGCGTGGCTAGAGGGGCAGCCGTACCCCACAGCGGAGCTCAATGAGGTATGGAAGAAAGTGGTCTTTAATCAATTCCACGATCTAGCCGCCGGATCCGGAATCGGCGTGATTTATAAAGACGCGCAGCAGGACTTTGATCAGGTGCGATGGGCTACGAAGGAGGTTACCTCAAATTCCCTGAATACCGTGGCAGAGCACATCAACACACAGGGCAGGAGTCATTCCGGCTCTGTTCCCCTATTGATCGTGAATCCGCTGGGATGGAGACGATCCGGCTTGGTTGAGACGGAAGTTCAAATGCCGAATTCGACCCCTGAGATTTCTGTTCTCGATTCCCAAGGCCAGGTTCTTCCATCAGAGGTGTTGTCCAGTGACAGGTCGACGAACATATTTCATCTTCTCATTGAAGCCAGAAACATCCCTTCGCTTGGATATGAGGTCATTCGGGTTGTGCCGGGCCGGCGTACCTTCGCAAGCGATTTGAAGTTTATCGGGACGACGCTCGAGAATTCTGAGCTCAAAGTGAAGGTCGATCCCAAGACAGGCTGTATCACCAGTCTGTACGACAAGAAGTCTCAGTTTGAGACCCTGGCTCCGAACAGCTGCGGCAACGAGCTGATCGCCTTTCAGGACAAACCGAAGATGTTCGATGCATGGAATATCGATGCGGACTTTGAGAAGTCATCTACCAAACTGGATAAGGCGGATTCAGTTCAGCTTGTCGAAGGCGGCCCTTTTCGTGCGGTTATTCGCGTCACGCGCTCCTGGCAGAATTCGAAATTTGTCCAGGATATCGAACTCTACAGGGGCGCGGACCAAGTGAATATCGTCAACGATATTGATTGGCACGAAACCCATGTCCTGTTGAAGGCAGGTTTCGACCTTGCGGCTTCGGCGCCGATGGCGACCTATGAAATTCCTTACGGGACCATAGAACGGCCTACTACACGGAATAACACCTGGGAAGATGCGAGATTTGAGGTTCCCGCAATTCGCTGGGCGAATCTTGGCGACGGTCGGCATGGGTTCAGCCTAATCAATGAGTCGAAGTACGGCTATGACGCAGCAGGTCACACTTTGCGTCTCTCCCTGTTGCGCTCACCGACCGATCCAGATCCCAATGCCGACCGCGGACACCACCACTTCAGCTACGCTCTGTATCCCCACGCCGGGGACTGGAAGCAGGCACTGACAGTGAGACGAGGCTATGAATATAACTACAAATTGCAGGCCATGCCAGTCGGTGTGCATGCAGGATCGCTGCCCCTCCAGCATGCCTTTATCACGCCAACTGCGCAAAATATAGTGTTGACTGCGGTCAAGAAGGCCGAAGACAGCAACGCACTGATCATTCGATTCTATGAGTGGGCCGGGAGGGATGGCGAAGTTCAGATTCAAATTCCGCGGGGTGCAACGTCGGCAAGACTGGTCAACCTGCTGGAACAGCCGGAAGGGGCTCCGCTCTCGATTAAAGGCGGAGACATAGTTGTTGTTCCTGCTCATCCATACGAAATCGTTACAGTCGAAGTCGATTATCCCGCTTGAACAATTGCCGCGGCGACGAGTTGCATGCGTGGGATACAATCCCCAAGGCAAGAAAAACGGAATAGGAAATTATGAGCGATCTGCTGCCAAATTAGCGCGAGTCGCCGCTTGATCTCTAAGCCGGTCCGGCACAGCAGTGCTGCGTACATTCACTTAATACCAAGCGCGGCGGTCGAGCGGCGACCGCATTGTTCGACTGCCCGACATCTCCAGCTAGCCATTCGGAACCGTCTTCCTAACCCAGTTCCAGGCATAACGCAGGCAGGCGCCCGATGCTGTTTGCTCTGATGTGCAAACCGAATGATCGCATCGTAACCCAAGACCAATTACCGCTTACCTTATCCAGCCAAGCCTTTAGTCGCGTAGTAAGAGTTCGAACATTGCGAGATCAGCCTGCGAAGAGGCAAATGATTGAATGAATAACGGTTTAGCCCATCCACTTTGAAACCGTTTTGAAACTGTTTCTCGGATGCCAGGCCCGGTCGCGGGACTTCAACGGAACGCCATGAAGCTAAAGTCTTCTTTGCAAGACTTTAGCCTCGATCGAAAGCGTTGCCTGTGTGTCGGCTGATTCCTCGCGAGGCACCGGAAAGGCTCAAAGAATGGTCGAATCAACCCAAATCCCGGCTAACGGCAGTACCTACCGTTACGGTGAGCTAGAAATGACAACTAATTTATTACCAGTAACGTACGAGGGCCGTTAGAACTCCTGCCTAACCTTGTCAGTCCTTCAAGTAGCGGCATAGGGTGTTGTTCGACGGCGAAGAGCCGCTCCGCCAGGTCACAAAAACTCGCTCGAAATTCAGGAGGACCAGATGACATTAACGAACACATTGCTTCGCCGCGCGATTGGAGGAATCGGGGAGTGCGCCCGGTTTATGGCCGGCACATCCAAAGAGAATCCAACGACCCGACAAAGAACTTGGTGCAAGCTCACCAATACGAGTTTGACGCTGATGGTGCTGTGCTTCGCAAGCATGTCGTGCTTCGCGCAACTTGATCGTGGGAGTATAGCAGGAATTGTTTCCGACCCGACGGGCGCCGCGATCACGGGAGCCAAGGTAACCGCCACCAATGTGGCGCTGGGCACGCAGAGCGGCACGATTACGACCGGTGCGGGAGTCTATACCATCCCGGATTTGCCTGCGGGAAACTATTCCGTTACGGTGTCGGCAGCGGGCTTTGAGGAGTTGATCCGCAGTGGAATCACGGTTTCGGTTGGAGAGACTGCAACTGTCAACTTGCAACTTTCTTTGGGTAAGGCCACTGCAACAATCCAGGTAACGGGAGATGCTCCCCTTCTCCAGACCGATAGCGCACAGATCAACTCCGAGGTCACCACGAGGGACCTGAATGAGCTTCCGATCAACATTAACGGCATCGGAGCTATACGCGATCCGATGGGATTTGCTTCCTTGCTGCCGGGATCGATCGGAGGCGGGTGGAACGATATCCATGTTCAAGGCTCGCCGGCAACAACCTACCGCGTATTTATGGATGGCCTGGACGACACCAATGCGACCAAGGGCGCCATCTCCGATGAGCAGCAGCCCTCGGTCGAGTCGCTTGCCGAAGAATCCGTGATGATCAACGATTATTCCGCCCAATTTGGTGAGTCCGGCGGCGGAGTCTTCAATTACACCTCGAAGTCAGGGACCAACAAGCTGCACGGGACGGCCTTCAACTACCTCGAAAATGAGGATTTGGACGCCGGACAGCCCTTCAACTACGTGAATGCGAGTACATTTCAGAAGGCTGACCCGGTTCAACGGGAGCTTAATTTTGGCGCTTCTCTGGGTGGACCGGTGGTGATTCCCCACCTTTACAATGGCCACAATAAGACCTTCTTCTTCTTCGCTTACGAGGAGTACCACAACACGCAAACCAATAACGACGGAACCATTACGGTTCCCACGCAAGCCTATCTCGCTGGCGATCTGAGCTCGAACCTGCTTGGTCCCATTGTGGATAACAATGGAAATCCGGTCCTGGACTGCTTGGGCCGGGCGATGTTAAACGGGCAAGTCTACAACCCGGCGACCACCAGAGTAGCGACTTGTACGAATGGTTCGACCGCGACGGTCCGTGATCCGTTCCCGAACAACTTTATCGGCGCGCCCAGCACATGGAATCCGGTAGCGCAAAAAGTTCTCACCTACATGCCTGCTCCATCTGGGGCCACTGCCAATGCGCTGACCAATAACTACCCCAATCTGGAGCCGAACAACAAATACCAGTACCTGACGAGCATCAAACTCGATCACTATATCGGCGAGAAGTGGCACCTTTCGGGCTACTATATGCACGAGATTGGGAACAAGGACAATGCGGACGATGGCATTAACACCGTGGGAGGCTCGACCCGCTGGAACCACACTCCCGCGCCGCAGTTGTATCTCAATGCCGACTACACGGCCACGCCGAATCTTGTGCTTCACGCAGGATGGGACTGGACGCGCCACGACGCCTTGCAGGATGCGGCGGTGCAGAACTTCGATCAGACGACTCTTGGGTTGCCCTCATTGGCGACTATGCCTGGCGGCGCTGCGAAAACCTTCCCGATTTTCTCGGGACTCACCGTCAACCATCAGAACGTTCCTCAGTTGGGCATCAACAACGCTCCCTTTATCGACAATGACTGGTACGACACAGAATCCGCGATCTGGACCCACGGCCGCCATACCTTCGACTTTGGCGGCGATTTCCGTCATCAACTCTGGGGCACACACAACGACCTGTCGGACGGATCTTACGGATTCGGTGCCGCTCAGACGTCTCTGCCCTCCGCGGCAGGCCAAAACCTTTATGGAGCAAGCCTGGGTGATGGTTTCGCCAGCTTCGTTCTTGGCCAGTTGGGTGGCGCGAGTATTGGCAACGACAACATTCAATGGTTTATCCGCATGGAGGGTGCGTTTTACGCGGAGGACACGTGGAAGGTAACAGATAAGCTCACGGTGAACCTTGGACTGCGCTGGGATCTCGAGCAGATGCAGCACGAACAGCATTACCGGGTAACCCAATTTAGTCCGACCGTCGTGAATCCGTCGGCTGGCGGCTTGCTGGGTGGAACCGAATACGAAGGGACTGGGGCCGGGCGTTGCAACTGCGTCTTCGAGCACTTCTATCCCTGGATGATTCAGCCTCGTGTCGGCGCCAGTTATCAACTGGATGCAAAGACCGTGATCCATGCGGCAACCGGATTCTACTCCGGCCCCCAGCTCTTCATGAATGAAGAAGGCTATAGCAACCAGGGATTCGGCTTTAACCAGGTGTTTCTCACCAGTCCCGGGAACGATCTTCCCGCCGGCCTGCTTTCCAATGGCATTCCATTCTCCCCTGCTGCTATAACAGCCACCGACTTCGATCCGGGCGCCTTCCCGAATCTTGGTTCAACCAATTCGCCCCCTAATTTCATTGTTTCGGACAATGGCCGTCCACCGCGTTTTCTGCAATCGACCATTGGCGTTGAGCGCCAGATTATTAACAATCTTTCGGTCAACGTGTCCTTCATCGACGACCGTGGCGTTTGGCTCAATTCTGACAACCTGACGAATACCACCAACGAGCTCACTCCGGCCAAGCTCTCGGCGGATGGATTCAATGTTACCAACCAAAGCGACTTCAACACCCTCACAGGGACGCTGCAATCGGCGATTCTGGCCGGCGTCCCTGGTGCGAAGCTGCCGTACCCTACCTTCAATGCGAGCGGCAACTCTCTGGCTCAGTCGCTGCGGCCGTTCCCGCAATTCGGCGGCATTGGTGACATGTACGAGCACGACGGCAATTGGTGGTACGACGCGCTTCAGGTCAAGGTCACCAAGCGTATCAGCCGCGGCCTGTCTGGCGGCCTCGGTTATAACTGGTCGAAGAATCTGGGGACTGTGGGAGCGACGTCTCCCACCTTCACCACTTCGATTTATGCACAGGATCCCTCTCTCCCGCCGAAGAGCCAGAAATCCTTTGAGGGCATCGACGAACCGCAAATGCTCAACTTCTACTTCAACTACGAGGTGCCGCGTTTCAGCTTTGAGCAAAGCGGCTGGACGCGTGCACTGCTCGCGGGCTGGACAGCCGACGGCAACTTCCACTACGCGAGCGGTTTTCCGCAACAGGTACCGAATACCTGGACGACCAACCTGGATTCGGTGACTTTTGCGAACGCAGCGACCGGTAACTTTAGCGTCTTTGCGAATCGCGTTCCGGGTCAGCCGCTCTTCCTGCAAAACCTCAATAACCACAAATCGGATATTAATAAACCTTTCCTGAATGCCAGTGCGTGGGCAGCTCCCGCCCTCGGCACCTACTCCACGTCCAAACCGTTCTATGGCGATTACCGCCAGGCCAGACAGCCGGGCGAGCAGCTGGGCTTCGGCAAGGTCTTCACGTTCAAGGAAGGCGTGTCGTTCTCGCTCCGTGCGGATTTCTTCAATGTCTTTAACCGCTGGGTATATCCGGGCTTCAACAATACGTCCAATCCCGCTGCGACGGGATCCGGTAACCAACTCTTCGGCGTCATGGCAGGGAGCATCACCAATGCCGGTGGAAACTATGCTCCGAGAAGCGGCGAATTCGTCGCGAGAATCCAGTTCTAAACGTCAACTTAAGTGAACTCCCAACCGACAGGCCAGATGAATCCATCTGGCCTGTTATCTTTAAGGAGAGGTTCTTTGCAGACCGCAAGCAGTGCAATCGGCGTCCAATGAAATTGGCGATTACGCGACGTGACTTTGTGGCCAGCTTGGCGGCACTAAGCGCAGGGGCCTGGGATTCCCGAGCATTAGCGCATGGCATGGCGACAGGGCAGTCAAGCGAGAGCATCCCTCCCAAGAATCAACTTCACGGCGCCGGGCAAAGGTTATCCGGGACAGGTCAACCCGCCGATTCGCCAATAACCTTCGAGAACACAATTGACGCGTCAAAGATACATTTCGTATTGAAGAACAGTGTCAGTCCCCAGCGCTACTCCATAGAGACAATGACGGGCGGCGTTGCACTCTTCGACTACAACAATGATGGGCTCCTGGACATCTTCTTTACGAACGGGGCAGAAATTCCGTCTTTGAAGAAGAGCGACCCCAGTTTCTACAACAGACTCTTTCGCAATAATGGAGACGGAACCTTCACTGATGTCACCGAAAAGGCTGGCTTAGGTGGTGTTGGCTACTCAATGGGCGTAGCGGCAGGTGATTTTGACAATGACGGATTTGTGGATCTGTATGTGGCCGGATTTAACCGCAATCAACTCCTTCATAACAATGGCGACGGGACATTCACTGATGTGACGGAAAAAGCAGGAGTCAGCGGCATTGTTCCGGGACTGGGCAAGCCTTGGTCCGTCACAGCAGGGTGGATTGACTACAACAACGACGGATTGCTCGATCTTTTTGTTGTGAATTATCTGGACTATTCGATCTCCACAGCTCATAGTTGCCAGACAGACAACATCGTTGACTATTGCTCTCCCAATGAGTATCGCGGAACACCCAATATCTTGTATCAAAACAATGGCGACGGCACATTCACCGACGTTTCGCGGCAGTCGCATATTTCCGAATATGTCGGCAAAGGCATGGGAGTCGCTTTTGCCGATTATGATGACGATGGGTTCACCGACATCTTTGTTTCAAACGACACCTTCCCGAATTTCTTGTTGCATAACAATGGCGATGGAACATTTACAGATGTCGCGCTCCTGGCCGGCGTAGCCTACAACGAAAACGGCAAGACTGTTGCAGGTATGGGAACTGACTTCCGCGATATCGACAATGATGGCAAGCCGGATATCTTTCACGCTGCGATGTTCGGTGACACCTTTCCTCTCTACCGCAATCTGGGGAATGGCCAATTTGAAGATGTCACAGACAAGACCGGTATAGCCGCAATGACGACCCGCTTTACCGCTTGGGGAACCGGAATTTTCGATTTCGATAACGACGGGAACAAGGATATTTTCGCTGCTGGCTCCGCAATTCTCGACAATTCGATGGAGGTGAATCATAAGCCGTATCCGCTTCCCAATTTGCTCTATCACAATCTCGGCAATATGGTATTCAAGGATGTGAGTGCACAAGCGGGAGCGAGTTTTTCCGTTCCGGCTGCACATCGCGGCGCGGCATTCGGGGATTTAAACAACGACGGGAAGATCGACATTGTGGTCACAGTCCTCAACGGAGAGCCGCAGTTGCTCATGAATCGGTCTGCGAATCATAATCATTGGATCGTTTTGAAGCTTATTGGCGTGGCCGATAATCGAGATGGATTGGGAACAAAGGTGAAGATAGCGACCGCGAGTGGCGTTCAGTACAATGAGGCGACGACAGCCGTCGGCTACAATTCGTCCAGCGACAAACGCGTGTACTTCGGATTGGGAAACGCGCCCGTGGTGGACCGAATTGAACTCGCCTGGCCCACGGGCGTGAAGCAAGTGCTCAAGAATGTGAAGGCCGATCAGATCCTGACAATCGTAGAAAGTGGCCTCTCTCAAAAGGCCGGGGCGTCCCGATTGAGTTCTCGGGTTCAATGGCCCGTGACCATCGGGCGCAAGGACCGCTTCGAACATGTGCGCGCTGGCACGTATTACTCTCTTGCACCCGGTGGCAAGCTTCTATGATCTGGCTTCTCGCACTCCAAGTCGCAGTCGGCCCAGCGCAACATTACGAGAGCGCAAAACAGGATTTTGCGCGACACAAATTCTCCGAGGCTGATAGCGAAGTCAATACAGCTCTTCATGAGAGCCCGTACATGGTTCCAGCCCTGGTCCTCAAGGCCCGGTTGGCCCAATTTGCGCACCGTCCAGATATTGCGAAGAGTTGTCTTATCACCGCAGTTACGGTTGATCCGACATCCGAAGAGGCGCAATTCTACCTCGGCTTGTTGTACTACGTGCAAAACGATTTCAAATTGGCGATTTCACCGCTTCAGACCGCCCAGACGCTCTCTCCCAAAAGCCCGCTGCCCGTGTTCTATCTTGCGATGACCCAGGAGGCTCTGGGAGATGAGGCCAAAGCGTTGGAGCTCTACCAGCAGGCAGAGCAGCTCTCCCCGCAGAAATCGCCGCAAAGCGCGTCGATTCTTGTAGCATACGGAAAGTTCCTGCTTTCACTTGGACGGAGCCAGGACAGTATCGAAAAAGATCGACGGGCCATTGAGGCAGACCCAGAGTCCCGCGATGCGCACTATGAATTAGCAAAGGGATTGGATCATAGTGGAGATTTCAAGAATGCCGCTCGCGAAGGAGAACGAGCCCTGACTCTGCCAGTGCTCGACACCAGCGATGCTCAGATTCATTTTCTCCTGGCAAATCTCTATCGGAAGTTGAATCAGCCGGATTTGGCTAAGGCCCATTTGGAGAAATTCGAAGCTGCTTCCCAGGCGACACGCAGGTGAGCTGTGCCTCGTCAAAGTGTGCCATGAACGGCGCAGAAAAAGAGACTGCAGTGTAGATGGAATGGAAGCAGCCATGCGGCATGGAAGATGGAGGCAGGCCCTCCGGGGAGCGGATTACAGGAAATGGCAGATGTGAGGCGCCGAAGTTTCTTGGCCTCGATTGCGGCCTGCCTTACCGGCTTGGCCGTCCGCCGGGCCATTCCCCTTGGCCTGCCCACCGGAGCGGGTCTGTCCCAGGCCGCTACGCCATCTGGCTCGGTGGAATCGTCGAACGCAGGGATGCAGCTCGACAGTCGACTTCAGGACTCCCAGCCGTCGAAGGACAGGTCCTACTGGTTCACCGATGTTGCCGGGCGCTCGCAGTTTACCTACCGGACCAACAACGATTTCACGGGCAGAAAGTATTTTCCGCAGCCGATGTGTGGCGGAGTTGCGGCGATTGACTATAACAATGACGGGCTCATGGACCTGTTCTTTACCAACGGCGCCAAGCTGCCGGAGTTGGAGAAAACCTCGTCCGCTTATTACAACTGCCTGCTGCAAAACAACGGCGATGGAACGTTTGAGGATGTGACCTCCAAGGCCGGCCTGACCGGATCCGGTCTGGGCTACTGTTTTGGTGTCGCCGTTGCGGACTACGACAACGACGGACACGAAGATCTCTTTATCTGCAATGCGGGCAGGAACGCTCTCTACCATAACAACGGCGAAGGAACATTTACCGATGTGACCGTCGGATCGGGACTCGAACATAAGCCAGAAAACGTGTTGAGCGTAGGGGCAGCCTGGCTCGACTACGACAACGACGGGCTTCTGGACCTTATCGTTACCAATTACACCACCTGGACTCCTCAGAACGATAAGCAGTGCTTCAAGGACGCCAAGCTCGAGGAGTATTGCGATCCGACAGTCTACAAAAGCATCGAGTCGAGGCTCTATCGCAACCTTGGCTGCGGCCGTTTTGAGGACGTCACCGAAGCCACCGGAATTGGGAAAGCTCTAGGCAAAGGAATGGGTGTCTCGATTGCGGACTTCACTGGCGACGGGTTGATGGACATCTTCATCGCCAATGACACCGAGCCCAATTTCCTCTTTATCAATCAGGGCGATGGAACATTTAAGGAGAGTAGCCTTGACTATGGCGTGGCCTACAATGAAGAGGGCGATTCCGTATCGGGTATGGGCTCGGACGCCAAGGATTTCGATAATGACGGCAGGGTCGACATCATTTACAACGACCTGGCCGGGCAGGACTTTGCTCTTTTCAAAAACGAAGGCGGAAAGTCATTCAGTGAAGTAACCTGGTTGACCAAGCTTGGCCCGCTGTCGCGGAATTTCTCGGGATGGAGCATAGGGTTCATCGACTACAACAACGACGGGTGGAAGGACATATACTCCGCAAATGGCGATGTCGATAACCTAACCGAGTCTTCCAAGCAACACGACACCATGTTCGAGAATGAAGGCGGCAAGACTTTTACCGATGTCACCGAAAAGATGGGACGGGATTTCGCATTTGTCGGCTACCAGCGCGGTTCAGCGTTTGTCGATTTAAACAATGACGGCTTCATGGATCTGGTGGTGACTTCGCTTGGCCAGAAGCCCCGCATTCTAATAAATAATGCCCTGGTCGAGAATCACTGGATCATGTTCGATCTACGCGGACACAAGAGCAATCGCGATGCGATTGGCGCCACCATCAAGGTGACCACCGGATCCGGCAGGATGCTCTATAACCACGTGACCACCAGTGTAGGGTTCATGTCGTCGAGCGATCGTCGCGCGCACTTTGGCCTTGGCGCTGAGACAAAGATCGACCATGTGGAGATTCGCTGGCCAAGCGGAATTGTGCAGCGGCTCGAGCATCCCGCCGTAGATCGGATCGTGGAGGTTGAGGAGCCCGCATCGTAGCCTGTGGGCTCTGGTGCAGCAGTTGCATTTGTTTCTCCATCGGAGACAAGAAGCACGTCAATCCCTCCGAGCAAGAGAGGAAGCAGGTTATTTCATCTCGTCAAACCGAGAAGGACAGTTGGATTGTCGAAAGGAAGGACAAAACTGGAAGTGGACTGTGATCCGTTTTTTGTAATCGCATTGATATCTCTGTGTATCTACCGTTAGCGCCGACACTCTTATATAGCCTTTGTTATATCAATAACATGCACAGGTGTTAGAGATTCCTGCTAACGTTGACGGAAACGGTACAAAGGCTTCTAGAGTAGTTAGGGGGATACTGATGCGAGAGGGGCAATATCTTCCGGCCGTTGATGCAGCGGAGTTGCAACGAGGCTGTAGTCGCGGATTCACATTTGCTGCCGACGAAGGATCATTGTGGGAAAGAGTGTTGAACCAAGGTAAGGATTGAAGTCAAAATGACGGATTCCAAAACGCTCCTCAGGGTTTGAGAATCCACGATTGTTCTCATTGGATGCCACAAACCCATCGATATATGAAAGGAATTCCTTCATGCAATCGGAAAGCTCTTCCCATTCCGTATTTTCTGCTTCGCTTTCCCGCCGAGATTTCATTTCGACGTCAGCGGTTTCTATCTTAGCGTTGACCGTCAGTCCTCGCCTGCTGGCTGATCCCACCGCAGAACCAGCCGGTAGCATTTCAGACTCTGCTTTCGAGCATGCGCGGCAGCGGGCTGCGGCCCTGGTGAGCCGGATGACTCTAGAGGAGGTGACTGGACAGGTAGTCAATGGCGCTCGGACGTTACCCAGACTGGGACTTCCCCGTTATGACTACTGGTCAGAAGCGCTTCATGGCGTCAACGTCAATGGGCCTATCACGTCGTTTCCTCAACCCATCGCGTTGGGTTGCTCTTGGAACGAGGATTTGGTTCGCCGAGTTTATACCGCGGTCTCCGACGAGGCCCGCGCGTTTCACAATAAGACAGGTTATGGACTGACATTCTTTTCACCGGCGACCGTGAACATGGGATTGCGCGACCCCCGCTGGGGCCGTGTCAATGAGAACTTCAGCGAAGACCCACTGCTCGTCCAGACGCTAGCAGTGCAGGCGACACAAGGAATGCAGGGTGATAATCCCAAGTTTCTCAAAACGGTTTCGTGCGCAAAGCATTACATCTGCAATGACACCGATGACGACCGCGATTATGCGGATGCGGCCCCTGACCGCCGTAGTTTCTGGGAATACTACACTCGCGGTTTTGAAGCTTGCGTGACAGAAGGGCGAGTCTTCAGTGTGATGGCTGCTTACAATTCACTGTGGGGTATTCCCTGTCCCGCCAATCAAATGCTATTGACGGACGTCCTCCGCAAGCGTTGGGGATTTAAAGGCTATGTTGTTTCCGATTGCGATGCCGTAGCTGACATCTACCAGACACACTGTTATGTACATTCAGCCCCGGAAGCCGCCGCCTTTGCGATTAAGGCCGGTTCGGATTTGAACTGTGGCAATACATTTTCGCAACATCTGATGAAGGCTTGCGAGGACAAGTTGGTGCCCGAAGAAGGAATACGCGCTGCACTGACGCGCGTTCTTACTGCCCGGTTTTTGCTCGGCGAGTTTGATCCGCCTTCGGCTGTCCCCTGGACAAACCTGTCGCCGGAGATTCTCGAAGGGAAGCGGAATCGGGAAATGGCACGGGAGGCAGCCCGTCAATCACTTGTTTTGTTGAAAAACGAGGGGAATCTCTTGCCACTTGATAAAAACAAGCTCGGGAAAGTCGCTGTCATTGGGCCCATGGCCAGCGCCTGCCATCTGGGCGGATATAGTGGACGAGCTACCCTTCTAGTTTCGCCGGAAGCGGGGGTCGCAACCGCCCTAGGCGCATCGCAGTATTCCGACGTAGTCCCGGCCGGAAATTATCTGAGCACCTCCAATTTCCGGGGACCAGTGGTGGCCTTTTCCAGCGATGGTGCACAATTGCTAACGAATATCCAACCCGACGATTGGGCCCAATACGGCCCTCTGGATTTCACCGGCAAAACCTCGATTGAGTTTGACCTTGCCGGCAGCGCGGATGGCGACATCATTCTCTATCTCGACAGTCTCGAGAACGCCCCCTCCCTGACTGTGCACGCCCCGGGCACAGGAGGGATGGACGCATGGAAGACGGTCAGTACTCCGCTGCCCGAAATCACAGGACTGCACGTCGTGTTCCTCAGATTCAGCGCTGGCATCCGAAAGCAATTTCTCAATCTTCGGTTGTTCCGGATCCTGCCGATCACGCCTGCGAAAGAGTCCGCAACCCAGATAATCTATGCTCCGGGTTGCACCATCGAAGGACCCAGAATTGATACTCTTTTTAAGGCCGCTGTGACGGCGGCTAAAGAATCTGATGCGGCCATCATGTTCGTCGGCGATAACCGACTGCTCTCCGACGAGGGCCACGATCGGGCCTTTCTGCAGCTTCCTGGCGCCCAGCACGATTTGATAAAGGCCGTTTTGGCCGTCAATCCGCATACCGTGATCGTGATCAACACCGTTTGCCCGGTGGCCCTCAATTGGGAAAAGGACAATGCTCCGGCGTTGCTTTGCGCCTTTTTCGGAGGTGAGCAGCAAGGCAACGCGATTGCGGATGTGCTTTTCGGCGACTATAGTCCCGGTGGGAAACTCTGTTCGACATGGTTCCGCGACATCGAGCAGCTGCCTAACTTCCACGACTATGACATCAAACATGGCAGGACCTATATGTATTTTCAAGGCGACCCACTCTATCCATTCGGGCACGGACTGAGTTACACAACCTTTTCCTATGAGAATCTCCAGACCAACAGCGGTCAGCTCTTGCCCAACCATAGCGTCACGCTGTCCGTAGACGTTTCCAACATCGGTCTTATGGCAGGCGACGAAGTCGCTCAATTCTATGTGCGTGTCGGCGGTACCCAGCAGCGTCCCATAAAGCAGCTGGCGGCCTTTCGGCGCGTGTCTCTGCAACCGGGCGAAAAGAAGACCGTGACGTTTTCATTACCGCACAACCACATCGCGCTTCGATACTGGGACGAAGAAAAAGAGCAATTTGCATACGAGCCAGGCGACGTGGAGTTGCTGATTGGCTCAACAAGTACCGATATTCGCTTGCGGAATCATGTCAGTCTGGTTTAGCGACTGGCCGCGGCTGTCACGAATACAATTACGAAGAGATATTTCCCACGAAATTTCAAGGGTATAGGTCTCATACGGTCTTCAATTTGTCGAGGTCCTGTTGTTTCAGTGCTTCATGTGATAATTCCGCCTGCTCCTGCGCAAAAGGCGAAGCTGGCGGAACCCAGGCCTCTTTCCGATAAGGTGCTGAGGCTCTCACGCGATTGAACAGTTTACAGTCGTTGGATGTGGACCAGGTGTGTGCGCCCGATAGCAGATTGGCGGCATCCGAGGTCAGTGCCATAGAAAACCGACGGGGGAGTCGATCACATGGACCGGTTTCCGAAACGCTCGAAGGTTGAAGCTTACAGTACCGCGGCACTACTGTTGATTGGCTCTGCGTAGTCAGCTATCGCGCAGAACCGTAACCTGGCGTGGGTCGGGACGTGGGCAGCCGCATCTATGCATGATGGGTCGGGAAGAAGTTTTAACAAGCAAACACTGCGCCAGATTGTGCGCACTAGTGTTGGCGGTCGCTTCGCCCGCATTCACATATCCAATGAGTTCGGAACACAGCCGCTGATCATCGATGATGTACACATTGCCTTTCGGGATACCGGCTCAACTATTGTCGCTGGAACGGACAGGCAATTCCAATTCGCTGGACTTCCTTCTGTCACCATTGCCCCCGGGGCTACGGTTGTAAGCGATTCACTTAGAGTTCAGATTGAACCTCTCTCTGACGTGGCCATCAGCATGTATTTTCCGATGCCCACGGGACCCGCGACATATCATCCGGTTGGGTTTCAGACGAACTATATTGCGAGTGGAGACGTGAGTGGAGATACGGGCCTCTCCGACGTCGAAATGACGGAGTGTTATTATTTTCTCACCAATCTGGATATCCAAAACAAGGCCGCCAGCGGGTCGATCGTAGCGCTGGGAGCCTCCATCACAGATGGGTATGCGTCTGCTCCAGACTCAAATCGGCGATGGCCCAACGATCTGGCCAAAAGGCTGGCCCGAGCCAGGCTCAAAATCGGAGTCCTCAACGAGGGGATCAGCGGAAATCGGCTGCTGATCGAAGGGGCGGGGGAAAGTGCGGAAACCCGCTTTGACCGTGACGTTCTTGGGCAGCCGGGGGTTCATTGGGTGATCTTCTCCGACGATCCGATCAACGATCTCGGATCGACAAGACCTCCGCCTAGCGGCGACCAGTTGATCGAAGGCATCGACCGGCTGATCCTTCGAGCCCATCAGAAACAGATCAAATTCTACTGTTCAACTTTGACGCCATACCAAGGAGCTGGGTATTGGACCCAAAAGGGCGAAGCGGCACGTGAACAGGTCAACGCCTTTATCCGCAGCAGTTCAAGCGGATGTGATGGGGTCATCGATCAGGACGCCGCCACACACGAACCCACGCATCCGGAACAATTTCTCCCTGCATTCGACAGTGGCGATCATCTTCATCCCAATACGGCCGGTTTACAGGCTATAGCGAATGCTGTTGATCTTACTCTCTTTTTAGTGCCAACGGGTCGTGACAAGGACACGTGTCGTGAAACATCAGGTCAATGCAAGCACTAGAGTCGTGACGACAAGGTCTCTCTAGAATGTCTCCACTGCGTCAAACGGGAGTTTCCTCACCGTACCTACCGTTAGATGACCGCGCGTACCTTATCTGCTTTGTTTTCAACTACCAATAGAACCGTTACAAGATGCAACTAACCTCTCCAACACACTAATATCATGCGAAGCCGACGAATGACTTAAAGTGCGGCAGGCGACGCGATAATCGAACCCAAGGCTAAGAAGATCCGCAACCAAGGTTACCGAATTTCGGTTGCGGACAAACTCTGGCTCGCGACACTGCCGAGTTCGACCGAAATAGAGATACAGCTCTGAAAGGACATGACCGTGCCAAAGTTATCCCATGTGCTGGCATTCGATGTTGGTGGGTCCCACGCAACTGCAGGAATTGTCGACCTCGGTTCGTTGACGATTAGCTGTGCGAATTCTTGTGCAATCGACTCAGATGGGACAGCTGACTCCATTTTGGATGCTCTTCAGGTCCTCGGAAACAGCGCAATTGCAAAAGGACGTCAGCTCGGTGTCTCGGTAGATGGAATTGGGGTCGCAGCGCCGGGTCCATTTGATTATGAACGAGGCGTCAGTCTCCTGCGTCACAAGTATTCCTCCTTATATCAAATGGATTTGAAGCGGGAATTTGAAGGAAGATTTGGTCTTCAAAGAGACAAAATAGCTTTTCTCAACGACGCGCAGGCATTCCTTTTGGGAGAGATCCGCGCAGGATCGGCTAAAGGCGTGCAACGCTGCATTGGCTTGACGTTGGGCACCGGCGTCGGTTCGGCATTTTCTTTGGGCGGATGCATTGTGGAGGAAGGCGAAGACGTCCCAGCTGGAGGGGAAGTGTATTGTCTTCCCTGGAAGGGTCACACCGTCGAAGACGCGATTTCGACGCGTGCAATTCAAAACAGTTATCGAAAAATCAGTGGCAAAAACAGGTCGGTACGAGACATCTGCGTTGATGCACCCAAGGATTGGATGGCCAGGGCAGTTATGCAAGAATTTGGACACGAGCTGGGATTGGTTCTTAGGGACATCTGTACGACATTTCACCCAGAAGCCATCGTCCTTGGTGGCGCGATCTCAAGAAGTGCACATTTGTTTCGTTCCGCTGTAACGGATGTGATGGATTCGATCGAGGGCTGGTCAGGCGATACTCTGCAAATTTCGGCGCTTTTTGACGATGCTCCCTTGATTGGGGCTGCTATTCGATGCTTTCAAGCGCTTGAGCTTGCAGTGACCTTTTCCGTTTGCTCAACCGTCGATAACTAGAAAATCTCGGTTTCGGTTTTGTGGCGGGTACATCTCGCCGTCGTCGTCGTGGCTGTGGTGTTGCAGGAGGTGCTGGTTTGCTTTCCACCACCCCAAAGCCCACTGCAATTCCGAATTCAGTATGTGTTCTGTTTGCAGGCAAACTTTGCGGGCGCTCGCAGTTGTGCTCCTGCCGGTGGTTTTCCAAGGTTCGCTGCGATCGTTTTCAGCGCTTCGCGGTCCGGGCTCAAATCGGCAACCAGCTGCTTCAGCCGACGGTCCTCATCTTTCATCTGTGACGGCCGCTTCGCCTCACTTACATCCAGTCGGTAGTCGGTCACGCTTCGACTTCTGGTTGTAGAACGCGAATTCGCTGATCCCATTGCTCCGGGCAAAGATCCATAGCCTTCACCCCTACCGAGTGCTGATTCAATATCCCAATGATCTACTCTTGCGTATGCCGACTCTCCTTCGCATCACGAGAGAACTCCAGTTTTCTCTGGTCGAGTTTTACGGGAACAGGTCAGCAGAGGTGGAGTGTAGTTTCTAGGCTGTAATTGGTCTGGAACGAGAGATCGGGCACGAAGCTGAATCCAATTGTTAGCTCAACCTGCGGTTTGGGCTCTGGATCATTAGTGGGCAGATGCGCTCGGCAGAATGTGGCATGTCACCAGATCAACTTTGCTCGGAGAACCGGCCATCGTGTTCAAATGCAGCAATATCTCGAAATGCTGGAGTTGGCCGGTAGTGGAAATACCGCAATTTCGCAGAATGGTTGTGAAACGGTTGGAATCTGTGACAAGCTTTCCCGCTGCCTCCGTGCCCTCCCCGTTCGCTCCCGCAAGAAGGAGAACCTGCCCACTTTGGTCCGTATTCTGAACCAGAGCTATGATCGCATACGAATCTCCGGTGGCCCCGCCTAAAGCCGTTGGGATGTATGACTGTTGTTCATTTGGCCGTGGACGGGAATTGCGGATGATTTCTTGCCCAGAGTTGTTGTCAAAGACAAACCTAAAGTCCAATTGATCGCTAAAGAGAGAAGACCATGGGTTCGAGCGGGGACTTCCGAGAATGATGAAGTTGTCGTCGGTCTTTAGATCTGAGAGCCGAATACTCCTGGCAGCATGCACGTCCATTTTTTGTGATTTGGGTCGAACTGTCTCAGAAATATTGATGGCGATCGGCGCGTCGAGCGCGGCCGCCGAGTTATCTCCCAACAGAAATATTTGGCAGAAGCGGATTTCCTCGGGAGTCAGCTTATTGGGTTCAGGGATGTATTTGCGATTTGCATAATCAGATACCGAGATCTGACTGCCGGTGATTGCCTGAATAGCGACAATGTTGGGGTCACTGGTGATTAAATGTGTGGCATGTGAAGGGCTGAAAAGCACCGACCAGGGAAACATCGGTGCCGCGTCCGCGCGCGTAACGCGCAAGTAGACGACGCCCCCTACTGAAAGATTTATTATCACCACCAAAATCGCGAAGGACAGCCATTTTCGTCCGGATGAGTTTTGCGAGGGTGCTGCCGCTACTTGATCAGCCCTCGAAGCATTGATACCTGCTTCCCATTGAAACGGCAAAAACTGCGGATCGGTGGTTGCTGAATTGCCTGGATTTGCCTTGGGCTCCTGAAGCGACGCCCCCTCGACGACGGCCGCAGCGCCATGTGGTTCGTGGGTAATCTCAGGGATATACGACCCTGATGGGAGGCTGATCCGGAATTCGGAGGTTGCTCCGTATTTCCCGTAGTGCTGCAGCAAGCGCCTACGCACATCACTGGCCGTGACGCGAACAATCGCATCGTCGCCTGTGTCATATGACGCGGACCTCCCAAAGAGCTCCATTCCAATCACGCGTTCTTTCAGCGACTCGAAGTGGCCAGCGATCGCTTGGTCGACGATATACTGAAGAAATTGAGCGCTTCGGTGGCTTCCTTTAAACACCTCCCCTTCTATCATTTCCCTCAAATGCTGTTGCAAGGCCGCGATATCGCCTTTTGTTTCTGCGATCTTGGCGATCTCCGCTATTCGAACATCGGTTGGCGAGGGCGACTGCATCTTGAGAATCTGCGTGAACTTGATTCTCGCATTCCGTTTGCCGAATGTCCACATTTAGTGATTTCCCATTAAGGGTGAATTCGAAAAACGCTCTCCAAGCGCATTCCATTCTATGAAGTTGCTCGGCCAACTCGCTGCTTGACGACCGCTTGGAGCGTTCTGAATTGGTAGGGAAAAAGAGGTCTGAGCGGCCAATGACAGTAATGGCTGGCATGGTAACGCGATTCAATTCAATCTTCCTCGTTGTAGCCTTTTCACTGCGAGACAGCGTTAGCGCAATCGTCCGAGTTCGACCGATTCGATTGCCTTTTTAAAGGTATCTACTGTTAGCCGCTCCGATACATAATAAGTCCTTTATTTTCAATATAATATAGTGAGTCCGAGAACCGTGCTAACCTTGCCGCCGGCACCAACATTCCCTTAGCTTTGTTCGTGACCAGAAGAATTCTCGGAAGAAGAGCGAGAAGTGAAGAGACATAGCAATCGAAATGAAGGCGCGATCTACGTGCGGGGTCCCGCTTCAGAGCCAAGAAGCCAAAGCGAGCGGTCATTCTTCGGCAGTGTCTTTACGCTCTTCCTGGCACATGAACCAGGGACGGATCAGCAAGGGGGCTGGAGACCACAATATTCGGTCCATCTTGCATTCGCAATTGCAATGTCATTGACTGCCGGGCTCGTGTCAGGAGCTTGTTCGACGCCAACTCGGGCGCAAGGGGTGCTCCCAGCAGGACACTCGAATACCTTGTACAAACAGCCAAACGTACCTATAGAGAGGCGTGTCGAAGATCTTCTGAGCCGCATGACCCTGGAAGAGAAGGTTCGGCAACTTGACCTTTATTCCGGGGCAACCGCTTTGGTGGACAAGCATACTGACGGGACACATGCGACCGCAACAGCCAATTTCCTGCCGGATAAGGCCCGAGCCCTATGGGGCGATCTTGGTGTCGGCGCCATCCACGACCTCAATCCGACGCCAGAACAAGCAAATTCGATACAGGAATGGGTGATCAAACACAATCGTCTCGGAATTCCGGCGCTCTTCATCGAAGAGGGGCTGCATGGCTTCGACACTGGCACGGTATTTCCGGCTCCGATTAACCTTGCGTCCACCTGGAACCCCGAGACCGTCGAGAGAATTGGCGCAGCCATCGCTGCAGAAGCACGCTCAACCGGTGTGGACATGATTCTTGCTCCTGTTTTGGACCTCGCCCGAGACCCGCGCTGGGGGCGCGTTGAAGAAGATTATGGCGAAGACCCTTATTTGACGGGCCGACTGGGTGCGGCATTTGTGCGGGGAGCTCAAGGGAAAAGCCTGGAGAGTGAACAAAGTGTCGTAAGTGAGCCAAAGCACTTTGCGGGGCATGGTTCGCCGGAAGGCGGCACGAACACTTCGCCGGTGCATTTGGGCGAGCGTGAGTTGCGTTCGGTGATGCTCCGGTCCTTTGAACCGGCAATTCGGGACGCGAAGGCGATGGGAGTGATGGCTGCTTACCACGAAATAGATGGCATTCCTATTACAGCCGACCCATTCTTGCTCAAGAAGATACTTCGTCAAGAATGGGGATTTCGGGGGTTTGTGCTCTCTGACTTGGGCGCAATCCAGCGACTCTACACCGTCCACGACGTTGTCGCTACTCCGAGGGAAGCTGCATGCCTAGCCATCAAGTCCGGGGTCGACATGCAGTTCTATGACTTCGAGCACGATATCTTTCAGAAGGCTCTTATCGAATGTGTTCGCGACGGCTCACTTCCGCAATTGGACCTGGACAGGGCGGTCAAGTCAGTGCTGCGCGTGAAATTTGCTTTGGGTCTCTTTGATCACCCATTAACCGATCCCGATCTGCGAGCCCGAACTTACCGATCGCAGGCACATCTCGACCTCGCGCTCGAGTCGGCACGCCAATCCATCACGCTGCTAAAAAATGATGGTCCTCTGTTGCCGCTTTCGAGGTTGGTTCAGAGGATCGCTGTTATCGGACCCAATGGTGATGTAGCGCGATACGGCGACTACGAGAATGAGTCTAACGGCGAGCACATAAGCATGCAACAAGGCATTCGCCGGCTCGTTCCTGGAGCAACGGTCGAATTCGACCCAGGCACAGTTATTGCGTCGGCGATTGCCAAGGCGCAACGCGCAGATGTGGTCATCCTGGGATTGGGAGAATGGCAGGGTATCTCTGGGGAGGGGTTCGACCGTTCGGACCTCGGTCTTCCCGGTAATCAGGAACAATTGATGGAGGCCATTGTTGCCACTGGGAAACCTGTGGTGCTGGTGCTGGAGAACGGCCGGCCGTTAACAATCGGATGGGCGAAGGAGCACGTGCCGGCGATTCTTGAAGCATGGTACCCGGGTGAGTTCGGAGGCAAGGCCATCGCTGAGACCCTTTTTGGTGAGAACAATCCCTCCGGTCGGCTCACCATCACGTTTCCGAGCAGTGTGGGACAGCTACCGGACTTTTACAACTCGGACAGATCGCGCGTACGCAAATACGTGGATAATGACGGGGCTCCGCTGTTTCCATTCGGTTTCGGTCTCAGCTACACATCATTTCGCTATGACCACCTCGCCGTGCATGCCCCGGCGTCTGGAAGCAATGGAGAGGTTCTGGTCACGGTGCAGGT
Source organism: Occallatibacter sp. (assembly GCA_049518955.1). GTDB lineage: Bacteria > Acidobacteriota > Terriglobia > Terriglobales > Acidobacteriaceae > Telmatobacter. Next base: position 39,673 of record JBEKRG010000010.1, read on the forward strand.
TACCAACGTCGGTGATCGCGAAGGGGATGAAGTAGCTCAGCTTTATGTCCGTCAAGACGTTGGCAGCGTCGAAACTCCGGATCGTTCACTCCAAGGATTCTCGCGAATTGCCCTTAAGCCGCGGGAATCGAAAGAAGTCACTTTCCATATTCCACTAAGGCAGCTTGCGGTGTGGGATGCCGACGAGAAATGGAGTGTCGAAGCGGGTAGCTACACACTATGGGTCGGCGGATCATCGCAAGGTGTGCTATCCACAGCATTTGTCATCCACCCGTGAAAAGAGATCTAAATTCTCGGCGACGAGCCGTTCTCGATCTACGATTTTTCCCGGCGCTGCGCAGAAGAGGAAAATGAATGAAAGCGATTTCAGTTACTCTAGCTTTGTCGGCCTTTTTGAGTAATTTCACGTTTGCCCAAGTACATCCACAAAAGACGCCCGTGGATTATGTTAATCCGAACATCGGAAGCATAGGGCAACTGCTCTCGGCGACTATCCCTTATGTGCAATATCCGCATGGCATGGCGCGTCTCTATCCCGTCACCACGCCAGGCATCACCGATCGGTATCTCGCCGATAAGATCTACGGATTTCCAGCCGGTCCGGCACTCCTCATGGCCTCGGTAGGAGACGCGGGTACGCGCCCGGAGGATTACGCGTCGAGTTTCGATCACGATTTCGAAACGGCGACTCCTTATTATTACGAGGCGGATCTGCAGAGTTGGGGCATCAAAGCGGAGCTGTGCCCGGCACCCGAGGCGGCATACTATCGCTTTACTTTTCCGGCCAGTAGACACAGCCATGTCGTCCTTAGTCTCGAGGACGACGCGGAAATTTCCGTGGTTGGGCCGAGCGCAGTGGAGGGCAGCGAACGGGTTGGGGGCACCGTCGCGAAGCTTGCGAGCGCGGACGATGACGCACGGGAATACTTTTATGTTGAGTTCTCCCATCCGCTGCGTTCCTGGCTGACCTGGCGAAACGGCCAACTGACGCACATGCTGAGACAGAGCGGCAGCGAGATCGGCTTTGTAAGCGACTCAGCGACATCAGCCGACGAGGTCATCGAGGTGCGCGTCGGTATTTCCTATATCAGTGCCGAGCAGGCACGACGGAATCTCGAACGCGAAATCCCGGGCTGGGATTTCGATCACGTAAAGACCGCCGCACGAGATGTATGGAACCGCATCTTGGGGGCTATTCAAATTGCCGGTGGAACCGAGAGGCAACGCACGATCTTCTACACCGCCCTTTACCATTCACTCTTGCGCATGACCGACATCACAGAGGACGGCAAGTATTTTAGCGGCTATGACGAAAAAGTACATGATGCCAACGGACACGATTTCTATGTCGATGACGGAGTATGGGACACTTTTCGTTCGGAGCATCCACTGCAGACGCTACTCGACGCTCGGCAGCAGGAGGACATTGTCCGCTCCTATATCCGCATGTTCCAGCAGAGCGGGTGGATGCCGTCATTTCCCTCCGCTGCGGGAGAACAGGCCGTTATGATCGGCCATCACGCCGCGGAGCTCATCCTGGACTTGTACGAGAAAGGCTATCGTGACTTTGATGTCGAGGCTGCTTATGCCGGCATCAGGAAGAATGCAACCGAGGCCACATTACTTCCCTGGAGCCGCGGCCCTCTCACTGCTCTGGACCAGGTCTACTTTGCGCAAGGCTTCTTTCCGGCACTCGCGTCGGGAGATCCAGAGACGACGGCCCAGGTCACTCCGGAGCGTCGTCAAGCCGTTTCGGTAACCATCGAAAACAGCTACGACGATTGGTCTGCCGCGCAACTCGCAAAGGCCCTGGGCAAGCAGGAGGATGCAGCATACTTTACAAAGCTGGCACATAACTACGAGAACGTCTTCAATCCGGCAACTCAATTCATGGCACCCAAGAGTGCTGACGGTAAGTGGGTTGAGCCCTTTGATCCCATCTTAGGCGGAGGACAAGGTGGCCGCGACTATTTCACTGAGATGGATTCCTGGACTTATACCTTCAGCGTTCAGTTCGATGTTGCCGGACTTATTCATCTATTTGGAAGCCGGGAGGCGTTCAACAGGAAGCTTGATCGTCTGTTTGTAGAGCAATACGGCACTTCAAAGTTTCATTTCCTGGATCAGTTCCCCGATGCAACGGGCCTGGTGGGACTTTATGCGCAGGGAAATGAACCCAGCTTTCACATCCCATATCTTTACGACTTTTCCGGCCAGCCCTGGAAGACGCAGAGCCGGGTCCGTCAGTTGATGGATATCTGGTACGGAGACGGTCCCCTGGGTATTCCGGGCGACGACGATGGCGGCGAAACCTCGTCGTGGTACGTTCTCAGCGCATTGGGCTTTTACCCAGTTTGCCCCGGCAGCCCGGTTTATGAGATCGGGAGCCCCATCTTCGCAAAAAGCATCATTCGTTTGGGCAACGGGAAGCTATTCACGATTCTTGCGAATCACGTTTCGAGTCGGAATAAGTACATTCAATCGGCTCAACTGAACGGGAAACCGTTGAACGTCGCGTGGTTTTCGCATTCGGCCATCGCGAACGGCGGCACTCTGGTTCTAGAGATGGGAGATCAGCCGAATATCCAGTGGGGCAGCGCGCCAAAAGATGCTCCGCCGCCCCAAATGGATATGGCTCAATAACAAGAAGTCACGATATGTTAACCCGCGATGCTTTCTGTTGCACCAACCGAACACGAATGCGGTGATTAACGTGCTATCAGCGCTAACAACGGCTATTCGTTGTCAATTGCTGCCGAGCACGGCTACTTACCCCATGATTGGGCGCAGCGTGGTTTTCCTTGACACACGGTAACCGGTCGATTCTATGTAACTGTGCGAAATATCATTGCGAGTGTCTGCCCTTGGTCTTTGCCGAGAACTGAATGGCAAATCCCAAGATGGGTTTTTCGTCGGACCGATAACGTGGCGCTCAATGAAAGTGCTGGCGGAATGAAGGACCCGCCAATGAGGCGACTATGAAGAACCTGATCAGAAACATTTCGTATCTTGGTTTGCTTTGCGTTTCGCCTACAGTAAATGTTCCGGCCCAATCTCCAGCACCCGGTTTAGCAAGCGCTTGGCATGAGAACAGATTCCAGGTCGATGTCGCCGGAGTTCTCGGCCGATCCTCCATCGTTTTAGGCCAACCGAATCTTCTGGCGGCGCAGGCGATGCCGTTGGGCAATGGACGGCTCGGTGTCGCCATCTGGTCTGACAACGGACTTACAGCGCAACTCAATCGGGCGGACACCCTCCCGGATCGTTTGTCACCGGGAGAAATTGTGGTCCCCGGGCTCACCACACTGACGCAGGCGAAGGATTATTCGGGGCGGCTTGATCTATACGATGGCGAATTCCGGGAGCACGGCGCCGGAATGACAGCTACCGTCTATGTACAGCCAAATACCGATACTTTGATCATCGACGTCACGGGAGCACCTCCCGGAGAACCGGAGAGCGCGCTTCTCAGGCTCTGGGCGCCTCGCACGCCTCAAGCAATAGTCAGGGGCCAGGTGGGTTTGCTTTCGCAGTCCTGGATTGACGAACTGACTCCAGGAGCATCCGGTCGGAGGTTTGGCTCACTGTCAGCGATTACAGCAGACGGGCGTGGTGTTTCGGTTGCCGTAATAGATCCTCTGACCGTCAGGCTTTCGTTCATGCCATATGAGGATGGTCATTTCCGGATCATCGTCGCGGCGCCGCACTATGATGGCAGACTAGATGCGCAAACCGCCATACAGCCGGCTCTTGCTGCGAGAACCGAAGCCGCCAACAAAACATGGTGGCACAATTACTGGAACCACGCTGCAGTTATAAAAATCACGTCGAACGATGGGTCTGGAGAGTACCTGGAGAATCTCCGCAATATCTATCTCTTTGCCGCGGCGGCCGAAAAGGGCGGCGAATATCCGGGCTCGCAAGCGGGTGTCGCGGACATGCTTTCGTCGGCGCGGGATGCGCACCACTGGGATTCGTCCGCGTTTTGGCATTGGAACCTGCGCATGCAGGTGGCAGCCAATATCGGCGCCGGGGTAACGGAGCTAAATGAGCCATTTTTCAATCTTTACCGGGAAAACCTGCCGGCGATCGAGAATTGGACGAAGACGTATATGGGCCGTCCCGGAGCCTGCATTGCGGAGACCATGCGCTTCAATGGGCAGGGCATCGAATACGAATCCAGTTGGCCCGGATTTAACGTTCCTGGAAAAATCGGCCGCGACTGCGATCTTTCGTTCACACCCTACTTCAACGCGCGTACTCTCACGACTGGAGCCGAGGTGTCGCTCTGGGTGTGGGAGCAGTATCTAGCTACAAACGACTACAAGTTTCTTTTCGACAATTATCCGATCATCGCCGCCTCCGCCCGCTTTCTTCTCTCCTATCAAAAGCTGGGGCCGGACGGGCTTCTACATACCGGCCCGTCCAACGCGCACGAGACGCAGTGGGATGTGACCGACCCGACCACTGACATTTCCGCGGTACTGGCCCTCTATCCAGTAGCCATCGAGGCAGCGAAGCTGGTCAACAGGGATGCAGATCTCGCAGAGGAACTGAAGGCGGCGCTGCCGAAAACTCCTCCGTTCCCCCGCACCCAACTAACCCGTCCGTTCACCTTGCTACCGCCTTCAGCGGATGCTGATGGGGTGGATATGATTGCGGAATCCTACCTCCCCGGCGCCCCGAATCATAACGGCGAAAACATCGGACTGGAGCCGGTCTGGCCATACAGCGTGATAGGAGATGCCTCACCATTGTTCGATCTTGCTAAGCGCACTTATCAGCATCGTCCGTCATCTCGCGGAGGTGGTTGGAGCTTCGATCCCATTCAGGCAGCGCGCTTGGGAATGGGTAACGAGGTAGGGGCGGCCTTGCTCAGAAGCACCGAGGACTCCGCGCGGTGCGTGAATGGCTTCACAGGCTGCGACCGCAGAGGACCAGGTGCCGGAACGGCGACCGCAACGGATTTGAATTCCAGAGACCTGGAATTCTACGTTGAACAGAGCGGCGTGGCAGCCGACGCGCTCCAGGAGGCCCTGGTACAGGATTATGACGGGTTGATCCGCATTGCGCCTGCGATTCCTGCAGGTTGGGATTTCGACGGCTGCGTCTGGGTGCGAGGTAAGACAAGAGTTGACGTGCAGGTGAGGGACGGTGTTCCGACGACTGTTGTGATTGAGTCAGGTATCGCGCAGCCGCTCAAGGTTCGCAATCCGTGGCCGAATCAGTCGATCGATGTCGTCGCAGGTGAAGCTGGAACAAAAGTTGTGGATGACGCGACCGGGTCTGTCCTTCACTTTAGAGCACTCGCCAGCACGAGTTACGTCATCGAGAGACACAGCATTCCGGCTGCGAATCAGCGCTTTGAATCCATTAGCGGTACGCCCGCAAGTTCGGCAAAAAGACTCGGACCGGTTCAATTGGGGCTCTTCGGCGTCGGCCAATAGTTGAATTCTCTCCATTGATCAGCATTGTTGCGACATTCGGAGGCGCGGTTGCGGCTCGAGCACGCTCCGGAATCTGCCGCTGCTGATCGTCGTGTTTGCTGTTGTGATGTCTTCCCTGACCGGTTGCGGAAGCGGAGGTGCAAGTGCGGGCGGAGCGGAGGCGTGGGACAGAATCCACCCCCAGTCACATCAACTGTGACTGGTGAAGGCAACTTCCGGCTCACTGTCCCACACGGCAACGTTGACCTTAACCGTGAATTAGCTTCGGGTGATATGGATCGTCTTTCGGTGAGTGCTCAAATTCCTACTATTGGTTCGAGTATGACGAAACCGAATGTAGTCGAAATTGTAGCCGTGAATGCCTCCAAGATCTTCTCGGATCCGCGGCTTTCAACAAGGTGGCCCCAATTCATTCAATATAAAACAGTTAGAAACACACGATTTCAATAGAATTCAATAACTCGCTGAAACTGGTTCGGGACCAGAGGGTCGACTCTAGACACCCCATTTAGAATGAGTCATTTACAAGTTTCCAGTTGTTGAATCTCGTGGATTCTGAGGGAATTTACAGCTACAGAATTGTCTACATTGCTCTGGTGACCGCCGTTGGTTCTTCTTTATCAGTCACTTGTGGCTCCGGTTACGTGAGATCGACCCCCCTGGGTTTGCACCAGGTAGTCGGCTTTCAGAGTGTGTGGACCGAAGAGGGGAACGACCTGGGACAGCGCCGCTTATATCGTCCGAAGTCAACGGATCAAATAAGGTCAACAACGACTTGGCTGAAGCCTGCACCAGACGGATCAGGAGTGCCGAGCTTAGCCTTCGGGATGGGTCCGAATTGCGATGCCGAATCCAGAATCCCAATCCCCCGGCAAAGCAGCGACAGGGGGTCGAGCGCGGTTCATGCGGCGTTTAAAAAAGCTCTCCGATATAGACACCGTAGGGGCCCAGCGCGATGGACTTGAGGGAAGCCGGATCGGCGGCGCCGGGAGATTTGAGTAGGGTCTTCAAGCGGCGGGGTTCGATGCCGACGCCGCCGATGGTTAGGTCGACAGTTTGTGGCTGGGCGGTGAAGTTGACGCTGACGACCACTTGCGGCGCGCCGGGGGCCTGGCGCATCCAGCTCAGGACTCTTGTGTTTCCGGTGTCGAGCATGATGTTGGCGCCGTTATCAAATGCCGGAACGGTCTTCTTGAGACGGATGAGGGCGCGGTACCAGTTGAAGAGCGAGCCTGGATCGTTCTGTTCAGCGGCGACGTTGATGGTGGCGGCGCTGGGCGGCACGGGCAGCCACGGCTTACCGGTGGTGAAGCCGGCGTTGGCTGTCGCGTTCCACTGCATCGGCGTGCGCTCGCCGTCGCGTCCTTTTTCCTTGGGCCAGCCGGTGATGCCAATGGGGTCTTTAACGTCCTGCTTGCGCGTGGGAGGAGTCGTCTTCATGCCGATCTCGTCGCCGTAGTAGAAGAGCGCCGCGCCGCGGCTGGCGAAGAGGATGGTGGAGATAACGCGCTCGATGTCAGTGTCGTGGACGCCGTCGCCGTAGCGCATGTCGATACGCGGGTTATCGTGGTTGTCGAAGAGCAGCAGCGGAATGTTGGCGCCGATCTGCGTCTCCGCCTCGATGAGCTTGCTGCGGAACTCCGTCATGTCGAGCTTGTTGATCATGCCGACTTGGGTGTCCATGGGTAGGTGAAACTCCGGCTTGTCGACCGAGCCATACATCTTGGCGAGCTCAGCGATGTTGGGCAGATAGGTTTCGCCAATGAGCACGCGCGTGCCGGGAAACGCATTCGAATCAAACTTGTCCATCGCGGCGCGCATTTCCTGCATTACCTCATGCACGCCCGGCTGGTTGTTGGTCTTCGACTCGTCCAGTTGCGGGTCGCCGTAGGCATTGATAATAGGCTTGCCGTCCTTGTTGTTGACAACGCCTTCATCGGTCAGCTTGGGGTCCTCGAAGAGGTCGACGACTGCGTCGAAACGAAAGCCGCCCACGCCACGCTTCAGCCAGAAGCGCATGATGTCCTTGAAAGCCTGGTGGACTTCGGGGTTGTACCAGTTCAGGTCCGGCTGCTGGACGTAGAACTTGTGGTAGTAATACTGCCGCGTCGTTGGATCCCACTGCCAAGCGGAGTGGCCAAAGTATGACTGCCAGTTGTTGGGCGGCTGGCCTTTGTCGGTCGCGGTTTCGCCCTTGCCGTCGCGCCACACGTACCAGTCGCGGTGAGGATTGTCGCGGGACGAACGCGACTCAACAAACCACTTGTGCTGGTCGGAAGTGTGGTTCATGACCATGTCCATGATGATGCGGATGTGGCGCTTTTGGGCTTCGCTCACCAGGCGGTCGAAGTCGGCGGGCTTGCCGTACTGCGGATCGATGTTGCGAAAGTCGGAGATGTCGTAGCCGAAGTCAACCTGCGGCGAAGGATAGACGGGCGTGAGCCAGATCGCGTCGACGCCGAGTTTCTGGAGGTAGTCGAGGCGCTCGGTAATGCCGTTCAGATCGCCGATACCGTCGCCGTTGGTGTCCTGAAAGCTGCGCGGGTAAATCTCGTAGATGACAGCGTTCTTCCACCAGTCCCGCTCACTCGCCTGAGTTGTGCTCTTTACTTCGTCTCCTGGATGGAGGAGCTCGTTTTGCGCTCCTGCGGCCAGCGCCACGGTTCCCAGAAGCAGAGCTATGGCAGAGGTCTCGATTTTTCTTAAAATCCAATGGGCCGGTTGCATTGCAATCTCCTCAATCTTGATTTTGCCGCTGAAATATCCGGCAACAACGGAACTCCGGTCAAATCATCACACGAGGTCTACTGCTTCTCAACCAGCCATCACGCCCAGTTCTTCTTCATGGAGCCGAACTCGATTCCGAACTGCGGATCAGTCCGCGTGTCTGCGATGCGATTCGGGATCTCAGTCCCGACTAACCCTTGACATTGATAAGGCATTCGGGAAAGCGGAGCGGAAAACAAATCTGCTTTATGAATTCAGATGCCAATTTGGACGAATTTTAGGGCCACGACGCAAAGACAAAGCCTAGTCCGCTAGCCTCTGCCGTTCGGCATCACTTACCTCCTCCTCGCCTCACGCCGCCGTCTGAGGATGAGGATGTCGACGGGATCAGACTGGTTCTAGCGTGACAGAAAGATCGTGTCCCAATACTTCAACTCCGGAACGGTGAATTCGATCCACTGAGTTCCAGACTCCACATAAGCTCTGAACGGCAAAGGATGAAATTGTCCATCATCCACATCCGGGGATGCCCAGCCTACTGAGCGGATTGTTTCGGGCAAGCGCACTTTTACCGGCACCTGATTGAGAAGCGGCGGCTCAGGACGCTTCATGTCGATATCACGCCAATGCGCGTCGCTCGATCCGAGCAGGTTGATGAAGTGAAGCATAGTCGTATCCTCGTTGCGGCGGGCTATCGTCCAAATTGTGTCCGGCACCGCCAGTGGATCGGCAGGCTCGCCATTGATTTTCACTTCAACAGAAGCGGGTTGCAGATCACCGCGCAAATAGTTTTCGTAAGCCGTCAAATAGTCGTAATAATGACGCAAGGCCGTGTGCAGCGCGGGCGAGACGGCGAGTCGCGTGTCTCCGGGGAAGTATTCACTCGAAAGCATGCGGTCTCCATCGCCAAGTTCAATGTGCCCGGCTCCGGAGGCGAAGATCGCAGCGTCAGTGAGAAGCACGCTGGGCGCGTTGAACTGTTTGGCCGCTGGCGGCGGGTCATCCTTTGATTCATTGCGGTTGACGTAGGCGGCAAAGACAACGCCGCCCCCCGGCCGCGCAAGATGCACTTGTTCAGCGGTTTCGAGGATGCTTGCGAAGGTCTCGTGGTCATCCCAAAGTTCGGAGTAGACGAATTCAGCAGACGAGTGCGCGACCTGATCCTGCCCAAGCGCATTCACCGTGTTAAAAACCACAGGTTTGCCTAAGTCTGCGTGTGCATGGTCGATGAAAGATCGGAAGCCAGCGATGTAATCCACCCTGGAGCCATCGAGCGCATATCCACCCTGGTCGCCGTAGGTGTCAACATGCCAGCCGTCGAAGGGATAGACTGCAAACAAATCGCGCATTTGACTGAATAGGTAGCGCTGCCATCCGGCATCGTTCTGGTTCATGTAATAGAGGAAGTGAGTCGACCATCCGGAGGCCTGAAGGGGCAGATTCTTGGCTGTCGCGGCGCTTCGTGGACAGTTCGCAGTGCTCCATGTCGCCCATCGCAGAGGAAGAGGGTTGGAAGGCCTGGTGAAGACGTCTTCATAGGCGCCATAGCTTGCGTTATAAGCCATCGCAACCATGTTGTAGCGGTGTGCCTGGGCAATGAAGTCGCTCACAATAGCGCCATCTACGGTGCGGCCGGCGATGTCGTTCCAGGTGGGCCGCGGATGCGCGACCGTACCAGCCAGAGGCTGGTCATGGCGATACTGAAAGTCGTAAAACTCCAGCCCGTTGATATGGAAGCGATTCAGATCGGCCATCCACGACTTTGGATCGGCGCCCTCGTCGGCGCTAAAGTGCGCCAGGTAACCGTACCGCGGGAAGATCTTCCAATCCGGCGAGATATCAATGGCGGTGCGCCGCTCGTCCAGGACTTGTCCTCCGTCACTTGTCAGCTGGACGTCAACGAGGTAACCCTGGAACGCCCGATCCGGCGCGGAGCAGGAAAGAATCTGCGGGCTGGCTGAAGCCGGGCTCAATTGGATGGGTTCGCAGGTTCCGGCGACGCGGTCCAGATGCCACAGTATCGCGGAGAGCCGCTCGGTTCCCTGAGAGGTGCCGTCCAGTTCGATAATTACTCGTACTGGCTCTGACGGCGCGTAGCGCGCCTTGTCGGGATATGCATCTGATATCCGCAGCGACGAGGGGTGCGCGGAATGAAGCTGGAAAAGCAAGACTGCAGTAAGAAGGCCCGAGAAGTTCATACTCCTAATATGCGTGCAGGTGTGCGCCTTCGCTCATAAAGGTTTGCCGAAGGATTTCCAAGGTTCCCCGAAGAATTTACGAGGATTCGGCTTTATGAGCTATTGGAAGTGGTCGACGAGCGTGAGACCGCTGGAAGCTCGAGCTAATTCGGCGAAGATCAGTTGCTTACCGTCCGGGCTCACAGACATTCCCGCCAGGGGCGTAGGATCCTGCCGCAGGACGTGGATGCTTCGCCCCATCCCGGTTTCCGGATCGACACGTTCGATTTCGAAATGTCCGTTCCGCTCGGTGAGCGAGAACAGGCTGTTGTTGGAGAGGGTCCAGTAATTCTGGTAACCGACCGGCGGACCCTCGAAAACCTTAGTTTCCGGGCCGCCGCTGAGCGGCATCCGCCATATGCCGGGCTCCGCCGAGCGAGTGAAATACAGCCAGCGGCCATCTTCACTTTCAAGGGCGACCATTCCACCACCGCTGGTCACCTGCTGGGCGGACCCGGAACCATCGGAAGGGATTTTCCATATCTGCCACGTGCCGGACCGCGTCGAGCTGAAGTAGATCCAATGCCCATTGGTCGACCAACTGGGGATAATGTCATTGTAGTTGCCAACGGTAAGCGCATGCGGAGGAGCACCCATCGTGTCGGTGAGAAAAATGTGGGCATACGAACCCGGCCTGGCGTCAAATGCGATCAGCCTGCTGTCCGGAGACCAGGCTGGGCTTCCCGCCGAATATCCGGAAGAAGTGATCTGGACGGGTTCAGAACCGTCGATATGAGCGATCCAAATCTCCTGTGAACCCGAACGCCAGGATTGAAAAGCGAGCATAGCGCCGTTCGGGGCGACATGCGGCGAGGAATCCTGTTCACTCGAGGTCAGAATGACAGCTTCGCGGTCTGAGTTCCCGTCGTTCAGATCCAACCCGAGGATGGTCCAGATTGCATTTCCGTGCGAGTACACGAGTAGGCCGCCTTGCTTTGCGATGGAAGGACCGTACGCGCCATCGCTTCCAGCAGGCTCATGCTCCGGTGTTCCGCCCTTGGCCGAAACGCGCCAGAGCGATAAACTGCCGCTTCGATTCGACGCGAACACAATGGCAGAGGCGTCTGCCGTCCATGCCAACCCGACAATGAGCCGGCCGTCTGACGTGAGGCGCCGAGCGGTTCCGTAAGGCAAATTCATTACGTAGACGTCGCGCGTTAAACTCTGCGGACCCCGCACAAAGGCCAGTTCTGTTCCGTCCGGTGAGACCTGCGGAGTGAAATCCCCATCCCAGCCCTGCGGCGGATTCGTGATGGTGTGTAGCTCTCGAGTCTGCGGATTCAACTCCACCAGTTCGCTTGGGGCTTCAGGAGAGCGTTTCTGGGGAAAAATGAGACTGCCGCTCTGAGTCCACGCCAGGCCGCCATAATCATCGACATTGTTGAAAGGCAGGACATAGACCTCGCGTTCCGAACCGCCAATTGCCGGGATCGTCACGACCGCGCTCCTGATGTCGTTGTGGCGAATGAACGCGATCGTGCGGCCATCGGGAGACCAGGCCGGGCTGAATTCATCGGAATCGCCCGAAGTGAGAGTCGCAGGTACCTCAGAGCCCAGTTGCTTTACATATATATGACCGTGCTGCTCGCCTTCCTTCCTCCACACGAAGGCAATGGCGCTGCCATCGGGAGAAAAGGCAGGCTGAAGCTGTGATCCGGGATAGGTAGTCAAAGGGCGGCTGACGAAGATCTCCGGCCGATAGGCGTGCCGCCTGGATTGCCACAAGAAGACGCCTCCAGCCGCAACGATAACCAAAAATGCGGCGGCCAAGATAGGTTTGGCGCCGGTGATACGCGCCAAGACAGAGTGCTGGCCACGTACGGATCCGGATGCGGATTCCACCGAGGCTGGAAGGGCGGCTCCAGAGACCTGAGAGTTGGGCCCGGCCACGGACTGTAAGCCGTTGCCGCTTGAAGGGTGGGAAACCGGGGCGATCAGGCGGTAGCCGACCTTCGGGATGGTCTCAATGATGTGTGGAGATCGCGGATCGTCGGTAAAGGCTCGTCGCAATTCGGAGATTGCCCGGATAAGGACATCTTCACCCACGAAAACGTCGGGCCAGACAGCGCCGCGAAGCTGCTCGCGGGTAATGACTTCTCCAGACGTGGAAGCCAAGGTGACTAACACCTGCATGACCTTCGGTTCGAGGTGAATGGTTGTGCCGTCGCACTCCATTGCATTAACGCGCGGATGAATGATCCACTCACCGATCCTGAAATCGCCTTGCACTGGGGAGCCTCGTCGGGATTATAGATGAGCGTGGCAGGGCAGGCACGGAGAATCTGGACCGTGATGAAAACGCAAAACTTACCGCAATCGGGAAAACCTCGTAAAAACGTCGCCCCGTATCCATGGTCAACTTCCACGGTCAATCTTAAGGTGGATGCCGAAATCGTTCTTCCAGCGGAAGGAATTCGAAGGGGTGCAGGCTTAGACATCCCGGGGAATGCTCGCCGTCAAGGGCAGGTAGTACGGGGCAGGCGTAAAATGTCGGTTGCTTTCACAACTCGGGCTCAAGATTTGGCACACGACTCGATATCCGGAGCAAGCTCCACGAAACCGTTGGCCATTGGGCTTGGCTGTGGCCGGGATCATGCGTCAATCGCCTCCGAAGATCTGCCGTTTACAAAGTTGCACTTGAAACCATCACAGGAGGCAATCTCATGATGAAATGGCACTGCGACTCAGAATCTGAACGCACAACCCGCGTCAGCGGAAATGCGCGACTTTGGACACACATCATCTTGCTGGCGTCGACCTGCTTTGCGGTCCTGGCGATCTCATTGCTGCCGACCAGCGCAATCGGCCAGACGCAGGCGTCGAGCGCAATGCTATCCGGCACGATTACCGACAAGACTGGAGCCGTGATTCCTGGGGCGACCGTGACCCTCACCGACGAGGATCTTGGGTTCCAACGCCAGGTGAAGACCTCGGACCTGGGACTTTACGTGTTCACGCTGCTGCAGCCGGGAAAATACTCGCTGACAGCGCAGAAGGCCGGCCTGAGCACGTACACAGAGAAGAACATCACGCTGCAAGTGGGTCAAGCGCTCGAGAATCCTATCCAGTTGGGCTTGGCCAGCGTCGCGGAGGTTGTCACTGTGACCGGCGAGCCACCGCAATTAAGCACACAGGACTCGAACGTCTCCACCTTTGTCGATAGCAAAGCCATCGTCGACCTTCCTTTGAATCAACGTAACATTGTGAGTTTGACGTTTCTCAATGCCGCGGTCACAAACCAGGCTCTGACGCAATGGCAGGGCGGGACGAGCGCCAACTCACCCAACGCCGATCAGGACCTCTCATTCCTGAACTTTGCTGGTAGCAGGTTCGGCGATACCGAATACCTTCTTGACGGTCACTGGGACACCGACCCGCAGTGGGGCGGAATCATTTATACCCCGGGCGTCGAAGAAACTCAGGAGTTCCGGCTGCAAAGCAATAGCTTCTCGGCCCAGTTCGGCTTCAGCTCGGGCAACGTCATCAACATGGTTACGAAGTCGGGCACCGACACCCTCCATGGCGATGCCTACGATTTCATCCGTAACAGCGCGGCGGATGCGCGGAACTACTTTGACCATGGTCCGCAGCCGCTCTTCCACCGGAATCAGTTCGGCGCCACCCTCGGCGGCCCGGTGGTTCTGCCGCATCTTTACTCCGGACGCAAGAAGACCTTCTTTTTCGGCGCCTATGAAGGCCTGCGCGCAGCCAATCCTGTCACTCAGACCCTCCAGGTTCCCACTCTTGCTGAGCGCGCCGGCGACTTTTCCGCTCTATTGGGATCGGCGATCACCGGTACAAAGGATTATCTCGGACGGCAAGTCTACGCCGGAGCCATTTATGACCCATATTCAGCTCGTGTAGTAACGGCAGGACACGTCGACCCGACCTCCGGCCTCACCGCTACAACCACTGGCGTGATTATGGACCCATTCGGCGGAGTCACCGGATCCGTACCCACAAATATGATTCCTTCGTCGCGGTTCGACAAACTCGGATCCACGCTCCTGAGTTACTATCCCAAACCCACCAATTCTGCCTCCACGAACAATTTCGTGTTCAGTGGACCCTCGCCTCAGCAGCAGGACTCCTTCACCATCCGGATCGATGAAAACATCAACGACGCAACACGTGTATGGGGACGTTTCTCGCGAAGGGATGAATTCAAGACCGGCGGCGTCGCCACGTTTGGCTCGAACGATGCAGGCGGACCGGGATTAAAAAATGGGGATAACCGCTGGGATTCCGCTCTCGGCTATTCCAGAATTCTGTCTCCGACCCTGGTCTGGACGGTCAACGTGGGCTGGAACAGATGGATCGAGACGAACGTGCCTCAGGGAAACCCATTCAACGTGACCCAACTGGGATGGCTGTCTTCACTTAATGTTGGAGGCGGCGTGTTTCCAAGCGTCAGCTTGAGCAATGGATATGCCGGGCTCGGCTCCGGATCTCCTCAGACGGCTCCCAGGGAAGCACGAACGATCGGCACGGACTTTACCAAAACTTCTGGCCGCCAGTTGTACACCTTCGGATTTGACTTCACTTCGCAGTACTACAATAATCTCTCCCCGGGCAACGCCAGCCTGAATTTCTCCCAAAGCGGGACGGCAGGATTCGATCCCGTAAACTCGGGCACGGTCGGCCCCCAGACTGGCGACTCCTTCGCTGCCTTCCTGCTGGGCGCCGGATCCGGGAATTTCCAACAGAGTGGATCGCAAACCTCAAATGCCAAGAAGATCGACTGGTATCTCCAGGACGATTGGAAGGTTACCGATAAGCTGACTCTGAACGTTGGACTCCGTTACGAGCTGCAGCCTTCCCCGACCGACCGCTTCAACAAGATGGCCTGGTTCGACCAGACAGCGGTGAACCCGATTGTATCAATGGAAACAACGGTGCCGGTCGGAGGGCTGTCTCCGGTTCCGATCACACCTCTTGGGGAACTTGTGTGGCCAAACAATGGAACGAACGGACGGGGAGTGATCACCAACAGTTACTTTAACTTCGCTCCACGCTTCGGATTTGCCTACCATCCGGCTGCAAAGTTGGTGGTGCGCGGAGCCTACGGAATCTTCTATCCGCAGAGAGCATCGGTGTCTTTTGATGCGAATCTGAACGGCTATTCGCAACAAACCTACTGGCAGGACAAGAACAGCGCGATTAGCGGTAATGCCTATTCCATCACGACGCCGGCCAGCCAGGCCTTCCAGGGCGGACTGTTGCCGATCGTAGGGAATGCCTTGGGCGGCCTGACAGGGGTTGGCGCGAGCATTAACGGCATACAGCACAATTGGAGCAGCCCGTATGTGCAGGATTACACGTTCGGAATCCAATATGCGCTCACCAATAACGATGTTCTTGACGTCGCGTATGTGGGGAATCGCGGACAACATCTTCCCGTCTCGGGGAGCCTCGACAGCAATCAGCTTCCGGATGAATTCATCACCCAGGCCGCCCAGGCGTACGCGGCCAACGGGGGCACGGACAACCCGCTCCTCGATGAAGTTCCGAATCCGTTCTATACTCAGACCACGATCACTGCAAACGGTGGATGCGGGCTGCAGGGCCAGACTGTCCAACGTTACCAGCTCGAGCGTCCTTTCCCTGAGTATTGCGATGTCTACAGTCAACAGGTGCCTGTCGGCTTTGACACCTACAACTCGATGCTGGTGACATGGACGCATCGTTTTTCGCACGGGCTCCAGGTGCTTGCCTCATACAACAGGTCGAAGTGGCTTGATGATGTTACAGGCAATTCGGCATGGAGCTGGGGCGCCTCAAACCAGGAATTCAGAGACAACACCAACATTGCCATGAACAAGTCGGTCGATGCGTCCGATGTTCCGAACAGCCTGGTTGTGAGCTACATCTACCAATTACCTATTGGCCACGGCCAGGCGGTTGGAGCGAATATGCCCAAGTCGGTCGACGCCGTCGTTGGCGGCTGGCAACTCAGCGGCGTCAGTACGTTCAGAAATGGAGTGCCTTTGAACTTGACAGACGACAACAACACCTCAAACTCGTTTGGCGGAGGACAAACGCCGGATCAGGTGCATACTCCGCACAGCGTGAGCCGGAAATGGAACGCAGCCGGGACGGGAATCATCGACTTCGACACGACCGCATTCCAGCAGGCCGCAAACTTCACCTTTGGCAATACAGAACGTAACCTCTCGTATCTCCGCGGACCGGGAACCGACCAGACAAATTTCTCGTTGCAGAAGTACTTCACCATCACTGAGCGCTGGAAGGTTCAGGTTCGAGGCGACGCATTCGACATCTTTAACCACCCGTATTTCACAAATCCCGATACCGGCTTGGGGGACTCCAACTTCGGTCTGATCTCGGGAGCATTCCAGCCTCGCGAGATTCAGGGCGCTGTCAAGATTCTCTGGTAGAGGGACGAAATTGTACGGGACCGAATTTTCATGCGGCGTCTGGGGAAATGCATAACCTGCTGATGTGTTTTGTCAGATCACCTATAGAATGCCATGCGGGCACGGCAGACACCGTGCCCGCTTTTTTCCGCTGCGCAAGATAGAGGATACTTGAGTTCATGAATTGGTTCGATCCGCCGCCGAGTCAGTCCCTATGCCGTCTGTTGAGAGAGCTCTGCACCGCGATCCTGGCTGTTTTTCTGTTGTCTTCGATCAAGGCCGAACAGGCGCCTGCATCCATGGGGTCGATCGAACAGATGTGGGCGGAAGCTTCCGCAGCGCAGCAGAGCCAGCAATACGATCGCGCGGCCGATCTGTATCGAAAGATCCTTTCAATACAGCCGAATCTTACGGAAGCAGAAGTCAATCTCGGCATTATGCTGCACCTGGCAGGAAAACCCCAGGACGCGGTTGCATGCTTTGACCACGTGCTGTCGAAGCACCCCGACCTGCTCGGCCCTAACCTGATCGCCGGGCTCGACGATCTCAAGCTGGACAATCCGCAGGCAGCGCTTCCGCACTTGCAAAGAGCAGTCAGATTGAGTCCCGAGAACATTGAAGCCCGGGTGGGCCTGGCGAACAACTATCTGCAGCTTAAACAGTATGCGGAGGCGCTGGACCAGTTTACGCGGGCGACAAAGTTGAATGCCGGAAATGCGGAAGCGTGGTACGGCATGGGTGCAACCTACTTGAGCATCGAGAAGGAGACGGAGAACGATCTTCATCGCTCCGCCTCTCCGTTTCGCGCGGTTCTTTTGGGCGAGTCGTATCTGCAACAAGGTCAACTCGACAAGGGGATCGGCATGCTCAGCTCCGTCGTAGCGAATTCGCAGACCGTACCCTGTGCCCGCTCTATTCTTGGTTTTGCTTACCTTCAACAAGCCAGATTCGCGGATGCCGAGCAACAATTCGACATGGATTGGAACATCCGCACCGGCGAAGGGTGTCTGCTTGGCATGCTCGGCACTGCGTCTCTCGATGAGAAAAAGGGTGACACACAGGGCGCACTCCGGGAGGTCAGCGAGGCTGCTGCGATCGACCCGGCGTTTGTTACGACGAATGCCAGCCTTTATCTGAGCAGTCTGACAGCGGGGGGAGAAGACAGCAAGGTCGCCCAAATCCTGGCAAGGCAGCAGCCGGTGCCTGCAGGATTGGACAGTCCGGAAAGCGACGCGAAAAGAGGTTATTACTCCGCTTGCGTCTCAAAGCTCGCTCAGAAAAAAGAGCAATTGGATGTGCCGCATCTCCGTCTCTTGTGCCTTTGCTCCTATTCTACGGGTCAAGACGAAATCGTCATGGCTGCAAGTAGCGGGATTCTCAAGCAACTTCCCTCGGATTCGGAAGCCCTATACTGGCGGGTGCAATCAACCGAGCGATTGGGCCTTGCGGCGATCACGAGAGCCAGTGTACTCAATCCCGATTCTGTCTCTCTTCATGCGCTGATGGGAGACCTGCTACAGGCCAAGGGCGATCTGACCGCCGCCGCTACCGAATACCGCAAGGCAATTGCAATTAAGCCTTCGTTCCTGGCCGCTCATCTTGGCTTGGCGCGCACTCTTAATTCCGATCACAAGACCGACGAAGCTGAGCAGGAGGTGCGGAGTGTACTCGATTTGAGCCCGGACGACGCGGAAGCCAATTACCTCATGGGAGAAATACTGGTAAACCGTTCGGCGCTGGCCAATGCTCTGCCGTTCTTGCTGAAGGCGCTGCAAGCGGCGCCGGAGGAACTCCCGTATGTTCACGCAGACCTGGGAAAGGTGTATGAAGACCAGGGCGAAACCGCGAAGGCGATCGCGGAGATGAAGCAAGCCGTGAGCGTGGATGTGGACGGGGGCTTTTATTACCGGTTGGGTCGTCTTTACCTGAAGACCGGAGACCGTAAGTCGGCAGAAGAAGCGTTAGCGATGAGCGCCAAGCTGAAAAATGCGACGGATGCCGCGGCGCAGTTTGTGAAATGAGTGCGTGTGGCCCAGCGCCCTTGGCCGCCGCGCGGAATTGTGTAAGTGCCGATAGCATGCGGCCTAGCCATTCTGGAAAGAGCCGATGAACTTCTAAGTCTCGACAATCGCCGCGCAGTGGATTCAGTCGCAGTTTCAAACGAAAGGCATACGTGTGCTCCACCATTGGATTCAACGAAGCATTGCAGTGTGGGCCACAGTAACTCTGTTGGCCGGTTGTGGACTGGTTTTTGGCCAAGCGCAGGGCGCTGTGGTTGCAATGGATCTCGGAGCCGCTCTTGACCACCCACCTAAGACTGGGGGCGATTGGGACAGAACGCTGAAACTCGATCGTTTTCTGCCCGCAAATGGAGTGCTGGTGCAAACTACGCCGACTGCGGCATGGGTGGCGTGGGATGCCAAGGCCCTCTATGTTCGCTTTCGCTGCGCCGACCCCGATCCCGTGTACCGTCATGGAATCCGGCTGCGCCGGAGCGACCGCGTCGAAGTCGGAGTGTTGCCGCCCAGAGCTAATCAAGATGATCTTTGGCAATTTACGATCGACGAATCCGGCGAAGGCTTTGTGACCCACGGTAAGAACAAAGGCGCATTGCAAGGCACAACTGTCGCGCTGAACAACACGGAGTGGGTCGCGGATTTTGTAATTCCATGGGACAGGCTTGGCGGAATGCCTAAAGAGGTCTTTCATATGCAACTCTCCCGTGTGCGATTCATCACGGGAGAGGTGCTGAGCCCTTCGGCGGTTGATTTCCATGATGGACCTGTTTCGACTGACCTCGCGCCCGCTGCAACCGACCAATTTATGGAAGTAAGATTGGGAGGCAGCATGAATTCGCAGACGGCGGACTTCGGACTCATCGCGTTGCCCTCCGGAATCCGGCGATGGGAACGGCGCACTGCGTTGCGTCGCGCAACTGATGCGGAATTGACGCAGATTCAGCGTCTGCAGCAGCAACTCGAAGCAGAGCCGACTTCTGAAACTAATCTTCCCGATCGGGTCCGTCTGGCTGAGATTTGGTACGACCTTCTCGATCAGGAGGGCTTCAGTTTCCATCCGGAAAGCGGAACGTGGATTCTCGGTTCTGGCGAGCTTGACCCATGGACGGCGCGACATCGATTCAACGACGCGTTAGCGAATCGCGATATCGCCACGGCGTGCCAGATTCTCGATTCTCTCCTCCGGCATTTCAGTCGTGTTTCGCAATCGTGGTTTGCAGACGGCGTTCCGGGAGATGCGAGGGAGGACGCATGGACTCCGGTTGAAGCGATCGAGAGTGTGAGGAACACATCGGATCAAATTGTTCTGCGTGCTCGAGCAGGCAAAAGAGAGCTTCAGTTGTATATTTCGTTTCCATCCACCGGGGGTGTTCGGCTGCATGGGCCGGATACGGGTTTCTTCTCTTCGCCTTCCTCACTGCCGATCAAACTGACGAAAACAGCGGATGAGATTCATACAACCTCGAAGAGCTTATCCGCCAGTATCGAATTACATGGGGATTGGCGCATCGATTTCTTCTCCGAGGGAGAGCGGAGAGCTTTCTGGAGTCTCGGAAAGGGTGATCTCCTTGTGCACGAAAATCGTGACGGCCGAATGGAAGGCTTCGATTTGAGAGGTGGCCTGAGATCTGGGGAAAACATCTTTGGATTGGGCGAGCGCTTTGATTCCTTCAATCAACGTGGCAAGACATTGACTCTTTAGCAGTTGGATGCATGGGATTCGCTGTACCGTGGAGGTCTGGAAAACCAGGCGTACAAACCGATTCCACTCTGGCATAGCAGTACAGGTTACTCCGTGTTTTGGAATTCGAGTTATGAGATCAGAGCAGATTTTGGCAGCGCGCGAGAAGACCGGTACAGAGTCGTTGCACATGGACCGATCTTTGATCTTTATCTCTGGCCGGGCGACTACAAGAACGTCCTGAAAGAATACACGTCTCTCACAGGTAAGCCTTTGCTGCCCCCGGTGTGGGCGTTCGAGCCGTGGATGGGCGGCGGCGGCGAACGATGGGCAAGAGATCGGGAAAAGACACCCACAGAGACCATGCTGGATGTAATAACCGAATTTCGGAGACTCGATATTCCTCACTCAAGCATTTACGCCGAGGGCGACGGGAGTAGCGATCCTCTGCTCTATCGAAGACTTGATCCGTTGCAGATTCGCGTGTTGACGTGGGGACGCAGCCAGCCGCTCGGATGGACGAGTGAGCAGATCAGGCACGCCCTTCCCGAGACGTCGGCTGACCGGCTTCCGCTGATGAAGTTAAGGGGTGGCTCCGTATATGGCTTTCCGGCCGGCCATATTCTCGCGGGGCAATTCCCATATTTCGACTTCACTGATCCCGCAGCGCTCGATCTGCTGCGCGTGTACTGGGCGCAGCGTCTGGATCTGGGCGTGGCCGGCACTATGGTCGACTTCGGGGACCTGGTTCCGCGTGATGCGCTGTTTCACGACGGCAGCACCGGCGAACAGATGCACAACTGGTATGCCCATCT
>JBEKRG010000011.1:0-60745 GCA_049518955.1 Occallatibacter sp.
ACAAGACCGGCGCCACTTACGACGGCATTCTTCCCTTCACTGGATTCGTAGAAGGTAGGACGGATTATGGGGCATTGCTCAGCGACAACGACCTTCTTCCTTTCACTCGATTCGCGGCGGAGGAGATGAATTACACGGATTATGATCTCTCCAAGCCTAACGAAGCCTACTTTGCGCGCCTCGATCACATGGTTCAAATTGCTGCGAAGCACGGCATCTGGGTATTCATCGATCCAGCGGAGACCAATGGTTGGCTGCAAACACTGCGCAACAAAGGCCTCGCCGCGGCGTACTCCTATGGGCAATATCTTGGCCGTCGCTATAAGCGCTATCCCAACGTCGGGTGGATCTGCGGGAATGACTTTCTGAACTGGCGCGTGCCCTCTGATTACGCATTAGTGCAAGCAGTGGCAAAGGGAATTCAATCGGCTGCCCCGGATCAGCTTCAGAGTGTTGAGATCAACTACAACACGAGCTGGTCGCTGGACGACCCATCCTGGGCTCCGATCCTTTCGCTCAACAGCAGTTACACCTACTCAGCGACCTACATTCAAATGCTGCATAGCTACAATCAAACGCCGGTGATGCCCACTTATCTGGCGGAGGCGCATTACGATTTGGAGGATGTTGGCACGCCATCGGACTACGGGACGCCCGAAGTGCTGCGACGCCAGGAATACTGGACCATGTTGAGCGGAGGGGTTGGGCAGTTCTATGGCAACCACTTCACCTGGAGCTTTCCTCCAGGGTGGGACTCCCATCTCGATACCGTTGGCGTATCGCAGCTCACAATCTGGAAGGACTTCTTTTTGTCGTTGGCCTGGCAGAACTTGATTCCCGACCAGAAGCACACGGTTTTTACGGCTGGATTTGGAACCTTTGGGAACAACGTGATCGTCTTCATTCCCAAGACGCTTGCGACGAGGATGCTCCCCCGTGTGAGCGAAAGTGACTATGCGACCGCCGCCAGGACGGCGGATGGATCGTACGTCATTACCTATATGCCAACCGCACGACAGATCACGATCAATATGAATAGCTTGAAAGGCTTCGCCAAAGCCGAATGGTTCGACCCAACAAATGGCACCTATCTTCCAATCCAGGGTGGGCCATTTCCGAACACTGGAAACAGGCAATTTGCTCCACCAGGAAACAACCACGCTGGGGACAGTGATTGGGTACTTCTACTCAATGCATCTGGCAGGCCATGAGGAATTGGTGACGATTCCGGCGGATCCTTCTATACCTGGCGAATGATCGCACGGCGATCATTCGCCGTACGGAACCCAGATGTTCTTCACTTGCGTGGCGTGCTGCAGGAACCAGCGGCCTTCAGCCTGCGCTGGATTGAACCAGTCGTATTCGTGGCCGTCATTGGTCCAGACCTGCTTCATGTTGCCGATGGAAGCGGCGCGGACTGCGTCGGCTTCCTCATTGCTACGGAAGCACCAGATGGCCTCAATACCGTCGTGCTCCGCGAGGGTTTTGGCCAGCTCCGCGGGACGGCCCGCGACAAGATTCACGACGCCGGCGCGCACGTCGCTCGTGTCGAGAAGCTGATACACGTCGCCGATGATGAGCGGATAGCGATCGGAGGGCACGGCGACAACAGTGTTGCCCACGGCGATGGCGGGCATCACAAGCGAAAGCAGGCCCAGCAGGGGCGCTTCACTTGGCGCCAGGATGCCGACAGCGCCGACGGCCTCGTTCATGGCGATGGCGATGTTGCGGCCAGGAGGATTGTGGACCTGGCCGTCGTACTTGTCAGCCCACGCGGCATAGGTGAAGATGCGCTCGATGGAGAGATCGACTTCGACGGCCGCTTGCTCCTCACCGACGGCGCGGGCGAGCCGATGCGCGATTTCGTCACGGCGCTGGATCATGTTTTCCGCGAGGAAGTAGAGGATCTGCGCGCGATTGTGTGCTGAAGTTCTGGCCCAGCCGGATGCGTTGCGCGCGGCTTCAACGGCGTTGCGGATGTCTTTGCGGTTGCCGAGCGGCGCTTCGCCGAGGAGTTCGCCGTCGCGGCCCCCCTCTTTTCTTCCATAGACCGGGAACGAGTAGCCGGAGTCGGGGCGAGCCTGTTTGCCGCCGATGTATTGCTTGACCGTCCGGTCGATGCTTGCGCCGCCGATCCCGACAGCCGGCGTAATTTCCTCGTTCTCATCCGGAGTCTCAGTTTTCGCTGCGTTTGCAGGAGCGGGCGGCAGCGAGTGCAGCCACTTGGGCGTGAGGTACTCGAGCATTCCCTCGCGCCCACCTTCGCGTCCGTAACCTGATTCGCGATAGCCGCCAAATCCGCAGGCCGCGTCAAACTGGTTGGTGCAGTTGACCCAGACCACGCCGGCCTTCACTTGGGAGGCGAGGTCGAGCGCGACGTTGATGTTCTCGCTCCAGATACTCGCCGCGAGGCCGTAGATGGTGTTGTTCGCCAGCTCCGCGGCTTCGGCCGGAGTGCGGAAGGTCATTGCGACGAGAACAGGCCCAAAGATTTCCTCCTGGACCACGGTCGACCCGGGATGAACGTCGGTGAGCAGCGTGGGCGGGAAGAAGCAGCCCTTCTCGGGCATAGGATTGCTCGGCTGCCAGCAGCGCGCGCCCTCGGCCACGCCTGCATCAACCATCTTGCGGATTGATTCAAGTTGCACTGGCGAAACGATGGCTCCAATGTCGATAGCTTTGTCGAGCGGCGGTCCGACGCGCAGCGATTCCATGCGCGCGCGAACCTTTGTATAGAGAGTCTCGGCAACGCGCTCTTGAACAAGCAGCCGCGAACCTGCGCAGCAAACTTGGCCCTGGTTAAACCAGATGGCGTCGACCAGGCCTTCGACCGCAGAGTCGAGATCGGCGTCGTCGAAAACGACAAAAGGAGACTTGCCGCCGAGCTCGAGCGAAAGTTTTTTTGTTGAGTTGGCGGTGGCTTTGCGGATGGTGCGGCCGACTTCAGTCGATCCTGTGAAAGCGACTTTGTCGATGCCGGGGTGTTCGATGAGCGCCTGGCCGGTTTTTGCATCGCAAGTGAGCACGTTAAGCACGCCGGGAGGCAAACCAACTTCCATAGCCAGCTCGGCAAAAGCGAGCGCAGTGAGCGGCGTATATTTTGCCGGCTTAATGACGACGGTGTTGCCCGCGGCCAATGCCGGAGCTACCTTCCACGCAAACATCAACAGTGGAAAGTTCCATGGAATGATTTGGCCTACTACGCCGCAAGCCTGGTAGTTGGGAAATTCGGATTCAAGAAGCTGCGCCCAGCCGGCGTGATGATAAAAATGGCGCGCGACGAGAGGAATGTCAATGTCGCGGCTCTCGCGAATGGGCTTGCCATTGTCCATCGTTTCGAGCACGGCGAGACGGCGCGAATGTTTCTGCACCTGCCTGGCGAGAGCATACAAGTAGCGGGCCCGCTCGTGTCCGCTCAGGGCCTGCCACGCCGGAAATGCTTTGCGCGCGGCGGAGACTGCGGCCTCGACGTCGGCGGTGTTGCCCTTGGCAACTTCAGCGAGAGTTTCGCCGCTGGAGGGATCGCTGGTGGTCTGGTACTCGCCGCTTGCGGGCTTTACCCACGCGCCGCCGATGAACTCTTGAAACTGGCGGTGGTGGCGATCGAGCCATTGCACTGCTTCTTTGGGATCTTCCGGCGCGGCGCCGTACTCCATGGTGTAGAACTTTTCAGCAATGCTCACAGCGTCTCCTTGTGACCCTCAGCGAGACCTCTACGCGATGGGATGACGGTACGTGGCCGAATAGCGCCCAGTTAAATGATGCTCCAGTTGACGCTCTATATCGCCCAACATTCCACTTGCGCCGAACCGAAAGAGTGACGGCTCGAGCCACGGCCGCCCCAGCTCGTCCTTCATCAACGCCAGCCAGTCTGTGGCCTGCTTGGCGGTGCGAATGCCGCCAGCCGGCTTGAAGCCGACCGCACTGCCCGTGCGCTCCGCGTAATCGCGAATGCAGCGGACCATGACCAGCGAGACCGGTAGCGTGGCGTTGATGCTTTCCTTGCCTGTCGAAGTTTTGATGAAATCCGCACCGGCCATCATGGCTACCCAACTGGCGCGCGCGACGTTGCGCAGCGTCATCAGGTCGCCAGTGCCGAGAATGGCCTTCAAGTGTGAGGGGCCCGCAGCCTGCTTAAACGCGGCGACCTCGTCGTAGAGAGCCTGCCACTCGCCGTTGAAGACATGGGCGCGCGTAACGACGATATCGATTTCCTGAGCGCCGGCTTCGACGCTGCGATGAATTTCGTCGACGCGCTCGGCGAGCGGCGAAAGACCCGCGGGGAAACCTGCCGAAACGGCAGCGACCGGAATGCCCGAGCCTTCGAGGGCCTTCACAGCCGTCTCAACAAAGGCGTGATAGACGCACACCGCGCCGACGGTCAGATGCAGATCCTCAATGCCAAGGCCTTCAATAATATGGCGTTGCAGGGGGTTGCGCGCTTTGGCGCAGAGGCGCCGCACGCGGTCGGCAGAGTCGTCGCCGCTCAATGTGGTCAAGTCCATGCACGCGATGGCGCGCAGAAGCCAGGCAGCCTGCGTTTCTTTCTTCACAGTGCGCCGCGCTACATGGGTCGCCGCGCGCCGTTCCACCGCGCTGGTGTTGACGCGCACGCCTTCAACCCAATCGAGGTTGAGCGGAATGTGGTGGTTGGGTTCGAGAGTGCGCCCATTGAGGACGACGGGGATGGATTGGACGGTATGCGGCGCGGGGTGGGACGCGCTGTGATTCGAGGTGACGGGTTGGACGGCCATGAGGTGACTCCGCAACAGTGCTGAAGAACTGAATTCAGCCAGAAAAGACGGGCTCCTTCAGATCGCCAGGAGCTGCCTCGAGTAGAAATGAAGGATAAATCTCTGGCAGCCGCAAAGCAACCGCCGAGGCATTCTCCGGGCATGGGGCGCAGGACACTCCGGTAATCAAGGGCTGGCGGTTACCATTTGAGGCGCAGTAGCGAGACGGCCTGGCGAGGCAGGGTCGTTTCGACGATCACGCGGCCGTTGTCGACGTCAAGCCATGTGGGTGAAGTGAGGAGCTGCAATTGGCCGGCCGCCTTGAGTTGAGCGTATTGCTCGGGCGTCGGCGACTGCAGCGATCCCATGTTTTTCCAAGCGGTGTAGGCATTGCTGTGGGTTTCGTCGATCCGGTAGTGCTCGAGCAGCACCCTCTTCACGCCAGCCGGAATTCCGGTGACGGTGATTTGGACGTCGGCAGCAGGCGCGGGCAGATCGTCATCGTGATAATTCCAGAGCATGACGGCGGCTTCGCGGGCGGCTCTCGTCGCAAACGCGTCGATATCGGGAGCTTGACGCACCCCGGTTTTGGCGAGGTCGCAAAGCGGAATCTGGCCCGTGCTGGTGGTGGTCACACGATCGCCTGCCATGAGCCCCGCCATGCGGAAGAGATTGAGAATGGGCTTGTCGATGCCGTTGGTCGCGAGCGTTCGGAATCCCTCAAAGTAGTTCTTGTTTTCAAACTCGAAGGACCAGGACAGCATGGCGAGCAAGTTGACCTTGGCCTCATCTTGCAGTTCAAAGAGCGCCTTGATTGCCGTTGCTGTATAGCTCGCATAGAGGGGCCCGTTACGGTAGGCATTGGCCGGATTGTCTTTCATGGAGCATGCTGCGCAGCCTTCGGGATCTGCCTCGCTCAGGATGATCGGCAGGTTCCGGTACTGCGGAAACTCCGCGACAATCTGGAATCCCGTTTGCGCGGCCTCAAGCTCGTTAGAGATGCCCATCCGAACATGCCCATCGACCAGCGATGTATGGCCCTTGGGATGAAATGAGATGAAGTCGAGTGGGATGGGCTTGCCGTCGGCCGCGCTTTTGTCGTGCGAGCAATGTTCAAGGAAACTCTCGAGGAAGACACTGGATTTTGCGCCGGCCGGGCCCGTGCTGGCTGGTCCGCCAACCTTTGCATTGGGCAGTGCAGCCTTCACCCCCGCGACGGCATAGTCGTAGAGCTTGAAGTACTCCTGAGGAGTGCCGTGCCAGTAAATGATGTCCGGCTCGTTCCAAACTTCGAAGTACCAAGTGCTTACCTGCCGGCGGCCGTAGCGCTCGACCAGATGCTGCGTGAACTTGCGCACCAGGTCACCCCACATTTTGTAGTCCTTGGGCGGGTTATTGGATGCGCCGGCCATAGTCGGGTGCGGATAGTGAAGTTGGTATTCGGTGATTCCCGGAACCTCGGAGGCCAGGTCACTTGGCATGAAGCCCAGTTCAACCATGGGACGCACGCCAGCCCTCTGGAATGCGTCGAATGTCTCGTCGGTGATGGTGAAGTCGTAGACCGGCTTGCCGTTTGCATCGAGGCTGAGTACGTTCGAGGAACTCCACTTGAGTTCGGCCACGCCGTTGCCTGAGGTCAGCAGATGATGGGCGCGAATGGTTACAGGAACCGGGCTCAGATCATGAAGCTCGCCGAGCAGTTGCCTGCCATACTTCATGGTGGTGTAGTTGGACTCGTCGTAGCCGAACCAACTGGTAATGGGCTTGTAGCTGCCGATCGGCCTGGCGAGATCGACATGGATGGAGACAGGGTTTGGCTGGGGCGCCTCGCTCGCAGCGAGTGCGGCACAAAGGAAAATCGCCGAAGCTTTCATCATCGGGTTCTAACCTCTCGCTTGGACGGAGCTACGGTTTGAGCACCGTCAGACCCGGGACAGCCGCGAAACGTCGCGTATTAAAGGTGACGATGGTGGCGCCGGATTCACGGGCTGTCGCGGCAAGCATCAAATCGTGAGGACTCATCCTCTGTCTCGCGACGTCAATGTCTGCCCACAGCCGCGCATGTTCCACGGCTGCCTTCTCTGTGTACGGAACGACTTCGAATACGGAGAGAACCGCTTGTAGATATTTCTGCCGGTTGGCGCGGTGGGCGCCGGTAGCACGCTCCACACTGCGACTTAACTCTGCCACCGTAATCGCGGCGAGCTTGATCTCTTCGTCGGGATGCGCGCGAAGCCACGCCTCGAGGTCGAGCGCTCTTCGCGCCGCCTGAATGATGACGTCTGCATCAATCAGAAACGCCACGGCCTCACCTGAGGCTGCAACGAACCGCGCGCCTGTTCCAGATCATGCAGCCATGAAGTGGCATCTTCCGCTCCGACGTGAACTTCCTCCATTGCCTGCTTGAGCGCAGCTGCCAGTTCGCGACCTTTTCTGGGTTGGGTTTCAGCGGGCTCGATGCGGGCAACGGGCACGCCGCCTTTTTGAAGGATGAAGCTTGTGCCCTGATAGCGCGCACGGTTTATGCAGTCGGAAAAGTTCCGCGAAGCTTCGGTAACGCTGATCGAGACCGGATCCATGGAGATCAGATTATCAGATTTTCAAGGGCAACCTGTTCGGCCCCGGCCACTTATTCTGCCGCAAACCGCTCCATCAGGGCGTCGAAATCCTCGAGGCGGGCGTATTCGATGATCACTTTTCCGCGGCCATTATGGTCATCGATTGTAACTTTGAGACCAAGTGCGCGCTGCAGCCGTTCCTGGGCGTCGCGAACGTTTGCGTCGACGGGAGAAGGCGGTTTAGGACCTTTCTTTGCCTTGCGGCTGGGGTCGATGAGCTCTTGGACGAGGCTCTCGGTCTGGCGAACAGAAAGCGAACGATCGGCGATCCGCTGCGCTGCCCTTTCCATTTCCCCGGGTTCCTGAAGCGCGAGGAGGGCGCGTGCGTGGCCAAAAGAGAGCTGGCCGGATTCGACGCGTTCCATGACCGACGATGGCAGCTTGAGCAAACGCAAGAAATTGGCGACTGTCGCGCGGTCCTTTCCAGTGCGGTGCGCCATCTGCTCCTGGGTCATATGGAATTCGCGTGAGAGACGCTCGAAGGCCCGCGCCTGCTCCATCGGGTTCAGGTCCGCGCGCTGCAGATTCTCAACGATGGTGATCTCCATCGCCTGCTCGTCGGAGACCTGGCGCAGGATGGCGGGCACGGTGGCCTTGCCGGCAATTCGCGATGCGCGCCAGCGGCGCTCGCCGGCGATGAGCTGAAAACGTCCACCAGCCAAGGGACGAACGAGCACCGGTTGTACCACTCCGTTGGCGGCAATGGAGGCAGCCAGTTCAGCCAACAGCTCCTCGTTCACTGCCGACCGTGTCTGGAATGGGTTGTGGTCGATCAGATCGAGGGGAATCTCGCGCGGCTTCCCTGCGTCGATTTCGGGTGTGGGTGCGGATTGTGCGCGGGGCAGCAAAGAGTCGAGGCCTCTGCCGAGTGCGCGGCGCTTGGGGTCAATGGCGGCTGTGGTCATAGTGCTGAAACCTCAAAGGATAGTGAATACAACAAAGTGATCAACTTCCGAACTTGATCGCCCCGTGAAGAGCCGGCGATGGGTCACGTATAGGGCCAAAATGTACCTTTCGCGCGCGGACGGTCGCCGGCCGCGGCATGCCGCTCAGCTGCTCGTGGGCTCTCCATTTGGTTGCGGGCCAGGAACTCCCAAGTCATCTCGAAATAGGCTTCGGCGCCACGTGATCGCGGGTCGTACAAGGCGACTGGCTTGCCGTGGCTGGGCGCCTCAGCCAGGCGGACGTTGCGGGGAATGACGGTGCGATAAATGATCTCCCGAAAGTGCTCGCGGAGAGTTTCCGTGACTTGCTGGGCGAGGTTGGTGCGGTCGTCGTACATGGTCAACAGAACGCCCTCAATGGCCAAATTCGGGTTGTAGGCGGAGCGCACGCGCTCAAGCGTCGAGATCAGCTCCGAAATGCCCTCCAGCGCAAAGTATTCCGCCTGCATGGGCACGATCAGGGTTTCAGCTGCGGATAAGACATTCAACGTGAGCAGGTCGAGAGTTGGCGGGCAATCGAGGAAGATGAGCTCATAATCGGCTTTGATGGGCTCAAGGCTCTCGCGAAGGCGGACGGCGCGGTCCTCAGCGCTAGACAGCTCGATATTTGCGCCGGTGAGGTTCTTGGATCCAGGGAGCAGGGAAAGGCCCTCTACTTCGGTAGGGAGAATCACCTGGCTGGCGCGGCTATCGCCCACGAGCACGTCGTAAATCGAGTGGCGGCTATCGTCGCGTTGCAAGCCGAGCCCCGATGAGGCATTGGCCTGGGGATCGCAATCGACGAGGAGGATCTTGAGGCCTTCGAGCGCGAGGCAGGCGGCCAGATTGATGGCGGTAGTGGTTTTGCCCACGCCTCCTTTTTGATTGACGAGTCCGACGATCTTTCCCATGGCACTCCAGAGTAAAACGAGAGTGCGTCGGCGCGTTTGGACTTGCATTGTGGAGAACGGGGCATAGTTGTGGAAAGCTTCGGTGTGGCCAAAACCGCGGATAGGGCCAAATCATTATGGCGGAAGGGCTTTGAGCCGGGAGCCGCGGAATGGTCACTGAACGCAGAAAAAAGGAGCCGTGGTGGAAAACTGCCCATGGATGGGGCTGGTTTTGTGGGTGTCGCAGAACCTGTTCCAATTTGGGCATTCGCCTGATTTGGGGCTGGTGGAGGTCAATGTTCCACGTGGAACGATTTGCGGTTAGATCGATTATGGCCAGTGCCCCAATGTTCCACGTGGAACAGGAACGGTGAATACGTGACGAACGGTGACTCAATGGGTCGCATGCGAGATGTTCCGCGTGCAGCTCTTCGCCCGAATTTTTCCTTGAGGGGGCGGCCACCCCGACTCCCCCCTATCTTTTAAGCCAAGTACGTCATAAAAAAAGAGTTGCGAGCCATCCTCCTCCGCAAGTTCGTGATTCTAAGGAGTCGCTTTTTGCAAAGACTTCATTCTATTGAGGTTGTCTCTCACGTCGCACCACTCAGTGATCACCGGCGAAGCCATCGCCGCGTCGCTTCGTGAATTTGGATCGATGCAGCAATCATGCGCCAGAAGGGCAGAATTACCGGCAAACTTTGCGGAGTTTTTTCAACTATTGTTTTCAGCGGGTTAAGGCCGGAGCGGAGGCGGCAAGGGCTTGACATTCAACAGGCATCCCCCCTTTCGGCCGCGCGGGAGTAGACTACGGTCGGAATCCAGAAAGAAGGCAAGAATGGATCTCCCAAACGCCTTTATAGGCCAGAGCACTCCGCCCTCTGAAATAGATATAACAGCCAAGCTTGGGCCGGTCCTGGCGACCTGGACGGAGCTGCTCGATTGGCTCGACGAAAAGGGAATCGCCAGTGGGGAATGGCGGTCAGTTTCGCCAAAGAAGTACGGGTAGGGTCTCCGTCCGGCGCTCAAGGAGCGCACCATTCTCTATCTCGGTCCATGCAAAGGCTGTTTTCGGGTGAGCTTTGTTCTTGGCGACAAGGCGCTTACAGCGATCCGGACCAGCGGCCTACCGAAAAGCCTCCTAAAGGAAATCACAGAGGCCAAGCGCTACGCCGAGGGGACTGGCGTCCGGCTCATGGTTCGGAAACGGGAAGACCTGGCTGTAATTCGTAGGCTCGTCGAAATCAAGCTTGCGAATTGACTTTGCGTCCCAGGGCAAGAATGCGGGAATCACTTTCAGGCAAACGAATCGGATCATCCCAGCTGAACTGCGGCCCGGCGGCCGCCTGGAGCTCGGCGAGTGCGCCGTCTGTCGTCATCAGCGCCAGCCAGCCTTGCGGCGCGACAAGTTTCGTCGCGGCTGCAACGGCCTGCGGCATTTTGTCGACAGCCCTCAGAATCACGCAATCGAACGGCTCGTTCAGCGCTTCCGCCCGACTCGCGTGAACTTTCGCCGCGATTCCGAGCACGCGCACAGCTTCCTGGAGGAACGCCGCCTTTTTCCCTTGAGACTCGGCCAGCGTGACCACGATCTCCGGCCGGCAGATAGCAATGGGAATTCCCGGCAGGCCACCGCCGGAACCGAAATCGAGGAGGGTTGCGACCTGATCGGGAATTGAACGATCAACTATAATAGAATCAATGACATGCTGCGAAAGAATCCCTTCCTCATCGCGGACAGAGCTTAGGTTGATCCGCTTGTTCCAGCGAACAAATAGCGAAAGATAGGCTTCGAGTTTTCGGACTGTCTCGTCGTCCAGCGCGTCAAGGCCGGCTTTTTGCAGGAGATCGTTGAGCCGGGAGGCTGTGCCTTCCGTGCTCATCGCTTATCACCAGCTTCTACCTGCGAGCTCCACTCGATAGAGGCTTGAACCAGCGCGGAAAAGATCGCGCGTGAAAACTCGCTTTGCTCGTAGGTGCGCTCCGGATGCCATTGCACGCCAACGACGAAGTGATCCGGCGCATCGAGCTCAACCGCTTCGACGACGTTGTCATTTGGCGAGACAGCGGTCACGCGCAGATTGTCCCCGACCTTGCGAATTGCCTGGTGATGGCTCGAGTTGACTTGCGCATCCGACGCGCCGGCGTGCGCCAGAATTCCGTTCAATCGCGAGACCCCTACGATCTTCACCGGATGCGCTTCGACAACATCGCGGCCGGGACGGTGATTCACCGATGTTTTCAAATCCTGAATGAGCGAACCGCCGCGCCACACGTTCAGCGTCTGCGTACCGTGGCAGATGGCGAGGATCGGCTTGCGATGGTTGAATGCGTCCTGCAAGAGCACCTCGTCGGCAACGGCGCGGACGGGATCGTTGTCGGCGCATTCAGGTTCCCGATCTTCGCCGTAGCGCGCCGGATCCACGTCGTGACCGCTGCCCGGCAGAAGAACGCCCTGCACGGACGCGAGCAGTTTGGCGACACGTTCCTGAGTCTCACCGAGCGGAATTAAAACCGGCTCCGCGCCTGCAGCCGTGATGGCGGCAACATATTGCGGCAACGCGCGCTGGTTGTATTCAGGATCATCGCTTGTGGGCTCGGGAATGGCGATGCGCGGGGGCATGGAGACAGTGTAAAGGGACTTAGTGGTCGTCTCAGATATAAGCGTCACGCCGGAAATCTTCGGGCGCGCGTTATCTTTCCAGTTTCCCGTCTGTGCTTACCACCGCCGCCGCGCAGCCGACATCCAGAGTTGGATAGTCTGTGCATTGCTGGGTCTTGACCTCGGATGCCGACCACCCAAACAGCTCGCGATTCGGATCCCACCGCCAAAGAATCGCATGGTGATCGGGAAACAGGATCACCTCATCGCCGTAGTAGCTGAGATCAGCAATCTCCGCGCGGTGAGCAGAGACTTCCTGCGCCAGATCATCACGCCCGTGCGCATGCATGTCGGCGGCGAAGATTCGCATTGCCTTCTCGCTCATCGATACATCCTTTACAAAGATGAGCCAGGCCCCTAGGTCCGGGTGTTTCTTCAGCGAGACCATGATCCATGGATTGTCGAGAACGATGCGCTCGTATCGCTGTCCCTCTTGGAGGAAAGTGTCGATACCGATGGCATCTCCGCCCTCGAAAGGAAAGACGGTTGCGACCACCAGGTTCGTGGGAAAGCTTGACCGGCGCACATCCGCCTGCAAAATCTCAACGCCGGGCTTGGGAGGATCCGGGCCGAATTGCAGGCCAATGTGTTCTGAAACTTCGGACCGGCGGATTGTGTAGTTGTGACGCAGGCGTGCAAGAGCATCCCCGGCGATGTCTTCCGCACCGATACGTTGCCACTCTCCCCTGAGCGCGCCCGGCATCTCGAAAACAACCTGGTCTTCCAGGCCCTCGCCTTGAAGGCGTTCCCTGTTGACCGCACCGATGGGCAGCAGATTTGCAATAGCACGCGAAATGTCAGCGTTGTACGTACGAGTTGTTTTCCCGTTGGCCTGACAGGTCCACGGAAGCATGAATGCGGGTTGATTTTCGCTTTCCGCCGAGATGGTCGTGCCGTTCTTAAAGCGGAGGACGATGTGAACCCAAACAGCGTCGTCGGTCCAGCTGGCTCTAACTACGTTAGGAATTATCCTCTGGATCAGAGCAAGGTCAGTGAACGACTTTCTAAAGAATTCCTGCTGCCCCCGATCGTTCGGCTCTCCCAGCGTTCCGAAGTGTTTTGCAGCATCACCGGCATGATCCGCCAGCCATGCGGGGGTAATCCCTAGGTTCGAGAGCGAAGGAGAGCTCATGGTCGGAGCGCTCAAGGCCCGAACCAACGCCATCACTTCACGTGTGTTGACGATGTCTTGGGAAAACCCAGGCTCTTGTTCGCGCGCATGGAGATCTGGGGGGTGATCTGGATCGGAACCGATGATCTGGAGCTGGTTGTAGTCGGCAGAGATCGTAGTTGGATTCCAACTCCGTTTGAAAACTCCTTGATCATTCGTGATCGTGACGACGGACCGTGCGGCTTTCTCGGATCCGGCCCAAGCAGGGGAAAGCTCGATTCTCTCAACCTCGGATGATAGGGACTGTGTAAGCGCAGCGTGTGCGAAGAGAGTTAGGAAGCAAAAGGCCGGACCGGCCAGACGGGCTCTACGAGAGCGATCCATCGTGAGAATCTCTTGCGAGGAAGATACACCAGCTTACGCCAAATGCGCAGTTTTACGCGACGGGCGTGGGCGATTCTGCATGAGCGTGCTCGGGCGGGATCCGCATTTCTTCGATCGCATTGCGCAGGCGCTCCGTCAATTCGCCATTCTGGCGCACGTGCATCCCTTTGGTCTCAATCGGCTCGCCGACGCGCACTGTCAGCCGGCAGGGATAAAAATGCTTGGTGTGGATGGGCAAGAGATCGTAAACGCCGCTGAGCGCGATGGGAACGAGCGGAACCTGCGCGCGAATGGCGAGGTACGCAGCTCCGGCGAGAAACGGCCGCAGCTCGCCGTCTGAAGTGCGGCCGCCTTCAGGGAAAACGAAGAGCGGCACGCCGGCCCGCAACGCTTTGACTGCGCCGCCCAAGCTCGAGAGCGTAGCGTGGGGATTTTCGAGGTCGATGGGCATTTGGCCGGAGCGGCCCAGGTACCAACCGATCATCGGCCACTGCCAGAGATCTTTCTTTGCGAGGATGCGGAACTGGAAGGGAATGGAGCCGAAGATAACGGGCGTGTCCATATACGAAGTATGGTTGGAGGCGTAGACGGCGACGGGAGCTTTGTAGAAGTTTTCTTCACCTTCGATTTTTAGCCGGGAGAGCGAAAGGCGCACAAAGCTGCGCCCCCAGAAATGCGCGATGCGATGTTGCATGCGGCCCTTCTTGTCGACCACGGAGACGAGAAGCGCGGTGGATGCGCAGACCGCGGTGAGCACGAGCATGAGCGGCCCCATCAATCCATAGGTGAGCCAGACGTAGAAGCGAGGCAGCGGGTTGGGACGCGTGCTCATGATTGATCGCTCTTCCCCGACAAAAGCAACGTGCGCGCCTCGCCCACGAGGTACACCGAACCTGAGACGACCGCGATGCCATTGACTCCACGGTCTTGGTTGATGCGCTGCTGGGCCATGCGCAGAGCATCGCTCACCGAATTCGCTGCGGTCGCGGGTGTTCCTGTGGCCGCGGCTGCAGCCAGCAGATCATCGAGTGCCGCAGCGCGCGCATTTTGAATCGGCGCGACAATCACTTCGTCGAAAAGAGGAAAGAGAATCTGCGCCATTTCGTTGAGGGGCTTGTCGCGCAGGCAACTGAAGACGAGCAGCCGAGGCTGGTGAGCTTCGAGGATTCCACGTACGGCTGCACGCAGCGCCCAGGCGCCGGCGGGATTGTGCGCGACGTCGAGAATCCATTCCGTCCTGTTTTTCGCGATGCGTTCGAGGCGTCCAGGCCAGCGGGTGACTCGAATCCCATTCTCGATTGCGGCGGGCGTTACGGGAAATGAGTCGTGCTCTGCAAGCTCGACTGCGGCAGCGATGGCGAGGGCAATGTTCCGCTGCTGGTGCGCTCCTGTGAGCGGCGAATCGACCTTAATGGTGGCGCCCAACGCGTTTACGGTGTAGGAACCGCTGGTTCCGGCCGCCGGCACGAAGCGAGCTGCGCTGACCCCGCGCACGCCCAGCTCCGTGGCCACCTCGCCAAGAACCTGGTTGGCCTCAGGATGCTGCGGCAGCGTAATCATCGTTCCACCGGGGCGGAGGATTCCGGCTTTTTCGCGCGCGATGGCCGAGATGGTTGGGCCCAGCCATTCCATGTGGTCGAGTGAAATATCGGTGACGATCGAGAGCAGTGGATCGACGACATTGGTCGCGTCGAGGCGACCACCCATACCAACCTCGAGCACAGCTACATCAACGTTGTTTTCAGCGAAGTGGTGGAACGCCAGGGCTGTGAGAATTTCGAAATAGCTGGGCAGTTGCGCGAGGCGCCCGGAAAGCACCAACTGCTGGCCTGCGTCGTGCACGCGGAAGTAGAGGCGCGCAAAGTCTTCGTCTGCGATCTCAAAGGAGTTTTCTGGGCGACCGAGCCGGATACGCTCATTGGGCCGCTCCAGGTGCGGCGACGTATAGAGGCCTGTGCGCAGGCCTGCCTCACTCAAGATTGATGCGAGGGTCGATGCGGTCGAGCCCTTCCCATTGGTCCCGGCAATGAGCACGGAAGGGAAAAGCCTCTGCGGGTTCTCGATAGCATCCAGGAGGATTCGAACTTCGTCGACGGAGAATCGGCGACTGGGCTGCCCCGTGGCGGTGTAGAGCTCGGGCACCAGAGAATTGAGTTGGGCTATCGCGGCTGTGTAAGACATGGCTGCTGCGCAGGGCATGAAAGGTTAAGTATAAGAGCCGCGCGAGAGGCCCGTCTCGCCATCGAATGGCAGTTGATCGAGTGGAGGCATTTGTGCAAGACGCGACCACTGCAACTGGCTGCCCTATTTAGCCTTCGTCACGGTGTTCACACAACGTCGGTACGATCCACAAGCGATTTGGAGTAGGGTGTGGGAGACGTGGGTAAGAGGACCTCAATTGAACCAGATACTGCTTGTTTTCCGGCTTGTTCGAATTGGCGCGTCACGTTTTAGGAAACTCGCACACCACCCAACCCACTTCGTCTAAGGTACATTGCTGGGATTCCCACTTTTCCGAACACAACTACGGGTACTACGGATTTATATCTATTCCTTCTCACACTTTTACTACCCCTCCTAGAAAGAACTCCACAAACCGCAAAGAGCGCACCGGTCCGATTGCGGAGATTCGAAGGATCCGTTGGTCACTCCCAGATGAGTCTCAACATCCAGAATTCATAGAATCAGCCCGGTTTTCCACGCGCGCACGGTTCGCAGGATGACTACAATCGGGAGGAAGAAAAAGTGCCGCTTCCGATGTCTCGCAAGCTGTTATAAAGTTGGGGCATAGGGCGCGGCTTCGTGAGTGGGGTGGGTGTATGCCGAGTGCCGAAGCCGAAATCGACAAGCCGGCCGGGCGATCAGCGGTCGAATCTGGGGCCGGGGGGGCAGCAATGGAGATTAGCGTAAGCCGCCAGGATCTGGTGAAGGAACTTACAGCGACGCAGAGCGTGGTCGAACGGAAAACGACGATCCCGATTCTCTCCAACTTTCTCCTTGAGGCGGACGAAGATCGGCTGAGCATTACTGCGACCGATCTGGACCAGGCCATCCGCACCAGCGCTCAAGTCAAAGTGAAGAAGCCAGGCTCGTGTACGATTCCCGCGCGCAAGCTTTACGACTATATCAAGCTGCTTCCGGATGGGGATATTTCCATCAAGCTGCTCGAGAATCACTGGGTGCAAATCAGAAGCGGCCGATCGAATACGAAGATGGTCGGCATGGCGCGTGCAAACTACCCGCAGGTGCCTGAGTTTCCGACAGTGGCCGCCACAAGCATTTCTCTTGCATCGCTGCGCACGCTGATTGCGCGGACCATTTTCGCCATCTCGAACGAGGAGTCGCGGTACACGCTCAATGGAGCTTTGCTGGTGCTGAAAGCAGAGTCGATGGCCATGGTCGCGACCGACGGACACCGCCTGTCGTTTGTCGAGAAACCCGGCGAGACTCTGGAAGGCATCAGCGGCGAGAAGCGCGTGCTGATTCCGCGGAAGGCTCTTCAGGAGCTGCAGAGTTTGCTGGCGAATTCTGACGCGGAGAAGGTGGAGTTTGCCGACGATGAGCACACGCTGTTCTTCCGCGTAGGCCATCGCACGCTTTCCAGCCGCAAGCTGACGGGCCAGTTCCCGAATTTTGAGGCGGTGATGCCGCGCGACAACACGAAGTTCGCGGTGGTGCGGTCGAGCGAACTCTCTGCGGCTATTCAGCGCGTGGCGCAATTCGCCGACGAGCGCTCGGGAGCGATTCGGATGCGGCTCGAAGACAACGAGCTCAAAGTGAGCGCGAATTCTACGGAGTCCGGCGAGAGCGAAGACACCATCGACACGCCGTACTCGTCAGAGGCCATCACGGTCGGCTTCAACTCCGGGTACATTCTCGACTTCCTGAAGGCGCTCGACAACGCGGGCGAAGTGCGGCTGGAGTTCAAGGACGCGCAGTCGGCCGGCCAGATGCGGCCCGAAGATCCGGATGCCGAGTTCAAGTACCGCTACGTGCTGATGCCCATGCGCATCTGATCCTCATTCATTGCAGGAGCGCTCCCCCAAGGCTCTCTCCATGACCTTACGTCTCGTGTTGCTTTTTGCGCTGTTGCCGATGGCCATAGCGGTTCACGCCCAGAACGAGGCGGCACCGCAAAAGCCCCCGCGCTTTCAGCTTTACGGCGGCTATGCGTTCGTCAGCAATTCACCGAACGGCCTTCCGGGAGAGCACCAACCCATGAACGGCTGGAATGCGGCGCTCGGTACCCCACTTTGGCAATTCATCCGATTCAAAGTCGATATATCGAGCTACAAAGGCACCAACCAGGGCGCGCAGGAAGACGTGTACTACATCCTGGGTGGTCCGCAATTTACTCGGCGCTTTGGCAGAGAGACAGTTTTTGTCGAGGCGCTCATCGGGGATGGCGGCATTAACAGATATTGGGGACCACAGGCGAGTCCGGGTGAAACGGCGTCATTCGCAACGGTGGTGGGCGGCGGACTGGACACGCCCATTGCACGGAGACTTGCATTCCGAGTGAGTGGTGGCTACCAGTGGTCGAATTTCCAGCTGATTAACAACGTGCAATCCATCGAGCCCATTCAAACCCCGGGCCTGCCCGACAAATTCGCACGCATCTCGTGCGGGCTGTTGTGGAGCTTTTAGAGTGCACGCGCGCTTCGCGGGCGATCCGAGAAAGCAGCAAATCAAATTAGAAAGTGGAAGCGGCAGCTACGCCGCAGCCGGCGTCTTGAGGAAGTGCAGGGCGCGGATCAGGTAGGCCTTCAGCGAGTGGCGATGCACGACGGCGTCAAGAAAGCCTTTCTCGAGCAGGAACTCGGAGCGCTGAAATCCTTCGGGGAGTTTTTGGCGGATGGTCTGTTCGATGACACGCGGGCCCGCGAAGCCGATCAGCGCGCCAGGCTCGGCGATGTTCAGGTCGCCCAGCATGGCGAAGCTGGCCGTGACGCCTCCGGTGGTGGGGTCGGTGAGCACGCAGATGTAGGGCACGCGCGCGTCGTCAAGCTGCGCCAGCGCGGTGGAGATTTTGGCCATCTGCATCAGGCTCACGACGCCTTCCATCATGCGAGCGCCGCCCGAAGCGGCAATAACAATAAGAGGCTTCTGCGTCTCTCTCGCGCGATCGACCGCGCGCGCAATGGTTTCGCCGACCACAGCTCCCATCGATCCGCCAATGAAGGCATATTCCATAGCGCTCATCACCACTTCATGAGGGCCGATCCATCCCAGCGCATTCAGGATTGCGTCGTCGAGGCCCGTGTCTTCGCGCGCCTTGCGCAAGCGCTGCTTGTAGGGCTTTACGTCGGTGAAGTTCAACGGATCGGTCGAGCGCAGGCCGGTGTCGACCAGCGTGTAGCCCGGTTCGAGGAGCGTGTCTAAGCGTTCACGAGCGCTGAGCTTGAAGTGGTGCTGGCACTTGGGGCAGACCAGCAGATTGGCTTCAAGATCCTGTCGATAAATAGGTTGGCGGCAGCCTGGGCATTTGACCCAGAGGCCCTCAGTGCGCACGTTTCTCGCGCCAGACTCGGGACCGTTCTCCGCCCCGGGACCGCCCGGTCCGGAGGAATACTCGCCGTCTTCGCGCTTGAACCACGACATACCGAACCCAATTGTATATGGATGGCCCGCAGGGCATGGCTTAAGTCTTTTGTCTCGGCGATGCCGCTCCAATGCGCAAATAGGCGTCGTCGCCGTCAATCCAGTCCTGACGCGGCGGATTGAAGATGTCGAGCGCCACCGAGTCTTCCAGCGCGGCAACCTCGTGCGGGACGTCTGGCGGGATGGTGAGAATTTCGCCGGCGCGTACGGCGACTTCTTTGCCGTCGACGAGAAAATTCAGCGCGCCCGCAACAACGTGGCTGATCTGCTCGTGAAAGTGCTGATGCATGGGCACGCGAGGGCCCTTCTTGAGGACGATGCGGGCAAGCATAGTGTTGGCGCCGACAACATATTGCCGCGTGATCAGCGGATTTAACGGCTCCGGCTCAATGTCGGTCCAGCGATAGTGCTTGGCTTCCGGCACAACTCCTCCTCAATATTCGATACCGCGCTGCGCGAGGATCCCTTTCTGGTAAGCGTGTTTCACTTCGCGCATCTCCGTGACAGTGTCGGCCAGCTCAACGAGCAATGGATGAGCATTGCGCCCGGTCAGGATCACGTGCACCATCTCGGGCTTGGCTTTCAGGGTCTCAGCCACGACTCCCGGATCGAGCATGCCGTAACTGATCGCATAGTTGATTTCATCCAGCACCACCAGATCCCAAACGCCGGAGTTGATCGCCGCGCGCGCTTCTTCCCAAGCTGCGTGAACGAGGCGAATGTCTTCAGGGTCGGCTTCCGCTCCACCGATCTTCACAAACCCGCGCCCCATTTGCTTAAGAACGAAGTTCGATCCGAGGGCTTCGGCTGCGTCGAGCTCACCGTAATGCCACGAGCCCTTAATGAACTGCAGCACGAGCACTTTCATGCCGCATCCAACCGCGCGCAATGCAGTGCCCAGCGCGGCTGTGGTTTTGCCTTTGCCGGAACCGGTGTTGATGAGAATCAGTCCGCGTCGAGTTTCGGCCACTGCTAATGTCCTTTGTGGTACGGATGGCCCGTGAGAATTGTACATGCGCGATAGATCTGCTCTGCCATCACTAGGCGAGCGAGTTGGTGCGCGAGGGTCATCGGTCCCAGCGAGAGGAGGCGGCTGCGGCGCTTGGCTTCGGCTCGAGCTTCGTCTGACCACCCATCCGCCGGTCCGATGGCGAAGACGACAAGCTGCGTTCCTTCATCGCGGCGACATCCAAGCCAATCCGCTACGGTTTCGGAACTCATCTGCCGCCCGCGCCCATCGAGCACCATGACTACGGGCTCCGTTCGGGCCTTTTGGCGGCCGATCCAATCAAAGAACGCAGTTTCATTGCGGAAGGCCTCGGTTCCGCAATGAGCAACTCCAACACAACGCTTTAGATAGTCATGAACCGAACCCTCATACGCGTCCTGCGATCGAGGCGCCGAGCCGATGTGCGCGAGGGTGATCTGCATGGAGTGGAGGATACCTCAAAAGGCCTTTCGACGGCTCTTGGGGAAGATGCCCATCTATCCCGGAATCTGGAACTTATATTCAATTCTCGAAGGATTGGCACCCTATTCTATGGAAATTCATACTTGCAAATCCTAGATCGCAGTGCCGGGAGCCCTTGGTGACCCCAACAGGTGATGGGCAACCCTTTTGTTTTCTAGTAATAAGCTGTTAGTGGAGTTGGAGCCATGGAATGGCCCACCGCGTGCAATATAAAATCCGAGGAATTGTTCCTGGGATGCATGGTCAGGCTCTGATCCGGGATTCGAAGCCTTGGGAACGATTTTGATCTTTGTTCCGCTTTCCTACACACATGATGTCAATTCAGACTTTCAGTAAATCGAGTGTCCGTTCTGAAAGAAACCGAGGAAGCCGAGAGCTTGGGGCTTCCGGTCAGAGTACAAACCGTCCCAGCTCACTCTGGAGGATTCGAATGCGTAGTTTCCGTTTTCAGTCTGCGATTCTGGCGCTCACTTTAATGGTGCTCGTTGGTTCTCTCGCGTTTGTCGATGCCCCGGCTGCTTCGGCACAGGTCGCGAACGCCAACGCCGCGGTTCACGGGACGGTCAGCGATCAGAGCGGAGCCGTGCTTCCCGATGCCAGAATAACGGCGCTCAATACCTCCACGGGTATTTCGACTGAGACAACCACGAACAAGAGCGGGTACTACATTTTTCCCGAGCTCCAATCGGGTGGTCCGTACACCATCACAGTTTCGGCGGCGGGTTTTGAGAACTTCATCGCTACTGGACTGACACTGAATGCGAACGACAATCGCGAAGTGCCGGCCACGATGAAGGTCGGCGGAGCAGCGCAAACCGTCCAGGTGACAACCACGGAGATGCAGGTGGAGACGGTTAACACCCAATTGGAACAGACCGTCCCGGATACTCAGATTGAGAACCTTCCCATGCTGGGCGGCGACGCAGCATCGCTCGAGAAGCTGGTGCCTGGCGTCGTGGAATCCTCCGACCGGTTCGGTTCCTACTCTGCAAACGGAAGCCAGACAACAAACAATTCCTACCTGCTCGACGGCATCGACAACAACGATGGCCCGCTCCAGGATGAAGGCCTTGTCATTACTCCCGATGCGCTGGCCGAGGAGAACATCATCACCAGCACGCTGAATGCTGAATTCGCGCGCAACGGCGGCGCGGTCGTCAATCAGGTCATCAAGTCAGGCACCAACCAGCTCCATGGAAGCGGGTTTGAGTACTACCGCGACACCTTTATGAACCTGGGTGGCTACTTCGCCCTTCCCGGGCAGCGTCCGCCCTTCCACCAAAATGTCTATGGCGGCACTTTCGGTGGCCCCATCTTCAAAAACAAGCTTTTCCTCTTCGTGGCCTATGAGGGCTTACGCAATCGCACCGGGGCTACCACTCAGACTGCGGTTTTCCAGAGCGGCATCCTTCCCAGCGGATCGAATCCGGGCGGAAACTTCAGCAATGAGTTCAACGCGGCCAACGGCGATACCAACGAAAATGCTGGATTGACCGAAAACTACATTCCCATCGTCATTACTGCCGGGCCCGGCTCGCCGAACGCCGGATCCAAGTGCGGGCCGGGAACGTCCTACCCGGCCTGGACGACCATCCCTGCCGTGCCCGCCTCGGGCAGCACGCCCGCCCAGCCTGCCGTCCCCGGCTGCTTCGCCGCGGGCTCGCCGGTTACGATCGCGTCCAGCAGCTTCAACAGCGTCGCCTTGGCCCTCGCGCAGAAGTACGTACCGGGGGGCAATTCCGGCACCGCCCTGGCGCCGTACTACAACTTCAACACCGCCGATACGGGCGCGAGCGATCAAGGCGTCCTGCGCGCGGACTACCACCTCGGCAGCAAGGATGCGCTTTATGGCACGGGCGTCTTCCAATCCAGCCCGTCAACGGCCTCTCTGGGCTTTGGCGGCTCCGATCTGCCAGGATTTGGCACCATCCAGGCGGAGCACTTCAAGCTCTTCTCCGGTACTGAAACTCACACCTTCAATGCCAACAACCTGAACGAACTGCGCGCCGGATATTTCCGCTTCAACTTCGCGGCCGTTTTCCCGGCCAAAGTGGTTTCTCCCAGCAGCGCTGGCTTTGACATCTTTCCGAATAACCCCCTATCCGGCTTACCTTTCATGAGTTTGACGGGCTTGTTCAGCC
Source organism: Occallatibacter sp. (assembly GCA_049518955.1). GTDB lineage: Bacteria > Acidobacteriota > Terriglobia > Terriglobales > Acidobacteriaceae > Telmatobacter. The sequence goes on from JBEKRG010000011.1 coordinate 22,532, forward strand.
TGGGCTTTACCCGTGAGGGCCCGCAGCCCCGCAAAGACACCAACATGACCTTTGGCGATGCCTACACGAGCGTCTTTCACAACCACACTCTGAAGTTCGGCGCCTCTTTGGAACAGTTCCGGGTCAACAATCCTTACTCGGCTGACAACGCGGGCTCCTTCGGCTTCAATGGCGCCGGAACATACAGCTCGGGCGACCCGGGCATCGACTTCCTTCTCGGCATCCCGGATACCTACCAGCAAACCTCCGGCGGATTCACCGACACGCTTGCCTATGAGGAGTATGCCTTTGCCCAGGATAGCTGGAAGGCAACCAGCGATCTTACCTTGAACTACGGGATCGCCTGGGATGTGGAGACGCCGAACAAGAACGAGCAATTCAAAGGCGAAGGGATTACCTGCTTCCAAGTCGGCGGTCCCACTTCCAAAATCTTTCCGGGCGGATTTCCCGGTCTTCTCTTTCCCGGCGATCCTGGTTGCAATACGGCAGGCGGCGCCACCACAAAATACAACCACTTTGGACCGCGCTTAGGCTTCGCCTGGTCTCCAAGCAGCGGCCCCGAGGCGCTCGTCGGCACGGCGGGCGAGCACAAGTTCTCAGTGCGAGTGGGCTTTGGAATGTACTTCAATCGCGACGCGGAAGAAGGCCAGCTGCAGAATCTGGGCGACACTCCAAACTTCCTCAACTCCTTTGGAGCGGCGGATTTTGGCGGCAGCCCGGGCTTCATAAACCCCTTTGCTGATGTGACCGGCTGCACCGGTTGTTCCGAGCCGAGCCCATTTCCTTACACGCCTCCGGCGGCCGGCGCCGCGCTTGCCTGGGGAAGTTATGTGGAGCAGGACACGAGCTCCATTGCCAAGAACTACACCGTGCCGTACACCTACAACTTCAACCTGAACATCCAGCGCCAACTCACCAGCGCCATGATTCTGCAGATTGGTTACGTCGGGTCGCTGGGGCATAAACTCGCCGTGGCCTACGAAAGCGATCCGGTCACTACGGCGGGTCACGCATCGTGCCTTGCCAACCCCGCTTGTGTCGCCCGCATTACAGCGGTTCACCTGTTCTTCCCGCAATACACTGCGGAGCCGGTAACCTTCGGAGGTGCCCCGGCATATCTGAGCATGGGAACCTTGGGCACAGACGGAGGCTCGAATTACAACGCTCTACAGGTCAGCCTGAACAACAATCTTTGGCACGGCCTGTTCTTTACCTTTGCCTACACCTACAGCCACGCTCTCGACGACGCATCCGGCCTGGAGAGCTCAGGCTTTAATGGACCCGGGACCAATTACTTTCCTGGATACCACCACCTGAGCTATGGCAGCTCCGACTTCGATGCGCGCCAGCGCGTTGTAGCCTCTTACGACTACGGCGTGCCGCTCTTCGCTGCGATGAATCGCCAGTACATTGTGAAGGAGGCGCTGGGCAGCTGGCATTTCGCCGGGTTTACGGTCCTCCAATCCGGTTTTCCAGTCGACATTACCGATTTCGGAGCCTTCCAGTCCGGCTACTGCGACGAGTTCAGCTATTACGCTTGCCCGGACGTTCCGTCCACAACCAGTTTCAACATCGCGAAGGAGAACATCCGCTCTACCTACCAGAGTACCGGTACCGCGACCTACTTTAACAACAGCACGTTCTCGCAGGAGCCGCTCGGCGGCTTCGGCAACGTAGGCCGCGGCCTCATCCACGGACCGGGATTCAACTACTCCGACTTTAGCCTGTATAAGTACTTCCCGCTCGGCGGCGAAGGTACGCGCTCGATTCAGGTCATGATGCAGGCCGCGAATGCGTTCAACCACGCTAACTTCGCCCAGCCCGACGGAAACTATACCGATGGTCCATACTTCGGAACTGTAAGTGCTGTCAGGTCGTCGGCCGATTACAACAGCGACCCGAAGGGCGGCCGCACTGTGCAACTGGTAGCCAGGATCCGCTTCTAAGAGCTGGCTCGCTTTTCAGATCCGACTCAAAGCAGGGCGTCTCGAAAGGGGCGCCCTTTCTTCTTGCCCTCAAAAACGGCAAGGAGGGCGAGGCCGGTGAGGGGCCCGAAAAGTCCGCGGTGGCGAGCGAAAACCTCGGCGCAAAGGCGCATTCCAGGGCGGAAACGGTGAGTTGTGAAGGGGTGGCACCGCGGCCCATTATCCCATTTACGCGAGATTGGTCGTGGCCGCTACTGATTTCCATATTGTGTAGTGAAATACAACGGAGGTTGTAGACGAGAATGTCATTTCTTTTCAACTTGTTGAGCATCTTTGGCCGCGCGCATCGAATTGGCACCTGAATTGCCTTAAGATACACAAAGTTAATTCCACGTTACTGGAGTTGCATCCAGCAGGCGAGAGTCTGCGGGTTTCGGTATCGTGTGCAAGTTTTCTGGAAAGCGCGGAATTCTTTTGACTTCTTGCAATTAATTTGCGAAATCGGACTTGCCCTCCCCATCGAGCTACCGAAAGCGCCCAACCTGGATGTTGAAACTTTTTGCCAAGGTTTCTCAATTTCAGACCGACCATGGAGGAGTTTTATGACGTTGTTTCCGTTGCAGAGCGGGTTGAATCCCAAGGCTATTACATCGCGCGGGATTTGTAATCGTTTAGCAGCCTTTACGCTGGCCGTCCTAGGCCTTTTCGCCGTGTTGTTCGTCAGCGGCACAGTCGCCTCGGCTCAGCTGGAAACCGGCCAAATTTCCGGAACCGTCCTGGACCAGACGGGAGCCGCTGTTCCGGGAGCATCGGTAGCGGTCAAGAACCTTGGCACAAACTCCGTGCGCAATACCGTTTCCTCACCCACGGGCGCTTATCAGGTCTCTGGGCTGGAACCGGCCATCTACCAGGTCACGGTCACCGCCGCGAGCTTCAAGCTTTACACTGCGACCGTCGAAGTGACCGTCGGCGGGCAGGCGACCGTTGACGCCAAGCTCTCCGTCAGCGCGGCCGTGACTGAAGTGCAAGTGGTTGGCGAAGGCGGCGCCCAGGTCAACACGCAGACCCAGGAGCTGTCACAGATTGTCGATTCGCAGCAACTGGCGCAATTACCCAGCCTGACCCGCAATCCCTACGACTTCGTCTCGATCTCCGGCAACGTTTCGAGTGGCGACAACACAACGAATAGTGCCAATAGCGGCCAGAACCTCACCAACCGCGGCGTAGGCTACGCCATCAACGGCCAGCGCGAATCCGGCACGGAAATTCTCCTGGATGGCGCGGAGAACGTGTCCATCTTCAGCGTCGCCGTGGGTGAGGACATCCCCATGGACTCGGTGCAGGAATACAGCGTCCTGACCAACAACTACTCGGCCGAATACGGCCGCGCCTCCGGCGGTGTTGTGAACGTCACCACCAAGGCCGGCACCAATAGCATCCACGGTTCAGCGTGGGGCTACAACCGCCTCTCCGCTTACACTGCGAACACCTACGCCAACGACGCGGCCAACGCAGCTGCGGGCCCTTGCGGAGGTCCCTCAAGCGCTAATCCCTGCCCGGACCCGAAAGGCATTTACACCCGCAACCAGTTCGGATACGCTGCGGGCGGTCCCATCATCAAGAACAAAGTCTTCATTTTTGAGAGCACGGAATGGACACGCGTTCGTTCGGCGGCTTCCGAGAGCGAGGAAATATTCGATCCGGGCTTCATCGCGCTGTTGCCGGCCAATATCCAGAATTACTACAAGAGCTACGGCCAAACGACACTCAAGTCCGCAGGCACAGCCGCAACAGTGGGAGACATCGTAGCCACATGTGAATTTGGTTCGACGTCCACAACAGCCTGTGTGAACCCGTCCCCGTTCCCCCTCGTTAATGGCACGACGGCGATTCCGACAACGCAAGCGGTCTTCGACACCGTAAACTTCAAAGCCCCCTTCGATGCCGGCGGCGGTATCCCGCAAAGTTCATACGACCTGGTAGGCCGCGTCGACTTTAACTTCACCGATAAAACCCAAATGTTCTTCCGCGGTGCCCGTGAAAACGAAAACGAATTCGTCGGCTCCAACTCCTACTCTGCCTACCCGCAATACAACTCCGGGACAGCCGACGCGAATCAGAGTTACCTTTTTTCGCTGTCTCACACCTTCAGCCCGGCAGTATTTCTCTCGGCGAAGGCGAGCTACACCCGTTTCAGCACTATAAACTCGTTCGACGCGGCGCTGACCAACACGCCTAACCTGATGTTCGTTTCGCCTACCGACCCGGTAACCGGCAGCGTGATTCAGATGCCAGGACTGGAGAACTACAGCGAACCTGGCGAGGGCGGCCTGCCCTACGGCGGACCCCAGAACACCATTCAATATGAGCCCGATCTCTCCTGGACCAAGGGCAAGCACTCCATGCGCTTTGGCTGGCTGGGCACTTACATCCAGATGAATGTCGCCTACGGCGCCTATGCTCAGGCCGTCGAGCAGCTTGGAGCCGACTTCGACGACAGCATGAGCGACATGGTCAACTCCAGTGGCGACGTCAACGGCGCAACGTTGGTCAGCTTCCAGGCTCGTGTCAACCCCCAGGGCAAGCTCCCCTGCGCCGTGGATATCTACGGAAACGAGCCCAGCCCCATTCCGTCTTCCTGCCTGGTCCAGCCGCCCCTCCAATCCGCTTCGTACGCCCGCAGCTACCGTTACAAGGATTGGTCGACCTATGCGCAGGACAGCTACAAGGTCACACCCAAGTTGAATTTCGATTTCGGCCTGCGTTACGAACACTATGGCGTACAACACAACAATAATCAGGCTCTGGACTCGAACTTCTACTTTGGCTCCGGTAACGGAGTCGAGCAGCAGGTTGCAAGTGGCGGTGTCTTCACCACTCAGAACAGCCCTATCGGCGCGTTCTGGAAGCCGCGCTGGGGCACCCTTGCGCCACGCGTCGGTTTTGCCTATGACATTTTCGGCAACGGCCGCGACAGCATTCGTGGCGGCTACGGCATCAGCTACGAGCGCAACTTCGGCAACGTGACGTTTAACGCCAGTTTCAACCCGCCGGCCAGCGCTGTCATCAGCGATGTGTGCTCGGCCCAGGATGCAAGCTGCGGTTATGCGGTGACGAACCAGGATCTCGGGCCCCTCGGCGTTGCCGGCGCGGGAGCCGCCATGCCCCCGGTTGAGCTTCGCCATCTTGACCAGAATATCGAGGTGTCACAAACCCAGTTCTGGAGCTTCGCTTTCGAGCACCAGCTCACGCACGGCACAGTCATCGAGGTCAGCTATGGCGGCGCAAAAGGAGACCACCTCTACGATCTGGCCAACGTGAATCAGGCCGGCGCCGCTCAGGTCTATCTCAACCAGCCGCTCGTCATAGGCGATACCTGCGCGAGTGCCGGATACGTGAACAACACCTTGTACAACCAATATGTGGCTGCAGGGGAGACTCCAACTCAGGCCGGAATGGATGCTTCAGAGTGCCTGACCCGCCCAACGCAGCAATATACCAACATCAACATGCGCGGCAGCTTCGCGGCCAGCGCCTACAGCGCACTCAACGTCAAGTTCCAGACGCAAAACCTCCGCGGCACCGGCCTGAGTATCGTCGGTAACTACACCTGGTCGCGTTCTAACGACGACCTGAGCTCAACCTTCGGCGACAGTCTCCAAGGCGGCTCTGGCTACGTTGGGTCTTTGGGTTATACCTCTTTGGCGGATCCGAAACTCGATTGGGGCCCCTCCGATTTTGATCAGCCGCAACGCATCGCGCTGGCGCCCATCTGGGAGACCCCGTGGTTCAAGCACGGCACCGGCATCGAGCGCGAGGCTTTTGGAGGCTGGAACATTTCCGGCATCTATACGGCACGCAGCGGTGTCCCGTTCTCGGTCTTTGATTACAGCAACGACGAAACTTACTACACCGTGCCTCGCCTGACGCCTGCCACACCATTCACAAGCCACAACGTCAGCAAGAGTCCGAAGGTGGTTGGCACCAACCTGTTTAATGGCCTGAACATTCCGGCTGCGGTGGCCAATGCTGGTGTCAGCCCGGAACTGGGTATTTCGGACTTCGGGCCCTTCCCGGCCAACATGATGCACCGAAACGAGCTTCGCGGACCTGGCGGATGGAATGCAGACGCGGCGGTGCAGAAGGACTTTCCGATCACGGAGCGAGTCGGGTTGCAGTTCCGCGCCGAGGGCTTCGACTTTCTCAACCATCACGACTATTTCGTGAACACCACGACGCTGGTCGCGAGCCCGGGCCTCTTCGTGGAGGAAGAGAAGGGCGGCCTCGGTTCGCTTGCTACCAACGGCAACCATGATCAGCGCCGCTTCGGCCAGTTCGCCTTGAAAATCACCTTCTAACCCATTACGCACAAGTGGAAACACAGAGGGCGCCTTTAAGTGGCGCCCTTTGTGTTGGTGGTCGATGGCTTGGTGCGGGCCTTAGCGTTTCTTCCCGGTTCTCGGTTTGCGAGTGGGCTTTCGAGCGCGGGGTTTTGGGCTTGGCGACTTTCGGGCCTTTGAGGGTCGCGTTTTCTTTGCAGTGGCTGGCTTTTTCGCGGCAGCCTTGACGGTCTTTTTTCCGCGCACGGCGCGCGTCTTTTCTTTAAGCGCGGTCGTCAGCTCGGCGTCGAACTCGGCAGGCGAGAGGGGCCTGGCCGATTTACGCAGCCGTTCAATGTCATAGAAGGCGCGCTTCTCCGAGAGAAACACGTGAATCACAAAATCCACGTAGTCGAGCAGAATCCACTCGCCATTGCGCCGGCCCTCAACCGAGTTGGGATAAGCCCCAAAGTTGTGTTTCAGACGCAGCTCGATCTCATCGGCAATGGCAACGGCCTGCCGCTGGTTGGTGGCTGAGGTGACGAGGAAAAAATCTGACAGGCCAGAGTCGACAGGATCGAGCTCGAGAATGCGTGTGTGCTGGCCCTTCTTTTCTTCGCAAACCGCGGCTGCGGTTTGCACCATGATGCGCGTCTGTTTCTGCGCCGGCGATGTGTTCATTCGATGGGTGGCTTCTCCAAACTCATGGTAGAGCAGGGACCAGGGATTAGGGAATAGGGACCAGAAAACCATTCAGCGGTAGAGGCCGTGTGCCCGGATGTACTCGGCAACGGCGGCGGTGAGCATCGACTGGACTGCGGCGGAATCGGCTGTCGCGGCGTTCGGCTGTCGGTGGGCTGCCTCCTCGATTGCTTCGCGGACCTCCGTCGCGCTGATCTCCACATCCAAACCCGGCAATAGATAAAACGGTGCGCGTTCTCCAGCGGGATTCACGATATGGAAGGCGCGGACTTCAATTCCGGCCGCCATTCGATCGCCGGCCGGTAAGGGCTCAAGCGTAAGGCCGTGAGGCAGAGCCGCCTTCAATCCGTCGAGCGGCTGGCGGGGCCGCGAGGCTACAATGAGCGCCGCCACATAGGGAATCTCCGCGGCGCGATACCAGTGACGCAGTCCGAAGAAGGAGTCCGCTCCCATCAGGCAATAAAGCGCTGTCTCCGGCTTGAATTCCGCACGCAAACCATCGAGTGTTTCGAGGGTGAAATTCGGCTTCAGATCGCGGCCGCCAGAGGTTTTTGGAGCATCGGCTAGCGAAACCGCAAACCCAGGCTCGCCTTTGATGGCCAGACGGGTCATCGCCAGGCGGTCTTCAAAGCCAGCCGCCGCTCCCTCGGGCTTGAGCGGCTGCGCGCCGACTGGCGCGAATAAAACGACATTCAGATGGAATGCATCGCGGGCGGCACGGGCAATAGCGAGATGTCCCAGATGCGGAGGGTCGAAACTTCCGCCGAAGAATGCGACTCGCATCGCGTGCTGCCAAGCTAGTTCGTCGTTCCCCGTCGCGCCTCTACCCGTGGCCAGATTCATGGCTTCATCGTACAGTGTGCATCAGCCGTCCCATCTGGCGCATCGGTCCGACGGTTCGTCAGCTAGAATCGGGATGAAGCAAAAGGGATCGCTTCCCCACTTCCTATGCGCTATGTCATTTTGATTCTCGCCGTTGCCGGAGTTGTCGTTTCCGCGCTCGCGCTCCAGGTGCACTATTCCACCGGGACAGCGCCATGCGACATCAACGAGCGTTGGGATTGCGGCATCGTCAATCACAGCTCGTTCGCAGTTATTGCCAAAGTCCCTGTTGCAGCCATTGGCGTCGCCGGATACCTGGTGCTTGGTTGTCTCGGCTTCGCGCGCCTGCGATTCGCCACATTCCTTGCGGCTTTTCTCGGATTCCTGTTCGCCTTCCGTCTTTCCATGATTGAGCAATATGGCCTCGGCGCGTGGTGCCTCTATTGCGCCATCTCGCAGGTCATCATTACCATCATTCTGCTGCTCAGCATCGGCTGGTTTGTCGTCGAGTATCTCGCGCTGCGACGCGCGGCGCAAAAGGCGAACATTTGACTCACAGTTCTCAGCTTTCAGTGCCGGATTCCATGCGTGGCGTTTTGCGGCCCGCATGCACTCCGCGCCGCTCGCACTGATAAAATTGAATCATCTTCATGCTGACTGGCTGGTATGCACGCAAGATGTACGCGTGGGAGACGCGGCTAAGCACGCGCGACGAGAACCGCGTGGTACGCCCATTGGAGTGGGGCTTCGAATGGGTGGCACCGATCCTCGAGGCGCACGGCTTTGGCGCCGCTGTGCCCGATCCCGATATTGTTTGTGACCCCGCGGCTGCCGAAGCCGCCATGCTTCGCATCAACGAGCTCCTCATCAGCCGTAGCGACATCTTCTTTGGCTACGAGCGCCCGACGGATTTCCGCCTGGAAGAGCGCCACCCGGAATTGTTCCCGACCAACGTGCGTCCTGAAACGCTTGCGAAGGATGCGGAACTCAAGCAACAAGCCGTTGACGGCAAGCTGCCCAAGGCGCAGTACCTGCGCTTTACTTCACCGGAGCGCACGCCCTACCCCGAGAACGATCTGGTGAACGCACGCTGGTTTCCGGCGCCCGCACACAAAGATCCCGCACGACCCAAGCAGGCCATTGTGGTGATGCCGCAATGGAACGCCGACGGATTTAGCCACAACTCGCTGTGCACACTCTTCAATCGGATGGGCGTCTCAGCGCTGCGACTTTCCAAGCCCTACCACGACATTCGCCGGCCTGCGGAACTGGAGCGCTCCGACTATGCAGTGAGCGCCAACGTCGGCCGCACCATTTCAGCCTGCCGGCAGGCGGTGGTCGACATTCGCTGCTGCGTCGACTGGCTTGAGGAGCAGGGGTACGAGCATTTCGGCGTGCTGGGGACGAGCCTCGGGTCCTGCTACGGATTCCTGGCCAGCGCGCACGATACAAGGCTGCGTGTAAATGCGTTCAACCATGCGTCCACTGCTTTTGGCGACGTGGTGTGGGCGGGGCAAAGCACGCGCCACATCCGCGCGGGAGTGGAAGCGGCAGGGCTGACGCAGGATCGCCTGCGCGCGCTGTGGGCTCCGGTGAGCCCCATCAGCTACTACACAAAATTTGCCAGCTCCGAAGCCGGTGGCCCACTGAAGCGCGTTCTGCTCGTCTACGCGATTTACGATCTCACGTTTCCCCTCGAGTACTCGCTCAAAGTCGTCGAAGCGGCGCGACACTCCGGATTGAACTACGAAGTGCGCGCGCTGCCGTGCGGCCACTACACCACAGGCGAAACACCCTACAAATTCATCGACGGATGGTACATGGGGTGGTTCGTCTACCGCGCCTTCAAGGCCCTGCGGGAAGAGAAGGCAGCGGCGCTAAGCACGACCCATCTACTGGAAGAGGAAGTGCAGTCGCGGTAGCGCGCAGTCCGGTGGGCGGCCCGTGCAACTACTTCATGCCGGGCGTCCTGGCGATAATCGTGCAATGCTTGCTGCCGCCGGGAGCCTTCTTGCATCGATCCATTGCGTCTTCATCGGCCAGCGATTGATCGAATCCAGCCGCAGAGAGAAACGTTTCGCCGTTTTCATTCACGGCCAGCGATTTATAGGGCGGGGCCAGCAAGAAGCGCCTCCACGTGTCTCTATCTTTTTGTGGGTCCTTACTTGCCAGCGCGTCCGGCATGGGAACATTGGGCGGTGCAGGCGCGGGCAGCAACGTATCGCCGAGCGGCAACAGATTCTGCGCTTTCAGGAACGCGTTCACCGTATCGGACCACGCCGACACATGCCAATATAAACGGTGCCCGTCGTCCCCATCCGGCGGAGCCATCACAAACTGGTCCATGCCACCGCCCTTTTTATAGGCCGCATCGAACTGCTGTGCCATCGCCGGCGGAAACCAGTGATCATTTTCAGAATAAATCCACAGCATGGGCAGATCGCCGTGCTTGTGCGCCGCCTTGCCAAAGTCATTAAACGCGTCGATCACGCTGATCAGATTGCAATTATGCTCGTGCCCGTCGCCGCCCCGTCCGCCGGCGAAACTGATTGCAGCCTTCAGCCCCTTCGGCGGATCGGCCGAGAGCGCCACCTGCGCAAAGCCGCCGGTGGAGACGCCCGCGCTTACGATCGTATCCGCATCCACTTCAGGGAGGCTGCGCGCAAAGTCCATCACCGCGCGCAGATCGTCTGCGCTTGCCTCGCCGGTTTGATAAAAGCTCCCGAGTCTGGCACCGCAGCCGCCGCTGGTCGAGTCCTGCTGCCCGCCCGAGCGCCCGTACCCTCTGCGCACGACCACGATGGCGACGTATCCGCGCTCGGCGAACCACTCAGCCTGAGAAAACTCTCCCCAGGGAGTCGCATGCGCGCGAGCGTCGGGTTCGTTTGACGTGCCGTGCGTCAGAACCACGAGTGGATGCCGTCCGGGCACTTCCATGTAGACTTCCAGCGCATCGAGGCCGTTGGGGAAGGCCTCGGGCATGCGGATCCACATCTCCTTTGCCAACATGCGTGCCGGTGGTCGAGTGGGCGCCTGCGCTGAAGCGGGGCCTGCCGTGACCGGAGCCGAATTCTGAGCACCCGCGCAAGCGGTGAGAACTGCAGCCAGAACGACTGGAAGCAGCACAGCCCTGAATGTTCGCATGCGCAACAGTACAGACCATCGCCGACGTCGTGTCAAGACGCGTGCTTATGAGCGAACAACGATCCAGTTCAGCGCCGCTTTCTCCGGATTGGCGGCGAGGACTCGCGCGCTAGTGCACTTTGCTCAGATCCATGCGCAGCATCTTCGCTGGATCGAGATATGCGTTTCGCCAGCGCACGGCCCAGTGCAGGTGTGGGCCGGTCACGCGGCCCGTGGCTCCGCTCAGCCCGACGAGCTGGCCAACAGTCACATGATCGCCCTCGTGCACGTCGATTCGGCTCAGATGCATCGAGATCGTGAACAGGCCGAGGCCATGATCGATCACTACGCAGTTACCTTCGTAGTAGAGCGCCTGCGCCAGCACCACCACGCCGCTGTTGCCTGCGCGCACCGGCGTACCCGTCGCTGCGCGAAAGTCCATCCCCTGGTGAATGCTGGCCAGCTTTCCGTTGAATATGCGGCGCGTGCCGAAGCTGTCAGTCGGGGCGGCATGCACAGGCGCGCGGAAATCGCCAGACCACAATGGCGCAGTTGCGCTCGTCGCGAAAACTTTGTTCTTGAGCGCTCGCTCGGCCTTGATTCGCGTCATCTCCTCGGGCCCCGGCTCAACAAACTTCGGAGCGACGGTGAGGGCGCTGGTGCGGTAATGAGCGGGAAGAATCTCGACCGTGCGGCTCAGGTCGATCGTTGCACCTGCCGCAGTTCGCGTCGAGATTTGCAGGTTGGAAGAGCCGACCTGCGCTTGCACGTCGACTCCGGCCAGCGCATACCATTCGCGTCCATCGCTTCCGCGAAAAAGCTGGAGCTCTTGGCCCAGCCAAGTGCCTTCGGGCCGCCCGCCTTCCGATGTCGCGACCGCTGGAAGATTGACGCGGATCAACTCTGGCGAGCCCGCCACGACCGCAGACGGAGTGATCGATACCTGTACCCCTGTCTGCGCCCTGCCGGATTGCGGCGAAATGGCCGCTGCAAGAACCAGCAAAAAAGCAAACCGCGGAATGCGCGCTCCGGTCATGCAATCAGCATACCGGGCGGCATCCCGCGAAGTGTTTCGGAGAGAAAATGCGTTGCTTACTGAGCGCGTTATTTTCCGTTGTGCTTCTGGCGATAGATCTGGCGGCTGGCGCCATTCTGTTCGCGATTAATCTGCCGGTGTTCCTGCCCAGTCAGCTTTCCGCCGTTGGCCTGGCGGTCAGCGTGAATCTGCTCGTTGATGCCCTGCTCGCGATTCTCGGTGCGAGCAGCCTCGCCGGCGTTCATTGAGCCGTTGCGAATTCCGTTGGCGATGCGGTCCTGCTGGTTTTCGCGGCGCTGCCCGACCTCGTTGTTGCCGTAGTGCGCCGTGTTGGCATTGTGCTTGTCCTTGTAGATGGAGTGGCTCAGGTTATTCTGCTGATGGTTGACCTGCTGCCGCTCCTGCGGTGTCAGCTTGCCGCCGTCGGCGGAGCGATCGTCGCGGACCTCGCGGTTCAAATTGGATTCACGCGATTCCAGATTCTTGGTTTCGCCGGCGGTCAGTTGACCGGAGTCAACGCCGTTGGCAATGCGGTCTTGCTGGTCTTGTTTGCGGTCATTCACGGTGGGCGCCGGCTGATTTGGCTGCGTCGATGGTTGGCTCTGTTGAGCAAAGGCCGAACCCGAAGCGATCAGGGCGGCCACGGCAAGCGTAAAGAATGTGCGCTTCATGGGTATTCTCCACGGGCCTTCGATTTTGAATTGCCGGCCCATGTCACCACCAGACACAGGTTGGAAAAAGTAGTTGTGCTTTTTTGCGATTTTCCTGGATCCAAACCGCTGTCTCGAACGTCAGACAGCGTTTCAACAAAGATTCTGCCGCAGCTCTGCAACTTTCGTTGCAAGCCCGTGTTCGACATCTGACTTTTCCTATTTGGAGGAATTGGGCTGAGGGTGCGCGGCCTTCCATGCCGCCACGCGATCCTGGACATCGGCCAACTCATCGGCAGTAATTCGCTCGCCGATCATCTGTCGGTTTGCGGCGTACTTCTCCTGATTGGGTCCTTTGACTGATGCCGCAATGTCGAACCAGAAGTAGGCTTCCTCGTCGTCGTGCGGTACGCCCTGGCCCATCGAATATAAGACCGCGAGCGTTCCCTGAGCGGTTACATCTCCCTGGTCGGCGGCCTTCAAATACCATGCCGCGGCCTGCTCCATGTCGCGCGGAAAGCCGTTGCCACCGTCGCGGTAAAGCGCGGCCAGATGAAGCTCTCCGTCAACGAATTTCTGGTTGGCAGCCTTCAAGTACCACGCGGCCGCCTGCTGGTAATCCTGGGTGGCCACGGTGCGGTAGTGCTCGGTGGCGGCGGCGCGCGCATACTGCTCACCCTCCTGCACTTGTGCGGCAGGATCGCCGGCATTGGCTTTGGCCAGCAGAGCCGTGTCAATATTCACTGACTCGGCTGGCGCCCGGCCCGGCGCCTGAGCCGGTGCAAAGTGCAATGCGAATGCACAGATCAAGATGAATGCAAGTTGGATCCAACCAAGCTGCCTGTTTAGGCTTTTCATTGGGTCCTCGATCGGCGCCGTAACGGCGTGCCGAATTCAGTTTACGGGATTTGCACTTCCGGGTGGGATGGTCGACCGATTCCCACAGGGGAGAACAGGCTAAAATTCTTAATATGACGGACCGCATGTCTCTTTCCCTCGCCCAGGCTGACCCCGAGGTCGCCGCTGCCCTTGACCAGGAAACTCTCCGCCAGCACGAGGGGCTGGAGATGATTGCCAGCGAAAACTTTGTCTCCGAAGCAGTGTTGGAGGCGGCTGGTTCGATCTTTACGAATAAGTACGCAGAGGGCTACCCCGGACGCCGCTATTACGGCGGTTGCGAGTATGCCGACGTCGTCGAGAACCTGGCCCGCGACCGCGCGCGCCAGCTCTTTGGTGGAGAGCACATCAATGTGCAGCCGCACTCGGGCTCCCAGGCCAACGCCTCGGCCTACGCGGCAGTGTTGCAGCCGGGCGACACGATTCTCGGCCTCGATCTCTCGCACGGTGGCCACCTGACTCACGGACATCGGCTCAGCTTCAGTGGCAAGCTTTATCGCACCACCTTCTATCACGTCCGCCGCGATACCGAAACCATTGACTACGACGAGATGGAAGCGGTTGCCCTCCAGGAAAAGCCCAAGGTCATCATCGGCGGCGCAAGCGCTTATCCGCGCTTGTGGGATTTTGCGCGCATGCGGCAGATTGCCGATAAAGTGGGCGCGATTTACATCTTCGACATGGCGCATATTGCCGGACTCGTCGCGGGCGGCGTGCACCCTTCGCCTGTTCCTCACGCGCAGATCACCACCACCACCACGCACAAAACTCTGCGCGGTCCGCGCGCCGGGCTAATTATCTGCAACCAGGATCTGGCCACTGCCGTCGACAAATCGGTGTTCCCCGGTCAGCAGGGTGGTCCGCTGGTGCACATCGTGGCGGCCAAGGCGGTCGCGCTCGCTGAGGCTCTGCGCCCCGACTTCCGCGACTATGCTGCGCAAATCGTCTCCAATGCCAAGGTCCTCGCAGAAGCTCTGAGTGCGGCAGGGTTCCGGCTGGTTTCAGGCGGAACGGACAACCATCTCCTGCTGGTCGATGTGTTTGAAAAAGGGATTCTCGGCTCCGAGGCTGAGCTGGCGCTGGGCAAGGCCGGCATCACGGTCAACAAAAACTCCATTCCATGGGATACGAATCCGCCGCTCAAGCCCTCCGGCATACGCGTGGGAACGCCCGCGCTCACGACTCGCGGCATGAAAGAGCCGGAGATGCGCACGATTGCCGCGTGGATTGCCAAGGCTCTCGACCAGCGCAACGACGACGCGGCGTTGGAGCGCATCCGCCGCGAGGTGGCCGAATTAGCCAACCAATTCCCGCTTTACGCTTGGCGGCGTGCGCCGGTGGCAGTCACCGCTTAGGACAGCCGCGGCGGGCGCTCGAGTTCTTTCTTCCTCCATTTGCACAGTCACTCATGGCAAGGTTCCGGCACAACATTTTACGTGCTGGGCCGCGCCGTGGTGTGCAAGAATGCCGGTGGGCAACCTGTAAGTTGCCGATCACCGTCCAATGAAGCCGATGATGGGTACCCCGCTTATCCCCGCGGTCATCAGGAGGAATCGATGAAGTCCATTCACATTGCGTTCGCAGCTTTGCTGATTTTTGCCGTGCCAGCGTTTGCCAAGGACAAAACAGCCAGTCATCCAGCTCCGCCGGTACACGGGCCAGCACCGTATCATGGCACGCCGAAAGCCCCCGCTCCCCAACCTAACCCGCCCCAACAGCCGAGCCATCCGGCCGAGCAACCGAGCCACCCGAGTGTTCCGCACGTAGAAGGGAAAAAGTGGGTTGGGCATGATACGGGCCCCAACGATCCGAATTACCATCTCGACCAACCCTGGCAACACGGCCACTTCACGGGCGGCTTTGGTCCCAGCCATGTGTGGCACATTGCCGGTGGCGGACCCAGCAGATTCTGGTTCAATGGCTGGTACTGGTCAGTCGCTGACGCCGATCTGACATTCTGCTCGGACTGGCTCTGGGACTCGGATGAGATCGTCATATACGCGGACCCGGACCATATCGGATGGTACCTTGCCTACAATGTGCGCCTCGGCACCTATGTACACGTCATGTATCTGGGCGCGTAAGTCTGTTGCATCTGTATTGACATCGCGGTTCGGACCAGTAACTCGGCGGGATGGGCTCATAACCTATCCCGCCGCGCTGTCTTTGGGCGTCTCGACAGTTGTAACTCAACTCATGGGGCGTTGATCGATCCAACAATCCTTCTAACTGACGAAAAATCTCTTGTCCGAAGCTATGCGGATGTGAATTTACTGAGTTATTCTGTCAACATGGCGATTGAAAATATTCTTGCCCAAATAGACTCCGAGATTTCAAAGCTCAAGCAAGCTCGTGCATTGCTGGCCAACCTGGGGACTGCAGCCGCTGCATCCGGACGCAAAGCAGGGAAGGCCGGTTCCAAAGCCAAGCCCCGGAAGAAGCGTTATCTCAGTGCAGACGCGCGCAAGCGGATCGCCGATGCGCAGCGCAAGCGCTGGGCCGCGGTGCGAGCGAAAGCCAAAAAGGGATAGTCGTTCTCCCGTTGAAAGTTCGTGCCGGCACGCTGCGTTGTGAATCGGAGGCGTTCGCGCTCTAGCCCAGGGACGCCATCACCAGCATGCGCGGCTCGGTCATTTCTTCAATGGCCCACCGGATACCCTCGCGACCCAGACCTGACTCCTTAACTCCCCCATAAGGCATCGGATCCAGGCGCCAGTTTGGCGTGTCTCCCACGATCAGCGCACCCACCTCCAGCTCGCGATACGCCGTGAGGATGCGCCCGGAGTCGCGCGTGAGCAGCCCTGCCTGCAATCCGTACTTTGAGTGATTCACCTGCGCCACCGCGTCCTCGAAGTCGTCATAGGGCTCGATGAGCAGGACCGGTCCAAAGATCTCCTCATCGCGAACCTTCATTCCGGGTTTGGTTGCCGTCAGAATGACCGGCGTGATGGTGGATGTCTTGCGCTCGCCGCCAGCCACGAGCTTGGCGCCACCTTCCACAGCCTCCTTGACCCAGGCTTCCACGCGCTCGGCTTCTTTCAGACGGATCATCGGCCCCAATTCAGTGGCGTCGTTGGATGGGTCGCCAATCACCATCTTTTCCGCAACTTCCACTACCTTCCAAAGGAAGGTTTGAAAGATATTGCGCTCCACAAACACGCGTTGCACGCTGACGCACGACTGGCCCGCAAAACTGAACGCACCATGTGCTGTGCGCAAGGCCGCCTCGTCCAGGTTTTTCCAATCGCTGTGCACTACGAGCGCTGCATTCCCGCCGAGCTCCAGAACGACGCGCTTGCGGCCTGAGTGCGCTTTCAGCTCCCAGCCCACTTTGGCCGAACCGGTAAAGCTGATCAGCTTGATGCGATCTTCTTTTTCCGCGAGCCATGCTGTGTCGGCATCGGCCAGCGTCAGGACAGCCAGCGCCTCCTCAGGCCAGCCGGCCTTCAGAATCACCTCGCCCAGCGCCAATGCGGTAAACGGCGTTTGCGGCGCGGGTTTCACGATCACCGGGCAGCCCGCCGCGATGGCCGGAGCAACTTTGTGAGCTACCAGGTTCAGCGGAAAATTGAACGGCGTAATCGCCAAAACCGGCCCGATGCCAAACCGCTGCAGCAGCCCCCAGCGCCCCTCGTTGCCTTCGGTTAAGTCCAGCGGAATGCTCTCTCCGCCAATCCGCACAGCCTCTTCGGCAGCAGTCTTGAAGGTGAGCACAGCGCGATCGACTTCAGTTCGCGCCATGCGCAGCGGCTTGCCTGCCTCGACGACGATCAACTGCGCAAACCTCTCCTTTTGTTCAATGAGTGCGGCAGCCACATCCTCCAGAATTTCGCGGCGCTTCCACCGCGGCAGAAGGCGCGTGCGGCGCACGCAAGCGACGGCATGATTCAAGGCCTGGCGCGCGTCTGCTCGCGTGGCTATGGTGACTCGGCCCACGAGCCCCTGATCCCACGGCGAGCGCACCTCCAGCGCCTCACCTTCAGTCCATTCCTTGCCGCACAACAGAAAACCAGTTTGCTCTCCCGGCCGCATTTTCATGGTGAAGCTCCTGTTGCGTTCTGCTCCCATGGTACTCGGGCTGCCGGGACGAGCTGCTTCCACGTGTGCTTTCGGTACAGCCCAGGCCCGAAATGAAGCGACACCGGCCCATTTCCCACTACCGTTACTGCGCGGGACCCCAACGTGCCAGCGAGAAATGAACAAAGCAGCCTGGGCGGCCGCTACGCGAGCGCCTCGGAACGGGGGTCCTGGCGCGCCGCTTGGCGAGCCGGCGGCCGAACGCAATACACGGCTGCTCGATCCATCCGTAGCTGAGAATCGCCACGAGCGGCAGAAAAACCGCCCCGATGCGCGGCCATGGAATAAACAGAACACCTTGTTGCCAGACGTAAAGACTATAGGAAATCAAGCCCAGAAACTTCAGATGCTTCCACTCCAGGACTTTGCCAGCGATGCTGGAAGGAGCGAGGCTGGTACAGGCAATAAGCAGCGCCATGGTAAGCGATTCGCTCAGTGGAATCAGCCATTCGTAGCGATAGATGTGCCACGCAATAACAGGAAGGAGTATCCAGAAAAGCAGGGCCCCACGCCGCGTGAACCATGCGCGAATCCTGGCCGACTGAAACATCAGGGCGAAGATACAGCCGACCAGAAGCGCGTCGAAGCGAACCTCGGAGTGCTGATCTTTGAGGACCTGGTTGTAGCTTGCCCAATGAAAGTATCTGAACAGCGCACAGGCGATGGTTGCGGCCGTCGCAATCCAAAAGGCCCTCCTCCTGCCGGATAGCGCCATGATGGGCGGCCAAACGAGATAGAACTGCTCCTCCAGCGACAAGGACCAAAAGTGGCCCGTGCGGAAGTTGTCCGCTGCTTCGCCGGCCGGATAATAATTTCGGAAAAAGAAGAGGCAGGACCAGACATCGCGGCGACGATGTCAGCGTGTGCGACCACGGCGACAATGCCCAGAATGAGCAGATATGCCCAGGCGCAAGGCATCAGCCGGAAGAAGCGGCGTAGATAGAACGACCCGAGGTTGATTTTCTCTTCGCCAAGCAGCCGACTGGTAATCAGATATCCGCTCAGCACGAAGAACAGCGTAACCCCATGCTGGCCGAGGTCCAACCATCGATAGCCATGATAAAGATGGCCAAGCAGGGAGATTTGAAGATGGGTCACGAAGACCAGCGTGATGGCGATACCGCGCCAGCCATCGAGAGTTGGGATGCGATCCATTTTTCTGTTCCATGGTACTAGCTCGCCGCAGGCCGGAACCGTTTACGAGCCGTGCCGTCTGCCTGCCGAATTGCGAATCGGGAGTGAATTCCGGGTTAAGGCTCGAAAACGTGGCCCGCGGCGAGAAAAAACCGATTACAGAACGAGTGCTGGATCAGGTATAGTGGAGCGGTTCCAGAACCCCCCGGGTCAAAACTCAAAATCACAACGCCCAATGAAAAGGATGTGACTATGTCCGATCCCACGAACAGTCAAGCTCCTCAGCCCGGTTCGTTTCAGCCTGTGCAGCAGCCGGTCGGCGCGCCTCCGCCAAAATCGGGTTCGAGCGCCGTCAAGATCATTCTCATCATTGTCGGGGTCATTTTTTTCCTCGGCCTGATCGTCGCCGGTATCGTTGGCTATGGAATCTATCGTGTTGCCCACTCCATCCACAAGGATGCCAACGGCGAAATCACCATCAATACGCCCAAGGGCGCCATCTCCGCCAACCCAGACCAAACGTTCACTGCAAGCGATCTGGGAATTGCCATCTATCCCGCCGCCACACAGGGTAAAGGCGGCTTGCGCATGACCATTGGCAGCAAATCCATGGTCACCGCAAACTTCCTCACGCCCGACTCACCGGACAAGGTGATGGCCTTCTACAAGGGCCTGGCCGGCCCCAACGCCCAGACCATGTCAACCGGGAGCGGCGGCATAATCACCATGCAGAGCAGCACCAATTCTGTCACCGTGACAGTCGCGCAATCGCCGAACGAAAACAACGGCGAGACGCAAATCACCATCGTGAACACCACCGGCACGTCGTCGAATTAGCGACGCCGCCAGCCAGGAGGCCTCTCGCGCGATCCATGCGCGCGGGAGGCTTTTCGCCACGGCCGCCGCTGCTTCGCGCCCGCGCACCGCGGCGCGGGCCTGCGGTACACTCCTTCCATGATTCACAATGGACGCAGCCGAAAGCTCCCTTTCGATCCCGTCGCGGCGGTCGAGCATTTGCGCGCGATCGACCCGAAACTCGCTGTACTGATCGACTGCGCAGGCCCTTTCACACTCCGGCTCGACCACACTGCCACGCTCTTTGAGTCTCTGCTCGAATCCATTCTTTACCAGCAGTTGCACGGCAAGGCGGCGGCTACCATTCACCGGCGCGTGCGCGAGTACTTTGGCGGCGATCCCACGCCGCAGCTCCTGCTCGACACGCCGGATGAGCCGCTCCGCGCGGCCGGCGTATCCAGCAACAAGATCAAGGCGCTGCGCGATCTGGCCGCCCGCACCCTGGATGGCACTGTGCCGGAGCACTCCGCGATTCGCAAGATGTCCGACGCGGAGATCATCGAACGCCTTACAGCGGTGCGCGGCATTGGCAGGTGGACCGTGGAAATGCTGCTCATCTTCCGACTGGGCCGGCCGGACGTGCTGCCCGTTACCGACTATGGTGTTCGCAAGGGCTTCGCGCTAACATTCCAGCGCATACCCAAAACCCGCGCGCTCGAAGCCGCGGATCTTCCCAAAGCCGAAGTGCTCCTGCGCCGCGGCAAGCGGTGGGCGCCCTATCGCTCCATCGCAAGCTGGTATCTTTGGCGCGCCTGCGACTTGCAAAAGAAAACCGCTCCAACGGGGCGTTCAGCACGATAGCCGTAAAATAGGCTCAGCGAGCGGCAGAGAGCGTTCGCACTGCATCGGATCATTCATGCCTGCTGGAAAGCGCTTCGTTTGTATTCACGGCCACTTTTATCAGCCGCCACGCGAGAATCCCTGGCTGGAGACAGTGGAGACTCAGGACTCGGCCGCCCCGTACCACGACTGGAATGAGCGCATCTGCGCAGAATGCTACGCTCCCAATGGCGCGGCACGCGTCGTCAACGCCAAGAACCAGATCACGCGCATCGTGAATAACTACGCGCGCATCAGCTTCAACTTCGGACCCACACTGCTGAGTTGGCTCAAGGAGAATGCGCCGCGCACGTTTCGCATGATTCTCGACGGCGAGAGCCGCAGCCGCCAGCGCTACCACGGCCATAGCTCGGCCATGGCGCAGGGCTACAACCACATGATTTTGCCGCTGGCCAATGCGCGCGATCGGAACACGCAAATCCGCTGGGGCATCGCCGACTACCAAAGCAACTTTGGCGCCGCGCCTCAGGGCATGTGGCTGCCTGAGACGGCGGCCGACACAGCAACTCTCGAAGCGCTTGCCGTGAACGGCATCAAGTTCACCCTGCTCGCGCCGCACCAGTGCAAACGCATTCGACCGCTGAAAGGCGAAGCCGCATGGACCGACACGCCGGACGCGAGCGTGGACACGACGCACCCGTATCTTGTCCGCTTCGCTTCAGGCGCATCGATTGCCGTCTTTTTCTACGACGGCCCGGATTCGCGCGCCATCGCTTTTGAGGGGCTGCTCGACTCGGGCGACAATCTCGTTGCGCGCCTGAAGGCGGCCTTCAAAGACTCGCCTCAACCGCAGCTGGTTCACGTGGCCACCGATGGCGAGTCCTATGGCCATCACCACAAGTACGGCGAAATGGCGCTGGCTTATGCGCTGCGACTGATTGAACGCGACAAAACGGTCAAGCTGACGAACTACGCCAGCTTCCTCGAGCAGTTTCCGCCGGAGTTCGAGTGCGAGATTGTCGACGAAACTTCATGGAGCTGCGTGCATGGCATCGAGCGTTGGCGCTCCAATTGCGGCTGCAACGGCGGCAAGCCGGGCTTTAACCAGGCTTGGCGCGCGCCTCTGCGCCAGGCTCTGGACGAGTTGCGCGACGCTCTGATCCCGCTCACCGAGCGCGAGGGCGACAAGCTCTTCAAAGATGTGTGGGCCGCGCGCGACGCATACATTCAAGTGGTGCTCGACCGCGGCACCGAGTCGGCGGATCGCTTCTTTGCCGCACAGCAGGAGCGCGTGCTCACTGAAACCGAACGCGTCCGCGCGCTTGAGCTCATGGAGATGCAGCGCCACGCCCAGTTGATGTACACCAGTTGCGGCTGGTTCTTCGACGACATCGTGGGCATCGAGACCGTCCAGATCATCGCGTACGCCGCGCGCGTGCTGCAGCTTGCGCAGCAGCTCTTTGGCCAGCAGGCCGCGCCGCTTGAGCCGGCGTTTCTCGCCCGCCTCGCCGAAGCCCACTCCAACGTGTCGGAGACCGGCGACGGCGCCCGAATTTACAAAAAGAGTGTTGCGACCATGGAACTGCACCTGGAGCAGGTGGCCGCGCACTACGCCATCAGTTCGGTGTTCTCGTCGTTTGCCGATCAGACAGACCTGTTTTGCTATCGCATCAGCCGCATCTCCAACGAGATTTACACCTCGGGGCGAGGGCGTCTCTCCCTGGGCCGCGCGCATGTGGCCAGCGCTATCACCGGCCACGCACAAAGCTTCTCATTCGCGGTTCTCCACTTTGGCGACCAGAACATTACCGCCGCCGTTAAACCCTATGACGACTCCGGCGCCGCGGACTTTGAGGCCTTTTCCGCCGAGGCCGCCCGCCATGTGCAGCGCGCGGACTTCCCCGAGGTGATTCGGCTGATCGACCGCTTCTATGGCCACGCCGACTATTCGCTCACTTCCCTGTTCAGTGATGAGCAGCGCCGCATCATCAGGCTTATCCTCAACTCCACGCTGTCTGACATTGAGAGCTCGCTCACGACCATTTATCAGGATCACGCCAGCCTGCTTCACTATCTTTCGCAGGCGGGTTTGCCCAAGCCGCCCGCGCTTGCTCTGGCCGCAGGATTCGCCATCAACGCCGGGCTGCGCCGCACGCTCGAGAGCGAACCCATCGATGTTGCGCAGATGCGATCGTTCCTCTCGCTGGCCAAGGCGGACCAGGTTCAGCTTGAAACCGCAGCGCTCTCCTACAACGCTGACCAGCGCATGAAGCGCGCCATGGTCGAGCTGCAAATGTCGTCGGGATCATTGGAGAAGCTCGACCGTGCGCTGGCGCTTGCGCGCGCTCTTACTGAGCTGCCTTTTGAACTAAATCTCTGGCAGGCGCAGAACATCTGGTACGAGATTCTGCGCACTTCAGACTACGCGCTCACCGCGCTTACAGCGGAAGATCGTCCGCGCTGGGAGCAGGACTTCAACGAACTTGGCGCGTGCCTCACCATTGACACGGCAGCCATGCGCGCCGGCGAGCAAGCCGATGCACTCGCGGCAGCGGACTGACCGCTTCAGGCCTTCGCGAGTCTTCCATCTTTAAGTGAGAAGCGCTCGCCACGCCACACGATGGTGTCTCCGGCAAAGCCAGCCACCCACAGGCCCATCGCGATGAGATCGCGCAGCGGCAGCAGCCAAAGATTCGCGAGCATCTCGTGATCGCCCAGCACCGCGGCGCCGACCGTCATAGCTTGCGACAGCCGCAGGAAGAAGCTCAGCCCCAATAGCCACAAGCTCACGGGGCTCAATCCGCTGGCCAGCACGTTGACGAGCGCCCAACCGAGGCCATGCGTGAAGATCAGGCCGACGTAACCAGCCGGACGCGAACAACGCACCGTCCGCAGCCACCGCAGTTGATGATCGATAAATCCACGCCAACCATACGCGGGGACTGAGGTCTCGACGACTTCGGAACACACTTCAATGCGATAGCCTGCTTGCGCAATGCGCGCGCCCAGCTCATAGTCGTCGGCCAGGTGATCGACGATTGAAAGCAAGCCTCCGGCTTTCTCCAGCACCTCGCGTCTCATCGCAAGGGTCGAGCCGAGCCCGTAATGGAGCCCGCCCTCGATCATCTTCGAGAGCAGCACGCCGGGCATAAACTCCGCGGCGATGCCCAAAGCTTCAAGCCGCGAAGGCAGCGTGCCGTGCGCCTTCCCGCGATAGAGCGCCGTCACCATGCCGACCGCTGGTTTGTTCGCGTCGCGCGAGGCCGGCGCGAAGCGGCACATCACGCGCTCAAGATAACGCGGGCTCACCGTAATGTCAGAATCGTTGATGAGCAGAAAATTATACCGCGCGTGCGTGGCAAGCTGCGTCAGAGTACTGACTTTGCCATTCGTGCCGAGCTGCCGCGGGCACTCCACCAGGCAGATCGCGCGCTCGGGAAACTCTGCCTGAAGCTCCTTTACAGCCGCAGCCGCTGTGTCGCTGAGCGATGCGACGCCGAAGAGCAGTTCGAACTCGCCTGCGTAGTTCTGCCGGCAATGGCTGCGAAAGGCGTCCAACATGCCAGGGTCGAGTCCCTTGAGCGATTTGAGGATGCTCACGCCGGGTGCGAACTCAGGACGCGTCGTTCTGAGCTCGTGGAGAAACACTCGCGCCGCCACGATCGACGCCAGAAAGTATCCCATTCCGGCCACGGCCAGAGCGGTCGTCGCGATCTCCACTGCCTGCGCCAAGGCGTGTGCGGTCACGAAAAGAAGTTTACAGTGAACAGCGGTCAGTGGTCAGTGGCTTCACTCGTATCGCAGCGCCTCAATCGGGTCGAGGTTCGCGGCTTTCCACGCCGGATAGATGCCAAACAATAGCCCGATCGCACAGGAAGAGCCGAAGCCGATCAGAACCCAAGTGGTTGAAAGCGTGGCCGGCAAGCCGATGGGTAGAAAATAGACGATCCAGGTAATGATCGCGCCGAGCAGAATGCCCATGACGCCGCCCACCGCGCACAATGTCACAGCCTCCACGGTGAACTGCGTGAGGATGGTTTGCTTGGTTGCGCCAATCGCCTTGCGCACGCCGATCTCGCGTGTTCGCTCGGTCACGCTGACGAGCATGATGTTCATCACGCCCACGCCGCCCACCATCAGCCCCACGCTGGAGACGGCGATCATGAACATGACCAGTCCATCGGTTAGTTGACCCCACAGCTTGGTGAGTGAGTCGGGCCCGAAAATTTCAAAATCGTCACCCTTGTCGACGCGCACCTTGCGGCGGATGCGCAACAATTCGCGAATCTCTTCTTCCACAAGGTCCTTGTTTTTCGGGCTATCGTACTTCACGATGATCGTCAGGTCCGTGATCTCAGGGTGCAGGTTGTGGAAGGTTCCGAACGGAAATAGGATGATGTTGTCGCGTGGATTCTTGCCGCTTCCAAAGGGCTGCTTGCGTTTATCCAGTACTCCAATCACGGTGTAGAGGCCCGACTCAATGGCTATTTCCTTGCCCACAGCCGGCTGGTCGCCAAAGAGCTCCTGAGCTGTGTCGATGCCGAGCACGACGACATGCGCGGCGCGTTGATCCTCGGCGTCGGTAAACATGCGGCCCTCCCGCATGGTCAACTCGGTCACGTCCATGACTTCCGGGAAGTCTCCCGCAAGGATCGACCCGGCAACTTTCTTGCCTCCGTATCTTGCACTGACGTCCCCAACCTGAAAGCTCTTGATGTAAGCTCCCTCGGCATCGGTCGTGATCACGTGAGGCAGTGTGCGCAAGGCCCTCGCGTCATCGGCGGTCAGCATCCGCCGTGCCAGCATCTCGGCCGTCGGCCGCACACTGATGATCGGCAAGCGGCCGATCCAGAAGACATTTGATCCCAGTGAGTTGATAAAACCCGACACGCGATTATCGATGCCATTGACCAGTGACGAAATCGTGATAACGGTGGAAACTCCGATGACGATGCCCAGGATCGTGAGCCCCGAGCGCAGCTTATTGGTTCGCAATGTATCCAGCGCCATCTTGACGGATTCGCTGGTTTGGCCGGTTCTTGCCATTGAGTTCTCAGTTCGCAGTTCTTAGTTCGTAGTTCTCACTTCGCAGTTCACAGTCTGTAGTCAAAAGTTCGCAGGTCCTGGCCGTTGCCTCATTTTCGGTTTGGATAAAGAGCAACTTGAGCAGGAACTTCAAACTAAGAACTACGAACTGCTTTACTCATATCGCAGCGCCTCAATCGGATCGAGATTTGCCGCCTTCCACGCGGGATAAATGCCGAACAGTAACCCGATTGCGCAGGAAGCGCCGAGGCCGATCAGAACCCACGTCGTGGAAAGCGTGGCCGGTAACCCGATGGGCAGAAAATACACAATCCAGGTGACGATGGCGCCAAACAGAATTCCCACGATGCCGCCAAGCGCGCACAGCGTCACCGCTTCCGTCGTGAACTGCGTGAGGATGGTGCGTTTGGTAGCGCCAATTGCCTTGCGCACGCCGATCTCGCGCGTTCTTTCGGTTACGCTCACCAGCATGATGTTCATTACTCCCACGCCGCCCACCATCAGCCCTACGCTGGACACGGCGATCATGAACATGACCAGGCCCCCGGTCACCTGATCCCAGAGCCGGCTGAGCGAATCCGGTCCGAAGATCTCGAAGTCATCCGGTTTGTCCACGCGCACCTTACGGCGGATTCTTAACAGCTCACGAATCTCTTCCTGCACCAGCGCCTTATTCTTGGGGTCGTCGTACTTCACGCTCACCCACATGTCTTTATCTTCCGGGTGCAGGTTGTGAAACGTGCCCAGCGGAAAAGCAGCCATGTTGTCGTTCGGATTTTTGCCTCCGCCGAATGGCTGCTTGCGCTTGTCGAGCACGCCGATCACCGTGTAAAGCCCCGATTCGATGGCCACTTCCTTGCCCACCGCCGGCTCGTCGCCGAAAAGCTCTTCCCAGGTGTCGTGCCCCAGCACCACCACGTGCGCTGCGCGCGCATCTTCTTCGTCGGTCCACACGCGCCCCTCGAGCAAAGTCAAATCGTTCACGTCCGACACCTCGGCCGTGTCCCCCGACAAGATGGTTCCCGCCACTTTCTTACCGTTGTATTTCACGTCAACGTCGCCCACGCGGAACTGCGACTTCACGTGCTGGATTCCTCCGTCCGCCGCGATCACGTGATGCAGCTGGCGCAGCGCCAGGACGTCGTCAAGCGTCATCTTCTTGCGCGCCAGCATCTCGGTGGTCGGCCGCACTCCGATCACGGGAATCTGGAAGACCCAGATCACATTCGATCCCAGCGAGCTTACCCATTCTGACACGCGGTTGTTGAGCCCGCTGATCACTGAAGAAATGGAGATCACAGTGGCGACACCGATCACAATGCCCAGAATCGTCAGCCCGGAGCGCATCTTGTTGGTGCGAAGCGTGTCCAGCGCCATCTTGACTGATTCACGGGTTTGTCCTGCCGATGCCATCGTTCAGTCTCACAACTCTGCTCGTAATGCCACCACGGGATCGAGCTTGGCAGCCTTGCTAGCCGGATAAACGCCGAAGAAGATGCCGACCGAGCCGGCCAGGAACAGGCCCAGAAAAACCGCCCACACCGGGACGCTGGTTGGAAAGCCGATGACAATCGTGATCAGCTTGCCCACCAGGATTCCGCACAGCACACCGATCGCTCCACCGATCATTGCCATCAAGCCGCTCTCGATGAGGAATTGCATCAGCACATCGCGCTGCTTGGCTCCCAAGGCCTTGCGCACGCCAATCTCGCGCGTCCGCTCCGTCACGCTCACCAGCATGATGTTCATGATCACCACGCCGCCCACTACGAGCGCAATCGAGGCCAGCCCCAGCACCACGCTGGCGAATAGCGAGCTGATCTGCTTCCAGATGTCGAGGAAGGTATCGTTGGTCTGGATTTCAAAGTCGTCGGGCGACCCCGGCGCATCGTGGCGGCGCGTCCGCATCAGCACGCGCACTTGGTCTTCGGCCCGGTCCATCACCTGCGCGCCACCCGCCACACGCGCGAAAATGTCCACCGAATCGTTGTAGCCATAGATCTGCTGGTAGGTGCTGATGGGCACGGCCACCCAGTTGTCCTGAGACTGGCCGAGCGTCTTTCCCTGTCGCTCGCCCACGCCGACAATGGTGTAGGGAATCCCGTCCACGCGAATCTCTTTGCCGATGGGATCGCCCGGGCCCAGAATGTTGTCCACAATGTCGTAGCCCACGATCGCATCGTGCGTGCCGTGCTCTTCGTCGGACGGAGTAAACCCACGCCCCGTGGCGATGTCGATGTTGTTGAGGGACAGCATCGTCCAGGTGTATCCGCGAATTTCGGTGTTGTCGCTGGAGTGGCCATTGTAAAAAACGTTGGTCGACTTGCCCAGCGAAGCGCCCATGTCACTGCAATCCGTGCAGAGGTCGCGCACAGCGTCATAGTCCTCAATGCGCACGATCTTGCGCTTCTGGTAGCGGAAATAGTCCTGGGCGCTGAAGATCACGCTCGGCATCCGCGACACCTGAAACACGTCGGCGCCGTAACCGGAGAGCTTGGTGGCGACGTAGCGGTTGGCGCCATTCACCATCGTGATCACCATGATGACCGACGCCACGCCCATCACCACGCCGATCAGCGTGAGAATGGTGCGCATCTTGTTGCCCCAGAGCGATTGCAGCGCGAGTTTGAAGGCCTCTCGAAGTGGCATGATCTTGTATTGCTAATGATACGCACCCGCCCGATGGGCGGTTCCGGCGGCTCCGAGCATGGAGAGCCTTTAATCCCCGAACTCTGACCGTTGCCTTTATGAGTGTCCCGAACTGCCGAAACCCTTCTCCGCCCGCGCGGAGCCTTCCAGGCTTTCGACCTCTTGGACCAGACCCGTTAGGACCGGGACGGGAACCATCTGCGCGATTTTTTCGCCCGCCTTCAGCTCCACGGCCGCATCGCCCAGGTTGGTCATCACCACCAGGATCTCGCCGCGATAGCCGGCATCGATCACGCCGCCGGTTGTGGCGAGTCCCCGCGCCGCCATCGACGAGCGGTCGCGCACCAGCAGTCCCAGCGGCGCGCCAGACCGCGGATCGCGCGCCTCAACGGCGATTCCGGTCCTCACCTTCACCGTAAAGCGAGGGGCCATCGTGATCGTCTCCAGCGCAAATAGGTCGTAACCCAGGTCCTCGCCCGGATGCGCCACAACCGGCGCCCGGGCACCTGCCTCCAAAAGCTTCACACGCAACATGAGTCTGATGGTAGCAGCGGAGTTAGCAGGACACCTTCCCAGGGCAGAGCCCAAATCCTTCTCGAGAAGGCTGTGAGCCTTTCGGAGCCGTTGGATAACCCTTTCGTCGCATTGATGCATCGGAATTGGTGCTCTATTCTCGGTTCGAACAGCTTTTCCCAAGCGTCTGTTTCACGCTACTCAGACCTTGCAAGGCATGCTAGCGCCGGTCGGCGAGCCAAAAGGTTAAAGGGCCCAAACCAACAAATCAAGATCCCTTTGGCCAGAGGCTTCTGCGAAAGCATCGTTCTCCTTGCTCAGGATGGAGATTTATGAAGATTATTGTTTTTGCCGAGCAGTTCAGGAACGGCGCCTGGGACGTTTGGGAGCACACATGCAGCTCCAAAGAAGCTCAAACGGTCCTCGATTCAGCCCGCTCGATCGCCAAAAGTCACACTTCGAGTGGGCGTCTGGCCCACGAGGACGTCCTTGAGGGCACCCGCAGGATGTTCGATGTTACGCGCGGCACGCCGGCGAGCCCGCAAGATGGGGATCTGCAGGTCTATTGTGTGTGCGTTGAGCAGACCGTCATCGGGGTTTGCGAAAAGATTCGCCAGTATTCGGAAAGAATCACCGAAGCCCATCAATTTGCCGAGGTCGCGCTCGGGAAATCGGCCTAACGGCTGAGGGGACGCTGGCTAGCTTGGCCGTCTCCGCTCCAACTGAACCACCGGAGCTCCGGTACGACTACGTGTGCCGCCGCGCTACCAAAATGGTCAGCCCCGGCCGGTTTATCTCCGGTCGGGGCTGTCGTTTATTCGGCAAAAGGACTCGTAAGCCGAATTCTGTTTATGCGGTCATTCCTCTAGGCGAAGCGTTACCGCTTGCGCTCATCAGCGACCTACCCGGAGGTTTCGGCAATTGCCAAGAGCCGCCTTGCCGCATCGGGCCGATGCGCAACCGGCGCCTGGCTCCAGGCCCCGGTTTCCCTCCCTATTTGGTCTTGCTCCGTGTGGGGTTTACCCTGCCGCTGGCATTACTGCCAGCGCGGTGCGCTCTTACCGCACCTTTTCACCCTTACCACTGCGTGGGGCAGACTTTTGGACGAGTCCATCAGCTTGTCCCCGGCAGAGGCGGTATGTTTTCTGTGGCACTAGCCGTCCACGGGGTTTGAAGCCCGCGTCCCGGACGTTATCCGGCACACTGCCCTCTGGAGTTCGGACTTTCCTCTCCCGGCAACCCCTGCTTGCGCAAGGACTTCCGGCAGCGACCGCCCGGTCCTCCTGCCAGTCTCAAGTGTACCGCGAATTTGGTTCGGCATCGCCGTTACCTGCGTTTGGAGGGGCCGCTTTCGATGCATCTGCTATAAAGATTGCCGGACGATTCACGCAGCAAACTCACCACTCCAAGAGGATTTCCATGAAAAGGTCCGCATCGCTCCCCGTCGCATTCGCCTTCATCGCATTGCTCTTTAGGATTGGCCCGATCAACGGAAACGCTCAGCAACCCGCGTTACCCGCCCCCACCTCACCCGCGATCGACATGACGCCTGTGAAGCCGGAGTCGGTCGGCTTCTCCGCGGAGCGGCTGGAACGTCTCCACGAGGCGATTCAGGAAGAAATCGATCAAAAGCAGCTCGCCGGAGCCGTCACGATCCTCGCCCGCCACGGCAAAATTGCGGATTACCGCACCTTTGGCATGCGCGACATGGCCACTGGCACGCCGATGACGAAAGACACCATCTTCCGCGACTACTCCATGACCAAGCCGGTCACGGGCGTGGCCATGATGATCCTTTACGAAGAGGGCAAGTGGCTGCCGTCCGACCCGATCTCGAAGTACATCCCCGAGTTCGCGCACCTCAAAGTGTTCAACGGCTTTGACGCCAACGGCAAGATGCTCCTGGCCGACCCCGACCATGCGCCGACAATGCACGAGCTGATGACCCACACCGCCGGATTCACCTACGGAAGCGGTGACACGCCTGTCGACAAGATGGTCCATGACCTGAAGCTCGACGGCGCAAAGGACCTTCAGGAGCGGATCGACCGCCTGGCGCAGGCTCCGCTGCTCTATCAGCCCGGCACGCGATGGGTTTACAGCCCGTCGATGGACATCCAGGGCTACATTGTCGAGAAACTTTCCGGCCAGTCGCTGCCCGACTTCATGCGCGACCACATCTTTGCGCCGTTGGGCATGACCGACGCGGGCTTCTTTGTGCCTGCCGACAAGCGCGCGCGCTTTGCAGCGGGGTATCACGTGACCGATGGCCAACTCATCGCCGAGTCAACGACCAACGGCATTCCCGACGACTATGCGACCGAGCCGACGAATCCTTCGGGCGGCGGCGGGCTGGTTTCGACTGTTGAGGACTACTACCGCTTCGCGCAGATGCTCCTGAATGGCGGCGAGCTGGGCGACACGCGCGGCGAAACACGTATTCTGGCGCCGGGCACCGTTAAGCTGATGACCTCAAACCATTTACCCGCAGCGCTGCTCACCGGCCAATTCGGCATCGGCCAGCACATCATGCGCCCGGGATTCGGCTACGGCTACAACTGCGCGGTCGTCTACGATCCGCCGCTTGCCGATCTTTCCGACGGCAAGGGGACGTTTTTCTGGGATGGCGCGGCGGGCACCTGGTTCTGGGTCGACCCGACGAATGACGTCGTTTTCGTCGGCATGATCCAGCGCCGCACCAGCCCAGACAATCACCACTTTCTCTATCGAATCCACGCGCTGGTCGACCAGGCGCTCGTTGATCCGGCGAAATAAAGTCTGCGAAGTCCTTTCCTCTCATTGATTTCGGGGGATGCGAGCGCACCCTTTGCATCCCCCGCCTATCGTGAGCCATCCAACCCTCGAACTCTTGTTGGCCACGTCGCCCGGTCCTCGAGTGTCATCGCCGGGGCCCATTCGAAATCGAGGAGACACCCATGAAAATCGCAGCTCTCATCGCCCGCTACTTGCTCGCGTTCATCTTTCTCGTCTTCGGCTTGAATCACTACTTCAATTTGATTCATACGGGCCCACTCCCCGCCGGAATCCCCGGGCAGTTCTTCGGTGCCTTCATCGCTTCCGTATATCTCTATGTCGTCGCGTTCTTTGAGGTCTTGGCGGCTGTTCTCCTGCTCATCAACCGTTTTGTGCCGCTGGCCCTTGTCGTCCTTGGCCCCATCATCGTCAACATCTGCATCACCCAAATTCTCATGGGCCCCAGGATGCTCATCGTCGGCGTCGCTGTCGCTTTTCTGTGGTGCCTTACGGTCTGGCATGTGCGCTCCGTGTTTTTGCCGCTGCTTCAGCAGCGCGTGACGGAGTGAGCCAGAATCGCCCATAGCCTCGCCGCCTCGCTACAATCGCAATAAGCGATGATTCAGTACGTCTATCTCGGGCGCGTAGATTATGGCGAGGCGCTTCGCCTGCAACAGGAACTGGTCGCGCTGCGCACGGCGGGCCAGATCGGCAACGTGCTTCTGCTCCTCGAGCATCCGCCCGTGCTCACACTCGGCCGCAACGCGAGCCGAGCCAACGTTCTCGCCTCGGACGAGCTTTTGGCGCGGCGCGGCGTGACACTCCATGAGATCAACCGCGGCGGCGACGTCACCTATCACGGCCCGGGCCAGTTCATCGGCTACCCAATTTTCGATCTGCGCAGCTTGCGCAATCCGAGCGGCCACCACCGCCTCGGGCCGGTCGATTTCGTTCGCCTGATGGAAGAGGCTCTGATCCGTCTTTGCAGTGAGTTTGGCGTTCGCGCCGGGCGCATCTGCGGCCTCACGGGAGTCTGGTGCGGGCTTCCCGAGCCACAGCTTTCGTCCGGCGATCTCGACTGTGAAGCACCAACCTCATCCAAAGCGCTGCCGCCCGCAGGGCTGGAACGCAAAATCGCCGCGATCGGGATTCATGTCGCTCGCGGCGTCACCTCGCACGGCTTTGCCTTTAACGTCGCCACCGATTTGCGCGACTTTGCGCTCATCAATCCCTGCGGCATCACCGATCGACCCGTAACGAGTCTCGAGAGGGAAGTCGCAGATCCAGAGAGCCTGCCCAGCCTCGAATCGCTTGCCCACCGGGCCGCAGGTCACTTTGGCGAAGTATTCAATGAGCCGGTCGAGCTTATCGAAAACCTCGCCACCCTGCGCGCTGTCGCCTCCGCGGGGCCCGACTCGCCAGCGCCCGAGTTTCCGGCGCAAGAATTTCCGGCAAACGATACGCCGCTTCAGATTCCGCCCGAGATCGAGCGCCTGCGACACCGCAAAGACCGGCCCGTTTCCGCATAAATCCCTCCTGAGTCCGCACTTCATCTCTATCCGCCTCATCGTGCCCGCGATTTATAATCCGGCTGGAGCGGCGTAAGGCGTCAGACCGGTGCTTGCGCACAGCGGAACGCGAAGAGAGGAACGCATGCCGACGGAAGTTCCCATGCCCCAGTTGGGCGAGTCGATCTTCGAGGGCACGATCACCAAATGGCTCAAAGCCATTGGCGACACCATTGCCGTCGACGAGCCGCTCTTCGAGATCTCTACCGACAAGGTCGACGCGGAGATTCCCTCGCCTGTTGCCGGCGTGCTGGCTGAAATCCGCTTCCCCGAAGGCGCGACCGTCGAGGTCAACACCGTGGTCGCGGTGATCGGCGATGCCGGTATGAAGGTTGCCGCTCCCGCGACGGCAGCAAAGACCGCCGCGCCCGCTGGCACCGCTCAAAATGCGTCGGCGTCCATCGCACAGACCCCAGCCCAAAAGTCTGCCCCACCGCAGGTGACGCCAGTGGGCCGCATTCGCTCCTCGCCACTCGCGCGCCGCATTGCCAAAGAACACGGCCTCGATCTCGGCCGCATTACCGGCACCGGCTCTGAGGGCCGCATCAGCAAGGAAGACGTTCTGCGCGCGGCGAGCTCGCGAGGTTCCGCACAACTTCCGATCCAAAAGTCCGTCCCACCGCAGGTGGCGCAAGTGCCGCCGCCTGAGCTTGCCTCGCTCCCGGCCGATCCCGTTCCGCTCACACGAATGAGGGCCATCATTGCCGAGCGGATGCTCGAGAGCGTGCGCGTCAGCCCCCACGTTTACACCGTCTACAAAGTGGACATGACGCGCATCGCACGCCTGCGCGAACAGCGCAAGGCCGGCTTCGACTCGCGCAACGGCGTCAAGCTCACCTTCATGCCCTTCATCGCCGCCGCTGCCGCGGCCGCGCTGCGCCGGTGCCCCATCGTCAACGCCTCGCTTGAAAACACGGATAAGGGACTAGCCATTCGCTATCACCGGTCCATTGATCTTGGTATCGCCGTCGCTCTCGACTGGGGACTCATCGTGCCCGTCATTCACCATGCCGAGCAGCGCAGCTTCGCCGACCTCGCGCACTCCATCGCCGATCTCGCGCTTCGCGCCCGCTCAAAGAAGCTCTCGCCCGACGAGGTCGGCGGATCGACTTTCACGCTCACCAACGCCGGCGCATTCGGCGGCGAATTCGGTATGCCGATTATCAACCAGCCCGAGTCAGCCATCCTTGCCGTCGGCGGCCTGCGCAAGGAGCCGGCAGTTCTGACGGATGCCGAAGGCAACGACACCATTGCGATTCGGTCGATGCAGTACTTCTGCCTCGGTTTCGATCACCGCCTCATCGACGGCGCCGACGGCGGCAAGTTCATGCTGGAGTTCAAAAAGACGCTCGAGGGCTGGAACCAAGAGATCGGCTGAAAGGTCGCGGGAGTGCTCGATTTCTTGAAAGGGCACTCCCAAGCCTTCGGATCGTTCGATGAAAGTTTGCGGGAAGTTCGTCCAAACGGTAATCACCAAACATGTGAGGATCGGACGTGCATCCGAAAACTGAAGGGATCCTGGAGTCGTCACTCTACGTAGCCGACGTGGCCCATTCTGCAAAGTTTTACGAGAAGATTTTCGGGTTTCAAGTTATTAACGACTTCGGAGAACGCGGCTGTGCGATGAAGGCTGGGATCCGCCAAGTATTATTGCTGTTCAAGAAAGGTGGCTCGCTCGACATGATATCGGCGCACGACGGAGATGGAGAGCTTCATATCGGGTTTGCGATCGCCGCCGCCGACTTCACGAAATGGGAAGTTTGGCTGGCCGAAAACGGAATCGAAGTTGAAGAAAAGCGCACCTGGGACCTCGGTGGCCGCAGCCTCTATTTCCGTGATCCAGACCGGCATCTTATCGAAGTGGCCTCGCCGGGAGTCTGGTCGATTTATTGATAGGGGTTCGATTGCGCGCAGGATCGCTCCGCCATGCTTTATCCAGCATCTCTTCCCGGCGGCTTCACCGCCGCTTCAAACGCCGCAGTCGCTTCGTGCAGCTTGTTGAACAGCCTGTCCGGCCCGATCGCTTCCGTCACGTGGTGCCGATCGAAATCGGATTTCAGATCCCATGGCACGCGCGCGAACGCCAGCACTATTCCTGCTTCAGTAAGATTCCTTTTCAGTGCCTGCAAAATGCGCGCCGCCGTGTAATCCAGATGCGTCATGGCCTCCGCGTCCACTACAACCCACTTCACAGCGGATGGCATGGGCTGCACCACTTGCGTAACCTCCTCGATAAACCGGCCGGCATTAGCGTAAAAAAGTTCCGCGCCAAACCGGTAGAGCACCAGCCCGGGCTCGGTGACGACATGGGGCGCAGCGGGCACAAGTCTCCAGCTTCCATCGGGGTTGGCCTGCAGAACGCCGCTATGTGGGTGATAATCGTGCCGGACGACGCGCGCCAACGAGACCAGCATCGCCAGCACGATCCCCTCTTCCACTCCCACCAGCACCACAACCAGCGCCGTCATCACTGCCAGCGCAAACTCCTGCGGGCTTTCGGACCGGATGTTGTGCAGCTCTTTGAAATCGATGAGCCGCAGCGCGACCAGGAACACCAGCACGCCGAGCACGCATGTGGGCAGATACTGGAGCGGCACGGTGAGAAACAGCAGCACCAGGCCCACCACGACCGCCGTCGCCACCTGCGCCATCTGGCTCTTCCCGCCGGCTTCTTCCATCATCGCCGTCTGGGTGGGACTGCCGTTGACCACAAACCCGCCGCTCATCGCTGCCGCCACGTTCGCAGCCGAAAGACCATACAGGTCGATATTTTCATCCACCTTCTCGTAGTGTTTCGCCGCATAAACCCGTGCGGTGGCCGCGCTCTGCGTAAGAATCATCACTGCGCACGAGGCCGACACCGTGACGAGCAGCTCCACTTCCTTCCGGTTCATCTCGCGAAGGCTGAGCAGCGCCATCAATCCCAAGTGAGGCAAGCCGCCGGCAACCGGCCCGATGGTAGCAATTCCGTGCCCCGCAAAATTCCACGCCGCGCTGGCCGATAGCGCGCCCACGACGGCCACCAGCGCGCCCGGCACCTTTGGAGTGAAGTGCCGCAACAGCAAAACAAACGCCAGCACCGAAGTAGACAACAACACAGTCGGCAGACTTGCATGCGGCAATCCGCGCGCCACTTCCCAAAGCTGCACCACCGGCCGGCGCGAATCCACGGGCACGCCAAACATCTCGCTCAGCACGGAGATTCCCACTTGAAATCCCACGCCGGTAAGAAAACCAACCAGCACCGTCCGCGAAAGAAAATCGGCGATAAACCCCAGCCGTAGCTGCCTCGCCAGCAACAGGATGATTGCCGTCAGGACAGCAACGATGCACGCGAGAGCAATGTATTGCGCACTTGCTGGCGGCGCCGCACCTGATATACCGTCGGCGAAAATTGCAGCCGTCGCCGAGTCGGCCGCCACTACCAGGTAGCGCGACGAGCCAAACGCCGCGAACGCCAAGAGCGGCAACAGCAGCGAGTAAAGTCCCGTCACCACGGGCATTCCCGCGATCTTGCTGTAGCCGAGAACCTGCGGAATGTCCATCGCCGCCATCACGACGCCGGCGAGCGCATCGCGCAGAGCGGCTGCGCGCTGGATTGGCCGTAAGCCTCGAAACAGATTCACAATCTCGACACTCCTCTTTCAGCCGTCACAACAGATTCGAATCCGGTTTCATCGAGACTACTACGCAGTTGAGACTTTTACGCAGTCCAGGCCTTGGCCCGTTCGACGGCCTTCTGCCAGCGACCGCGCCGCTCGGCTCGTTCGGCCGCGTCCATCTTCGGCTCAAAACGCACATCGCCTTTGCGTCCATCTCGGAGCGCATCGGGGCTCGGCCAGAAACCCGTCGCCAGCCCGGCCAAATACGCCGCACCGAGTGCCGTGGTCTCCGTCACGCGCGGGCGCACAACAGGAACGCCAAGAACGTCGGCCTGGAACTGCATGAGAAGATCGTTCACCGCGGCGCCGCCATCGACTCGAAGGGCCTGGAGCAGGGCACCCGTTTCGCTGTGCACCGCTTCCAGCACGTCGGCCACTTGGAATGCAATAGCCTCAAGCGCCGCGCGCGCAATCTGCCCCGGTCCTGTGTCGCGGCGCAAACCGATCAGCATGCCGGCTGCATGCGCGTCCCAGTGCGGTGCTCCCAGACCAACAAACGCGGGCACAAAAACCACTCCACCGGTGTCGGGCACGCTCGCGGCAAGGGCTTCCACGTCAGAGGAGGCGTTGATCAATTTCAAATTGTCGCGCAGCCACTGCACCACCGCGCCGCCAATAAAAATGCTGCCTTCAAACGCGTATTCGAGCCGATTCTGTGCGCTCGCCGCCACTGTTGTGATCAGTTTGTGCTTCGACCGCATGAACTCTGTGCCCATGTTCTGGAGCAGAAAGCAGCCGGTCCCGTAGGTGTTCTTGGCCTCGCCTTCGCTCCAGCACAATTGGCCGAAGAGCGCTGCCTGCTGGTCGCCGGCAATGCCCGCAATGGCAACGCCTTCGAGGCCCAGCGTGGTCGTTACCTCTCCCACTCGTTCGCTTGACCACTTCACCTCAGGGAGCATGCTTGCGGGAATCCCGAAGACCTTCAGCAGTTCCTGGTCCCACTCGCCTTTCACGATGTTGAAGAGCAGCGTGCGCGCGGCGTTGGTCACATCGGTCACGTGCTTTTGGCCGCTGGTCAGGTGCCACACGAGCCAACTGTCGACGGTGCCGAAAGCCAGCTGTCCGCGCTCGGCTCGCTTACGAGCACCGTCCACGTTGTCGAGAATCCACTTGATCTTGGTTGCGGAGAAATACGGATCGAGCACGAGGCCGGTCTTCGACGAGACCATTTCGCCGGCGCCACTCTGCTCGAGCGATTCGCATAACGGAGCTGTCCGCCGGTCCTGCCACACGATTGCCGGATGAATCGCCTTGCCCGTCGCGCGGTCCCACACGATCACGGTCTCGCGCTGGTTGGTGATGCCGATGGCGGCCACATCGCGCGGCCGCGCGCCAACTTTGCCCAGCGCTTCCACGGCGCAGGAAAGCTGGCTGGTCAGGATCTCCGTTGGATCGTGCTCCACCCATCCCGCCTGCGGATAGAACTGCTGAAACTCCTTCTGCGCCACCGCCGCAATCGCGCCGGCCGCGTCGAACAGGATCGCCCGCGAACTCGTGGTTCCCTGGTCGAGCGCCAAGACGTACGCCATGGGTTTTCACCTTTCTGGAAAATCAGACCATCACGGCGAGTAGGGAAGCGCGCTTACCGCACTTTCCCCGCCTTATTCTCAAGCACAACATTGCCCAGCACGGCCGTGTCCACCGTCTCCGGCTGGTGCGAACAGAATCCGATGCCGACATAGAACGGCGCATCCAGGTGCAG
>JBEKRG010000012.1:0-56506 GCA_049518955.1 Occallatibacter sp.
GCCGCAAGAAAACGGTACTGGCGCATGGCAGCCTTCAGCCTCTCCCAAACTTCATCGGTCTCCCAGGGCTGCAGGCCGATTTTCTCCGGCCGTTGGCCGGCGGCAAAAACCATGGCTTCAAAGTCGAATCGCTTATGCGGCAACGGGCCCAGCGTATCGGCCAGTTCCATATTGATAAAGTGCTCCGGCGCCTGCGCCGCACTCAGTTCAGGTTCGGCGGGTGAGCGCCACCGATCGGGCTCGGGGCCCAGGTACGTGATCTCATCGATGGCCGCCGGCGTACGCAGAAATGCGGGCACATCGGCCGGAAGTGTTGACGCGGCCAGCTTGTTGATCATGGTATGGCCATCGTGCTCCCATCCGCGAGCGGCTGGCGCTGTAGCCACAAGACAAAACAAGCTCGCTGCGGGCAAAACAAAACGAATCAGGCGAGAAGCGGTAAGTTGACGAAACATGAAGCCAGTATACGGCGAGGCAACACAGGCAATTAAGGGCTCGGCCGACGAAAATCCATGCCTGGCGCGGCCTCACCGGGTTGGCCCCGCTAGCGATGGTTACTTGAGCGTTTCACCTCATGCTCAGGCAGGACGATTTGCCTAGAGAGTCTGAAATCGAGCGCATATACTACCAGCACATCGCGTTGCCGTCCGCGAAGGGCCCCACCTTGCACGCGGAGAGCCGCGTACAAACGGATCTCCCGCGGCGAGTCGTGGCTGTTCGTTGGTGCCTGTGCTGACGCGGATGGCGCATGAGTACGAGCGCCGGGGTTGGTATTGTGCCATGTCGAGCGAGGCGTTGAATCGGGGGAGCGCGCCGATGAGCGAGCGGCCGGATGCACAGAACGAGCAACCGCGGCCCGCGCCGGCTGCACATGGCGGCGTCTCGCAACTCTGGCTGATCCTGCCGTTTTCTATTCTCGCCATCTCGGTCGGCGCCGCACTGGCCCGCCTGTTTCCTCATTTCCGCTGGGAGTCGCTGCCGGTCGTGGCCGCGGTGTTGGCGACGGCACTTTTCGCGCTGCTGTTGAACAAGCGACTGCTCCGCACCGGAGCCATTCAGGATGCTGAGCCGATCGCTGAAGGGCTACGGGAACTGCTCGATTCCGCTGGTCCGGCGGTAGTGGCCCTGGATCTGGGCGGCAAGCTCATCTACTGCAATCCCGCTACCGAGCGTGTGCTCGGCTATCGAGCCTCCGAGTTGCTCGAACTGTGGGGCTCTGTAGATATCCTTGCTCCCGGCGAACCTGAGCGCCTGGTGGCTGAGATGCAGAAACTTTGCCGCGTGGACCGCCCGGCGGATCCTTCGCGTGCCGGCCTCATGTCTGCTTATCTGCAGTGCGTGCGCATGCTGGCTCCCAGCATGGTGCCCAGCTTTGACGCCAAGGTGCGCCGCAGAGACGGCGTGCAAATTCCTGTAACGCTGCACATCTCGGCGCTGCGCGATGCACTGGGAGAGCTGACCGGCATGGTCGCCGTTGCCGTGGATCAGAGCGAGAACCTGCACCGCGAACAGGCGCAGCGCGAATCGCAGGAGCGGTACCGCGACCTCTTCGAGCACTCCACCGAGATGATTGCCACGCTGAGCCCGGCCGGGCAGTTTCTCTATGCCAATCCAGCCTGGAAGCGTTGCTTTGGTGTGGAGCAGACGGCGTTGCTCGATCTTCGGTCGTTTGAGGAATTGTTTTCAGAAGGCGTCCGCAGCCAGGTGGCCGCTCTTTTTCGCCGCGCGCTCGACGGCGAGTTGGTCGAGCGTATTCCCCTGCGCCAGAACACTCCAGACGGACGCGTACTCGAACTCGAATTGAGCCTCAGCCGCCGGCAGAAAACCGGCGTTCCGTTGGCGGTGCGTTGTCTCATGCGCGATGTGACGCAGCAGAAGCAACGCGAAAATCGCCTTGCGCTGCAACTGGCGGTGAGCCAGATCGTCGGTGACAATACCGCGAGCGAGTCTGAAGGCATGCGCATTCTGGAGGCTTTGTGCCTCTCTCAGGGATGGGATGTGTCCATCGAATGGGTGGTCGGCGCAGAACAGAAACATCTCGAGTTTGGTACCGCGTGGGGAGCGCCGGGCCGCGAAGCGGAAGCGCTGATCCAGGGCAGCATGGGCCTTGCGCTGGCCGGCACAAGCGAGTTGCCCGAGCGCGCCTGGAAAGAGGGGCGGGCAGTATGGATCGCCGACCTCTCCGAAGCGCCGGCGACTGCCCGCGTATCCGCGGCGATCAAGCAGGACATGATGTCGGGCTGGGCCGTGCCCGTGCGCGCTGGCAGCAAGGTGCTGGCGGTCCTCGAGTTTTATTGCCGCTTCCGCTTGCGCGAAGATCGCGAGGCCATGGCCGCGATCGAAACCGCGGCAGCCTCGATGGGCCAACTCCTGGCGCGCACGCAGGAACGTGGACGCACAGAGGAACTGAGCCGTCAGCAGGAGGTTCTTCTCGATGCCGTGGCTGAGGGAATTTGCGGGCTCGATCGCCAGGGGAGGGTCACCTTTGCCAATCCCGCGGCTGCGCGCCTGCTGGGCGCACCTGTCGATGCTCTGATCGACAAGCCGGTGCATGAACTACTGCATGAAGCGGCGCCAGAGGATCGAGCTTGCGGCAAGGATTGCCCGCTGCGCACCGCCGCGGCTCAAGTGACCGGCGCCAGCGGCGAAGAAAACATCTTTCGCGCGGACGGCACCTCCTTCCCTGCCGAGTATTCGCTCACTCCGATCCGCGCCCAGGGCCGCGTCTCAGGTTCTGTGCTGAGTTTTCGCGACATCAGCCAGCGCTACGCTCTCGACCGCATGAAGGATGAGTTCATCTCCACCGTGAGCCACGAGCTGCGCACTCCCCTCACCTCCATTCGCGGAGCCCTGGGTCTTCTCAGCTCCGGAATTCTCCCGGAGACCAATGAGAAAGCCACAAACCTGCTGCGCATTGCGCTCACCAACTCCGATCGGCTGGTCAGGCTCATCAACGACATTCTCGATTTGGAGCGGATCCAGAGCGGGCGTGAGCCGCTCGGTTTCCGCGCGGTGCAACTGGCCGACATCGTCAAGCAGGCGATCGAAGATATGCAACCCATGGCTGACGCTGCGGGCGTTCAGCTCATCCACGACTCCACCAAAGTTGAAATCTCCGCCGATTCCGACCGCCTGCTTCAGGTCGTGACCAACCTGCTCTCCAACGCCGTCAAGTTTTCTCCGCCCAATTCACCGGTAAGCGTAATGTTGCGGCCCGGCGTCACCGGCGTCATTATTTCCGTCATCGATCACGGGCGCGGAATTCCGGCGGACAAGCTCGAGTCCATCTTCGGCCGTTTCCAGCAGGTCGACGCCTCCGACTCGCGCCAGAAGGGCGGAACGGGGCTGGGCCTGGCGATCTGCCGCACCATCGTGATGCAACACTCGGGCCGCATCTGGGCTGAGAGGAATCCAGTTCGCGGTTCGACGTTCCGCATCTTTCTTCCCTACCATCCTGCTCCGGCGGTTGCTCCAGGCAGCGGATTGGAGCCGGAAATTGGCCACGGCACCGTGGTCCTGGCTGACGCCAACCCCGAATCGCGCCCCCGAATCGCGGCGCAATTGGCGCGGCATGGCTATTCCGTGGTGCAGGCCGCCACCGTAGAGCAAACATTGTCGGCCGCGCGCCAGGATGCGCAAGCCATCCTTCTCGATACTTCGCTCGATGGCATGAACGGGTGGGAGATTCTTCCCCTCTTGCGCCGCATGGATGCTTCGTCTCGCACTCCGGTGGTGTTGCTGAGCGTGGAAGATCCAGAGAACCCCAAACAGCTTCCCACGGGCGCCGACGGATGGGTTGCTAAACCCCTTCATGAA
Organism: Occallatibacter sp.; assembly: GCA_049518955.1. GTDB lineage: Bacteria > Acidobacteriota > Terriglobia > Terriglobales > Acidobacteriaceae > Telmatobacter. Next base: position 3,817 of record JBEKRG010000012.1, read on the forward strand.
GATGCATTGCTTACTGAACTCGCGCGTGTGCTTTGCGGAACCGGCGAAAAGGCGCGCATCCTCATCGTCGAGGACGATCGCGACCTCGCCAATATCATCAGCGAGGTCTTCGCTCGCGACAGCATCGTTGTCGAAACGGCGCACTCTCTCAAAGAGACGATCAAGGCCTGCTCCACTTTTAAGCCCCACCTGATGTTGCTCGATATCGGCCTGCCGGACGGCGATGGCTTCAATGTGGCCGATTGGTTGCGCCAGCACAAGAACTTGGCCCAACTTCCGCTGGTCGTCTACTCTGGCCGTGACCTTTCGCCGGAAGAACGAAGCCAATTGACTCTCGGTCCCACGTATTTCCTTGCTAAAACGCGCGTGCAGCCGCAGCAGCTAGAGGCTCTGGTGCTCACCATGCTGCGTTCGTCGCGCACGACTGAAGACATACCGCTACCGGAATCGACGATTCCCAATGCATAACTAAATTGAAAGATGGATCCCATCCACAACCACGCAACGCTGCGTAAGAATTGAATGAGAGGGAGTTCGCCGTGGGCCGCAAGATTCTAATTATCGATGACGAAGAAGATATTCGTGAGGTTGCCTCGCTGAGCCTTGAAACCGTGGCCGGTTGGGAAGTGATCAAAGCCAGCTCAGGAGCGCAAGGCGTCGCTCGCGCCGCCGAGCAGCGTCCCGATGCGATTCTGCTGGACGTGATGATGCCGGGAATGGATGGCCCCGCGACCTTTCGAGAGTTGCGCAAGAATCCCGCCACCGCCGCGATCCCCGTGCTGCTGCTCACCGCTAAGGTCCAGGGAACAGATCAGCGGCGCTTCGCCGACCTCGGCGTCGAGGCAGTGCTCTTTAAACCGTTCGATCCCCTCGCCCTCTCCACGCAGATTTCGCGCGCGCTAGGATGGAAGTAATCGCGATTCACTATGGGAAACCCAGACCAATTCGCTCTCCCCGCCGATGCAACAATTGCCAGGACCCTGGACACCATGTGGACACGGCACCGTTCGCAGATTCTCGAGCGCGTTGCCGTCCTTGAAGCCGCAGCCTCAGCCGTGACTGCGAACAAACTCGGCACATCGGACCGCGACGCTGCGCAGGCCGCCGCGCACAAGCTCGCAGGCACCTTGGGAATGTTCAACCTGAGACGCGGAACGGATCTGGCCCGCGAGCTCGAGCAGGCTTACGCTCAGGACTCCGCGCCGCCCTCCGCTTCCGGCCAGCAGTTTGCCTCCATGGCCGCGGAGCTGCGCATGATGATCGAAAACCGCAAGTCGAGTAGCTGACACCCAAAGAATTACACTCTTCTTCAGTGACTCCGTACGATCCATTCGCGTCCGATCACGACGAGAGCTCCCAACTGGGCCTCCATTTCGACGAGCCACGGCCGTCGCGACGCGTCTGGCCTGTGCGCGAACTCGTGGCGCAGGTGCGCGAGTTGGTCGAGCAGGAATATGGCGACATTTGGGTGGAGGGCGAGATCTCGAATTACCGCCCCGCTCCTTCCGGCCACGTTTACTTCACCCTGAAGGACGCCGAAGCGCAGTTGCCCATTGTTCTCTTTCGCCGCCAGGCAGTGCTTCTCCGCTTCCGGCCTGAAGACGGCCTGCACGTGCTGGTGCGTGGCCGCGTCAGCGTCTATGAGCAGCGTGGCCAGATGCAGCTCGTCGCCGAAACCATGGAACCGGTTGGCGCCGGCTCGCTCCAACTGGCATTTGAGCAATTGAAGGAGCGGCTCAAGATCGAGGGCCTTTTCGACGCCGAGCGCAAAAAGCCGCTGCCCATGTTCCCGCGAACGGTGGGCATTGTCACTTCGCCCACGGGCGCGGTGATCCGCGACATTCTGAACATCGTCAATCGCCGCCACTCCGGCCTCAATGTCCTGCTCTCTCCCGTCTCAGTGCAGGGTGATTCTGCACCAGCTGAGATTGAAGCTGCCCTGAACGAGTTGAATGCCACGAATCTCGTCGACCTCATCGTTGTCGCGCGCGGTGGCGGCTCGCTTGAAGACCTCGCCGCCTTCAACAGCGAACGGGTCGCGCGCGCGATTGAATCGAGCAGGCTTCCTGTGGTTTCGGCAGTGGGCCACGAGACCGACTTCACCATTGCCGACTTCGTCGCTGACCTGCGCGCACCGACGCCTTCCGCGGCTGCCGAACTCATCACCGAGGCCCAGCACAAGATCGCCGAGCATCTGGCCGCGCAATCGTACCGCCTGGATCGCGCCGCGCGCTTCCAGCTTTTGCAGGCCCGCCAGCGCCTCACGCATTTGCCCATCAGCCGTGTTGAATCGCGCGTGACTGCGTTGCTCTATCGTTTTGGCCAGCGGCTCGATGACGCTGTCCAGCACCTCGACGCCGCGGTCCAGCAACAACTCCGCCTGCGCCAGAACCGGATCACCGCGTTGGCCGCCGGAGTTTTGCATCATGACCCGCGTCAGAAACTGGCCCATGCGCGTGAGCATCTGGCCGACTTCCGCGTTCGCCTCGACCGCTCGCTGGAACGACTCGTCCAGTCCTCCTCTGCGCGTCTTGGCTCGCTCGACGCTCGTCTCCATTCGCTCTCGCCGCTGGCCGTCCTCGATCGCGGCTACGCGCTCGTTCTCTCGTCCGACGGCGCGCTCATTCGTTCCACTGCGCAGATCGGCTCGGGCGACAATCTCACCACGCGCCTCGCCGACGGCTCATTTGCAAGCCGCGTCGAGTCGGTTTCTTCCGGCAGGAGCGGTGCGCCCCGCGCACCCAAACCCGGCACCCGAAGCAAGAGATCGGCAAAATGAGCCCCAACGGAGCACGCAAACTTTTCGGCACGGACGGTATTCGCGCCGTCGCGGGCGAATTTCCGCTCGACCCAACAACGATCTATAGCGTCGGTCTCGCACTGGCGCATTCCTTACGCAAGACGGCCGCACAGCCGAAAGTGATTCTAGGCCGCGACACGCGCGAGTCGGGCCCTTGGATCGCCGCAACTCTCGCCGAAGGCCTGCGCAAAGCGGGCGCGACCGTCGAAAGCGCCGGAGTCGTCACCACGCCCGCGGTAGCATTTCTCGCGCGGACGCACGGCTTCCAGGCTGGCGTGGTCATCTCCGCCTCCCACAATCCTTGGGCAGACAACGGCATCAAGCTCTTTGGCGGCGATGGATTCAAGTTTCCCGACTCGGCCGAGCTCGCCATGGAAGAGGAGATCCTGCAGCACGCCGCGCAGGTCGAAATCTCCGATCCGCACAGCTTCCCCGCCGCCGACGACAAGCCTGCCTTTCAGGCCGACTACATTCAATTCCTCATTGACTGCGTGCCTGGGCTCTCGCTTTCTGGCTTGAAGATTGTCGCCGATTGCGCCAACGGCGCCGCGGCGGCCATCGCGCCCGAGCTTCTGCGGCGCCTGAACGGCGGCCGAATTGATGGACTCACGCTTCTCAACATCGCGCCTGACGGCCGCAACATCAACGCCAACTGCGGCGCGCTGCATCCCGATTTTGTTGCGCGCGAAGTAAAAGCCCGCGAAGCGCACCTCGGCCTCACATTCGATGGGGATGCGGACCGCTGCATGCTTGCCGACGCTCATGGCAATGTCATCAACGGCGACGCCATTCTGCTCATCGCGGCGCGCGATCTCAAGGCCCGTGGCATGTTGACCGGCGATCTCGTCGTGGCTACCACCATGTCGAATATGGGCCTGGAGGCCGCGCTCAAACGCAGCGGTATTCGTATGCTCCGCGCTTCGGTCGGCGATCGCTACGTCCTTGAGATGATGCAGAAGGAAGATGCCGCCCTCGGCGGCGAGCAGTCCGGCCACATTCTCTTTCCGCACCTCGCCACTACGGGCGATGGCCTGCTCACCGCGCTTGTCGTGCTCGATCTCGTTGCACGCACCGGCAAGTCCATCACCGAGCTGACTGCGGACCTGAAAGTCTTTCCTCAGGTGATCGTCAACGTGAGAGTGCGCGAGAAAAAGCCTCTCGATTCGATCCCATCCGTTGCCGCCGCAATTCTGGCCGCCGAAAATGAGCTCAGAGATTCGGGCCGCGTCGTGATCCGCTATTCGGGAACCGAGCCGCTGGCGCGAGTCATGATCGAAGCGGAAAGCGAAGAAGCGATGCGCAGTCACGCTGAAGCCATCGCGGTGGCAATCCGCAGCGAGTTGGGCGTCTGACCGAAGCGCCCGAACCTCCTGGAATGGGGCGCGCCATCCAAACTCTGTCTGCTTCGGTGCAACAGCAGAGACTCCGACGTGATCCAAATCACATCCCACGGGTCGCGAAGGCTCCTACTCTTCCATTAAAGGCAGGCCCTCAAATGATCCCGCAAGCGGCAGAATTGGACTCTCCACACAAGGAAAAGAAAAGACTTATCCGCCGCCTGAAGCTGGACCGCTCGCAGCGCCTGCGCCACACGATCCAAATCGCCTTCGTCCTCCTCAACGCCTGGCTCGGTATTCAGTTCTACCTCTGGGTTCGGTTCTTCGAGAACGGCCGCCTTGGTCTCGCGGTTCCGCGTCCGGCCGGCGCCGAAGGTTGGCTGCCCATCGCCGGCCTGATGAACTTCAAATACTTCCTGCTCACTGGCCGCGTGCCCACAATTCATCCCGCGGCCATGTTCCTCTTCATGGCGTTCCTGGCAATGAGCCTTCTGGCAAAGAAATCGTTCTGCTCCTGGCTCTGCCCTGTTGGAACCTTTTCCGAGGCGCTGGCCCGCATCGGCAAGAAAATCTTCCGGCACAATCTCCGCCTGCCGCGCTGGCTCGACATTCCGTTGCGCGGGTTGAAATACCTTTTGCTCGGCTTCTTTGTCTTCATCATCGGCGCCATGTCGGCGGCCAAGATCGGCGACTTCATGCACACGCCCTACGGCCTCATTGCCGACGTCAAGATGCTCAACTTCTTCCGCGAAATGGGCGAAACCTCGGCCATCGTCCTCGCCGCGCTTGTCCTTCTGTCGATCCTCGTGGAGAATTTCTGGTGCCGCTATCTCTGCCCCTACGGTGCGCTCATGGGCCTGGCCTCACTGGTCAGCCCGCTCAAAATCCGGCGTGACTCCGCAGCCTGCATTGACTGCGCCCGATGTGCCCATGCCTGCCCCGCGTCATTGCCCGTCGACAAGCTGGCTCAAATTCGCTCCGTTGAGTGCACCGCCTGCATGGCGTGCATCGCTTCCTGCCCTGCTGAAGGAGCGTTGCGATTTTCTCTCGCTCCCGGCCGCGTCCCTGCCTCACCCGGGGTCCCTGGATTTGCTCGCCAAAGCGGAGCCCCGCTGCCGCGCTTTCGCCGCCCTGTGACACCACTTGCCATGGCCGCGATCATAGCCTTCATCTTTCTCGGAACCGTCCTCGTCGCTCGCGCCACCAATCACTGGCAGACTCAAGTTCCCAACTCCGTCTATCAGAAACTCGTCCCCAACGCCAACCTGGCCACCCACCCAGGCTATTGAACTGAGGAATTCGGAATCAGGCGTCAAGTGTCAAGACGTTGTTCCGATCGAGACCTGCACTAATCCCTGATTCATCGTTCCCTGCCTTTCGCATATTCCGGGACGGCGTTTCGACCTTTTGCAGGGCTCATTCGTCTACCCAATGAGGGCTGGTGTCTGTCTCCTCTGCCGGCGCTCAAGCGTTGAGGAGCAAGAACTTATGCGATTTCTAGCAATGAAGCGCGGGACAGCGATCCTGGCAACATTGGTGCTGGCCGTAGCTGCCGTGGCCACGGCGCAGGCGCCAACGCAACCAGCGCAATCACAGGTCGTTCGCTACCTGGGCACGGTCACGGCCATCAGCGGCGACACGTTGACCGTAAAGACCGACGCTGGCCAGGTGAATACGGTTGAGGTTCCTTCCACTGCGCAACTGAAGCGCATTGCGCCGGGGCAAACCGATCTGAGCAAAGCCGAGTCCCTCGATTTCGCGAGCATCGCCACGGGCGACCGCGTGCTGGTAACTCTCGATCCGAGCGCAACCGGCGGAACGCCTCAGGCGCTGCGCATTATCGCCATCAAGCAGGCCGATGTGGCCAAAAAGCAACAAACCGAAGCGGAGCAGTGGAACCAAGGCGCGCATGGACTGGTGAAGAGCGTCGATGCCGCGTCGGGGACAATCCAGGTGAGCGTGCGCGTGGGGACGGTTACGAAGGAAGTGACCGTGAACACGACCAGCTCCACGGTGCTCAAGCGCTATGCTCCCGGCTCGGTGCGCTTCGATCAGGCGCAGCCCGCGCCGATCACGGCGATTCAACCCGGCGACCAATTGTGGGCTCGCGGCACGAAGAACGCGGATGGAACGGCAATCGCGGCCGACGGCATTGTCTCCGGCAGCTTCCTCAGCATCGCCGGAACGATTCTCTCTATCGACACCTCTGCCTCAACGCTGACGGTAAAAGATTTGGCCACCAAGAAGCCGGTCACAATTCGCATCTCGACTGATGCGCAGCTGCGGCGGCTACCCGACACAATGGCCGCGATGCTGGCTGCGCGGCTCAAGGGAGGGCAAGCGGGCGGGCAGGGCGGAGGTCAGGGGGCACAGGGCGGAGGCAATGGGGGCGGAGGCGCTTCACGCGGCTTCAACCAAGGCGGCGTAGGCGGCGCAGGTCGGATGGATTTTGAAACCGTCCTCGAGCGCGCGCCGGTGATCCAGCTGCCCAGCCTGCAGAAAGGCGAAGCCGTAATGATCGTGGCCACACAGGACACTTCGGGCGTGAGCGCGGTCAAGCTGCTGGCCGGAGTGGAACCGCTGCTCGAAGCGCCGCAAGCGCAGGACCTGCTTTCAAACTGGAGCCTGAGCTCGGGCGATTCCGAGGCGGCCGCCCAGTAATTTCATCATTTTTCATCCATCCGCAAGTGAGGGAATTTTGCATTCAAAATCGAAAAAACTGACTCCTTTGATCGTTGCCACTTTGATCGCGTTTTCCGGCGCGGCCGCGCGGGCGCAAGCAGCGCCTGCTGGTCCGCCTCCCGGTGCACAAGCGCCTCCCGCAACGCCCGCGGTACCCGCTGCGACGCCTGCGCCGCAAAATCCATCGGCTACGCCTGCCACGCAGCCCGCGCCAAATTCGGGAGTGCAGAGCGCGCCGACCGGAACGCTGCACGGACACATTCTCGATCCCTCGGGCGCGCTGATTCCCGGCGCGCAGGTGACGGTGGAAACTGCCGCAGGCAAGAACGTGGGCAGCGCGACCGCCGACTCCGCCGGCGGCTACCAGGTGCATGGGCTTCCCGCCGGAAGCTACGTGATTGAGGCCAGCTTCTCAGGTTTTGCGCCGTTCGTCTCCGCACCGATATCGCTGATCGCCGGACAGACCAAGAACATCGACATCAAGATGGCGATTGAAGCCGCCCAGCAGGAGGTTGTGGTGACCGACGAGGGGGCGCCAACAGTTAGCACAGAGGCCGGCGCAAACTCCAACTCCATCGTGCTCAAGGGCAGCGACCTCGATGCACTGTCGGACGATCCCGATGAGTTATCGAGCGAATTGACGGCGCTGGCTGGCCCATCGGCAGGCCCCAACGGCGGCCAGATCTATATTGACGGATTCACGGGCGGCCAACTGCCACCCAAGTCGGCCATCCGCGAAATTCGTATCAATCAAAATCCGTTTTCAGCTGAGTTCGACAAGATTGGATACGGACGCATCGAGATCCTCACCAAGCCGGGCACCGACAAACTGCACGGGCGTGTCTTCGGCCAGGGAAACGATAACATCTTTAACACTGGCAACCCGTTTACGGCCCAGCTGCCTTCCTACTACAGCTTTCAATACAACGGCTCCGTGAGCGGCGCGATGTCCAAGTGGGCCTCTTTCTTCTTCAGCGTGGAGCAGCGAGATACGCAAACTGACAATGTTTTCTATATTCCCAACGGACCGGTGTACGACGGGACGACCGACATGTGGTCGATCAGCCCCGGTGTGGTTTCAGGAAGTCTCTTCAGCCCCGCAAATCATCTTGAGGTCTCGCCGCGCGTCGATTTGCAACTGGGGCAGAAGAACACGTTGACGATGCGCTACCAGTTCTACATCAACAACGTGAAAGGCTCACTGAGCTCGACGTCGCTGCCTTCCACCTCCGGCAACAGCGATTCGCTGGAGCATACGGTGCAGCTTGACGACACACAGGTGATCAACGACAAGATGGTGGACGAGACGCGCTTCGAATACCGACGCGCCAACTCGTCCTCGTCTCCGGTGAGCTCCGCGCCCGGTTTCGGCCCGGCCGGCAGTGCGCCTAGCTTCAGCGTGCCCAGGGTGTTTTCCGCCGGCGGCAATTCGGGCCAGACCTCCTCCACGCACTCCGATCACTTCGAGCTGCAAAACTATCTGACGTTGAGCGAAGGCAAGCAGGCCATCAAAATAGGCGCCTGGCTTCGCGACGACCGCGAGGCCCAGTCGACAGACTCGAACTTCAACGGCGGATTCACGTTTCCGTCGATCACGGCTTTTGTGAACACCTGGAACAACTGGGCGAGCAACCAGCCGCTCGGCACCAACTGCCCGGCGAACACCGCAGGCGGGTGCTTGCCAACCAAGCTCACCTACACGACCGGACCGTTTGCATTTCAGGGGAATGTGTTCAACGCCGCGGTCTTTTTCCAGGACGACTGGACTGTGAGCAAACTGCTCACGCTTTCCGGTGGGTTGCGCTGGGAGGGGCAGAACCACATCGCCGACCACAGCGACTGGGCTCCGCGCGTGGCGTTCGCCTACGCGCTCGATGGGCACAAGAAAGGATCGACGCCCAAGACTGTGCTGCGCGGCGGGTTTGGGTTGTTTTACGACCGCTTCGCCACGAACAACCTGATGGGCCTGGAGGAGCTGAACGGCACGGCGAACAGCCAGCAGCAATTCATCATCACCGATCCCACCTGCTTTAACGGGATGAGCCTGAGTTTGATCAACGGCGGGGTGGCCTCATGCGGCTCGGGCAACGCGCGAACTTCCGCGATCGACGCGATTTCGCCAAGCTACCGCTCGCCCTATCTGGCGCAGCTTGGCATGAGCGTGGAGCGGCAGGTGACCAAGGCGGCGACGGTCACGTTCACCTACATGCACACTTCCGGATTCCACCAACTGGTGGTGCGCGACTCGAACGCCTACCTGCCCGGCAATTACACGTACAATTCCGGCGGGCCTCCGACGATTACCGCGCCGCGGCCTGATCCGTCCGAGGGCATCGTGGATCAATACTTCCCCGAGGCGGTGATGAACGAGAACCAGGTGATTGTGAACATCAACGCCCGCTTCTCGCCCAAACTGAGCGTGCTGGGCTTTTACGCGGGGAGCTGGGCGAACTCGGATGGCGGCGCCGGGTCGAACCCATCGAATTCGTACGATTTGAGGCAGGATTATGGGCGCGCCTCGTTTATCCGGCCTCAGTGGCTGTTCCTGATGGGCAACTACAACGGCCCGTGGGGAATCACCTTCAACCCGTTCCTGATTGCGCAGGCCGGCCACCCGTATAACGTGACCTCGCCCTACGACTTGACCGGCGACGATTTCTTCAACGGTCGGCCGTCGTACACGAACGCGTCCCCAACGACTAGCAATGTAGTCGCGACGAGCTTCGGAACGCTGAACCTTGTGCCCGGAGCCGGAGAGAGCATCATTCCCGTTTCGCTCGGCAACAGTCCGTCCGCGGTCGCGGTCAACCTGCGCGTGGGGCGCACATTCGGGATTGGTCCCAAAGTGCAATCGCCCGGCGGCCCGCCGTCGGGAGGTGGACGCGGCGGAGGCGGAGGTGGTGGGTTTGGCGGCGGTTTCGGCGGCGGACCCTTTGGCGGAGGCGGTGGCGGCGGCCCTCGAGGATTGGGCGGTGGCCCTGGGGGTGCAAACGCGAACGCAAAGAAGTATTCGCTGAACTTCAACGTTCAGGCACTGAACCTGTTCAATGACCTTGACCTGGGGACGCCGGTAGGCGGCATTCAGCCTACTTTCAACTCCAGCACTGGGCAATATGGTCCCGGGCCTCAGTTCGGCAAATCGGACGGCCTCGCTGGCAGCATCTTCTCGACCAGCTCGGCGGCGCGGCGCATCTTCTTCCAGGCGGCGTTCCAGTTTTAAGAACAGGGATCAGTGAACAGGTGTCAGGGATCATGAAGAGCTGCTATTCGCTCTTAGCCATTTGCCCGGGCTTGTCGTTCGCGGCGAGCATCGATTCATAGAGCGCAAGCCATGTGTTCGCGGTCGCATCCATGCTGAAGTGATCGACGATGCGCTGGCGCGCGGCGCGGCCGCGTGCAGTAAGTTCTTCCCTGCCCTCACCCATCGTCGCCTGCATCGCGTCGGCCAGCGCCCCTGAATCCCTGGCCGGAACGACGACGCCGGCATCACCGATCAACTCGCGCACGCCGCCCACATCGGTGGCGACAACCGGTTTCTCCATCGCCATGGCCTCGCCCACCGCGAGCGGCATTCCCTCCCACGCGGAACCGGAGACGAAGGCGTCGGCAGCATCGAGCAGCGCGGGCATGTCGCGGCGTAGGCCGAGCCACCGGACGGAATCGCCGAGCTCCAGTTCGCTTCGTAGTTGCTGCAATGCGGCGATCTGGCCCACCGCAGCGTCGCCCGCGATCCACAAACGCGCATCGCCGCGCCCTATGCGCACTTCAGCAAAGGCGCGTAGGAGGCTTGGATAGTCCTTCGCCGGAGTAAGACGGCCGACGGCAAGCCAGACAAATTCGGCCTCTTCCTTTGCTTCAGAAACGCCGATCTCCGCTCGAACCCGGGCACTGCTCTCTCCATCCGGGGCGAATTCTCGAACGTCGATCCCATTGAGAATCACCGAGCACTTGCGACGCGGCACCGCGCCGAGGCGGATGAAGCGATCGGCGGCGGCCTGGCTCACCGCGACGGTCCGGGGGCTCAATCCATCGGTAAGGCGATAGGCGAGCATGCGATGCCATCCACCCTCGTACACGTTATGCACGGTGGAGAGCACGACGAATCCGGGCGCGGCCAGCCGAAGCAGTCGCGCAAAAATGTTGGCATGAAAGCCGTGGCTGTGCACCAAGTCTGGCCTGAATTCGCGAAGAAATGCGCGCCCGCGCTTGAAACCGGTGAGCACACTGCCCGGCGTTTTGCACAAATTGAGGTGAAGCGTGGGAATCGCGGTGGGCCACTCTGCTGCAAGCCGCGGCATCAGCACCAGCAATGCGACGGTGTGGCCGCGCGTAGCCATGCGATCCGCTATAGCCAGCGCCTGCTTTTCTGCCCCGCCCACGCCGAGCGACGAGAGCAGGTAGAGGATACGCATGGGACCCGAGCCTTACTTGACGCTCATCTTTGCTTGAAGATTGATCTGACCGATGATAGCGCAGATTTCGCTGCCATGGCTGGCCGGGAGAAGCGAAGAGCGAGCGGCGTGTCGAGCGCGAACAGGCCGGGGCCCAGAATCATGATCAGCAGCGCGGCAAACCAGTAGTTATAGGCGTCGGCGCCCTGAAACTGATCGGGATGGGAAAGGACGCCAAGGAAGGCGGGCTTTTCGGCGGTCCAAAAGGCGACCGTCATATTGATGAAGAGCACCAGCGCGGTGAGGCGCGTGGCCAAGCCGACGGCGAGGAGAATTCCGCCGGCAAACTCAACAACGGAGACAAAGAGCGCAGTTTGGTGCGGCATCGGCAGATTGAGCGTGGCGAAATATTGGCCAACACGATCGAGGTGATGCAGCTTGCCCCAGCCATCCGTTGCAAACTGCCAGCCCCAATAGAGGCGAATGGCGAGCAGCAGCGGGCTCTCGAGTTTGCGAAGCACTGTGCGCATCCCGCCGTACGCGACGGTTGCGGTTCGTACAAGAACGGACATAGAACTCCTTGCGATTGCGGCCTGGTCAACGACGGACGTTTGCGATCAGGCCGCGCAGATTCATTCGGAACAATTAAGCCGCGCAGATCAACTTGCGCAAATCCAGCCCAACTCGGCCCAACTGCCAAACCATTGCTGCACTCGCTCGGGACGCTGCCGCTGGGGAATGCGAGAACCGGCGAATCCCGCCTCGATCGCCTCAGCGAGGACGGATCCATCACGCAGCGCGATGAGGGTCTGAAATTCTTCGCGCGCGATGCGCCGATAATAGACCGACAGATCGACGCGATGGACGGCTAGCCACGTTGGCCGAGGGCGCAACTTCGGCACCGCGGTTTTTTCGCCGGATTCTTCTTCATGCGCAACGCCCGCTTCACTGGTCTGGCGTTTCTCGCGTTTGTGCAGCTCCAGCACCAAGTCGTCTGCCGGGTAGTTGAGCGCAACCAACTGCAGGCAGGGCTGCATGGTGAGCTTCGACTCGCCTCGCAGCGCTGCGATCTGGCGCTGCGTGAGCGGGTTGCGGTCCGGCGCATCGAACGCCTCGACACACGCCCACTCGATCCGGACCAGGTCGAGCGCAAGATGGTGACGGCGGCCGCAATGCTCGGGATGCGCCGCAAGCCACTCGGGAAGTTTCGATCCCAGGTTGCGCAGCGTGAAGGAGCGGCTGGGATGCTCGGCGAGATAGGCGATGCTGAGCGCCTCGAAGCGCCGCTCTCCGACCAGAGCGCGCAGTGCGGGAAAATCTTCAGCCAATGCGCCCAGCACGCGATACCAATACTGCCGGTTGTAGATTTCAAGGCGCTCGAAAGGTGTGAGGCGCGAGTTGGGCGCGATGAACGACGCCGCGACTTCGCTCATCGGGCGCCCGTCGACCGCGGTCGCGCGCATGTTGTCGTCTTTCGTGAGCGGCTGCATCACCGCGGCGGCCATCTCGCGCTGGAGCGACTCCAGATCCATGGTCTGCGCTTTCATTTCGCCGCTCCGATGAGTTCCGCGGCCCGGGGTTGCAGATAGCGCTCGGCCTTCTTGGCTTCGGCGTGGACCTCGTCGAAACTGGGGATGTGGTCGTCCCACTCAAGCAGCGTGGGCGTGGGCCCGCAGCGCTCGATGGCGCGCGCATAGAGCTGCCACACCGGATCAATTACCGGATGGTCGTGCGTGTCGAGAATGTACTTTTCGTATTTGGAGTGGCCGGCAATATGGATCTGTGCCACGCGGTGGGAGGGCACTGCATTTACGTAATCCATGGGGTTGAACTCGTGGTTCATGGCCGAGACGTAAATGTTATTCACGTCGAGCAGGATGCCGCTGTCGGCACGCTCGACAACTTCGGAAAGGAACTCCCACTCCGTCATCTCGGATCCGGTAAACGCGGCGTAGGAGCTCACGTTTTCGACGGCCACGGGAATCTCGAGATAATCCTGCACCATGCGCACGCGGGCAACAGTACGTTCTACCGCTTCCCATGTGTAAGGCAGCGGAAGCAGATCGTGGGTGTAGGTGCCGTCGACTGAGCCCCAGCACAGATGATCGCTGAGCCAGGGAGTTTTGGTGCGGCGTACGAGTTGCTTCAGCCGCTTCAGGTGCTCGGGATCGGGTGCGGTCACCGAGCCGAAGTACATCGACACGCCGTGCTGGACGACTCTGTATTGCTCCAGGATGCGATCGAGCGTGGCCAGCGGACGACCCGCATCGATCATGTAATTTTCCGAGATGATTTCAAACCAGTCGACGACCGGCTTGCGGGAGAAGATGTGCTCGTAGTGAGGAATGCGCAGGCCGATGCCGACGCCGTGGTCCTGATACGCATTGAAGCGGTTGCCGGGCATGAAAGACAGTTCTCAGTTCGCAGTTCACAGTTATCAGAGGTCAGGCTTCAGGTGTCAGTGAACAGTGATCAGCGCTCAACCCGCGCGTTTTGCCGGTGAGCCTGCCGCTGTTCACTGACAGCTGATCGCTGCTCTTAGACGAGGCCCGGCATCGCGGAGCCGTCGGTGGCGCAGCCGCCCTTGCCCTTGCAGCTGTTTTTGCCTGAGCAACCGTTGTCGCCGGACTTGCAGCCGCCCTGGCCTTTACAGTCGTTTTTGCCTTTACAGGAGTGCTTGGTGGTGTCCTGGTCAAAGCTGGTGTAGCGAAGACCGGCCTTGGCAGCCTTGACCTGGTTGGCTTGCGGTGTGGCTTGCGTGGCCGCATGGGCCGCGACTGCGCTGCCACCGGCGAGACCGGCGAGCGCAGCAGTGAGAAGCATTGCATTGAACTGGTTCTTCATGGCGTTTTTTGACCTCGTGTGGGGATGGCGCGGAGTTTCACCGCGGGTTTGGGGAAGGCAGGATGGGCTGTCGGTCCACCCCGCAGTATTGGTGGTACGCAACCTTTGAGTGCCGGCGCGAAAAAAAGTTACATGGAAAAGCGCACGGCAAAATGAATTTATCACTTCAGGGCGTAACCTGGCGCTCGAAATTGTCATCCCATTGTCGCGTGGCTGCCGGGGCGATTGGCTGCCGCACGCTGGGTACGCTACCCTGTTTGGGCCCACAGGGGTTTGAAGGTCGTTGCAGCCGGAGGGTTGCTGCGGCGCGCAGCCTATTCGGTTTGGGGCAGGCTGCGCGCCCGTCGATTCGGGAGGTCGATTGCAAAGCACAAAAGGACTGGCAGCGGTGTCGGGCACAGCGATGGTGATGGCGCTGCTGCAAAGCTTGTGCACGGCGATTCTGACGATCAACGGGATTCGCGTGGGAATTGGCGTTGCGGCGCTTGCCGCCAGCAGCATCGCGGCGCCGTTGCTCTCATTTCACCGCGACGCCATTCGCATTCCCATGCTCTCGATCGCTGTTGTTGGCGCGGTGGTCAATCTTGCCGTGCTGGCGTGGGTGTGGCGCCTGCGCTCACGACCCGAGTCGCAATGGCGCCAGCAGCCAGTCACGAAGAAGCAACGCTGGTCGGAGCGGCTACAAGTGGCAATGGCCATTGCAACACTGTTGCTTGCCGGGCTGGAGATCTACACGCATCCAATCGTGAATCACGGCGCGTCGGCGTTCTGAATTCTCACGGATCGCGAGCTGAGCTTACGGATCGGAAACTTCCATTTCTTTTTCCAAGCACTCGTGCAACCGCTCGCTGAATCCCGTGGGCAGTTCGAAGACGCGATTGTCCGCATACAGGACCACGACGTTGCGCGTGGAGTCGAGCACGGCTGAGCAAATTTCGCACGTCTCCAGGTGCTTGTCGATCTCGGCGCGCAGGTCCGCCGCCACCTCGCCGTCGATGTAGGCGGAGATGTGCTCCCACACGTGTTTGCAGTCGATCCTCATCTCGACTCGTCTTTCCTTGCCTTTCCCCACCCAAACAGCGTGCCCCGCTTGGGCGCAAACCCCTTCAGTCGCGGCGCCAGGCTGCGCTGCAAAAGTGCCCGCGCACGGTGAAGGCGGACCTTGACCGCTCCCTCGGCAATGCCGAGCGCGGCGGCGGTCTCACGAACGTCCATCTCTTCGATGTCCCTGAGCAGCACGACGTTACGGTAAATCTCCGGTAGGCCGTCAATGGCCTGGCGCAACAAGGCGGCGAGCTCTTTTTGCTCCAGAGCCTGATTCGGCACGTCGCGCCAGCTGGTGAGGATGGCCGGCGTAAAGTCGCCAGTCTGGTCATCGGTGAGAGCGTCCAGCGAGTCCTCGCGGCGCGTTTCGGCCTTGCGCAGCCGACCCAGACCCTCGTTGCGGGCGATGGAAAGCGCCCAGGTGCGGAATTGCGATTCGCTGCGAAACAGATGCAGGTTGCGATAGATCTTCACCGCGACCTCCTGTGCCGCATCTTCGGCTTCGGCCTCGTTGCGCAGGATGGACATTAAAAGAAAGAAAATAGACCGCTCACAGGGGCGAATCAAATCGTGAAAAAGCTGCTTTTCGCCGGCCATAATCCGGCGGATGCACTCGGCCTCGAACTCCGGATTGGGCGCGTTCTTCATCGTCTTCAGGATCGGATTTCGATTTGGAACCGGCTGCTTCGAGAAGGCCGAAATGCTTCTATGGAGAGACTATACAGCGGGCGGGCTTGAGGGTCTTTGGTGCCCCGGGCAGGCGATCGGGCGGTCCGAAGAGGCCGGATCTACGTCATTTTTGCCCTGTCAAAAAGAATCCTTGCAGAAAAAACATGGTTTGGGCTGTACAATCCCCTCACAAGGAGTCTTATGGCCGGAGACATGCAAATTACGTGCAGCGACTGTGGGCAGGAATTTACCTTCAGCTCTGCCGATCAGCAGTTTTTTCAGGAACGCGGTTACTCGACACCAAAGCGTTGTAAGCCTTGCCGCCAGGCAAAGAAGGCCGATCAAGGGGGATCCGGCCACCGTTCGACTCCTTCGCAGGGAACACCTGTGATTTGTTCGGGTTGTGGCCAGCCTACGACCGTTCCATTCGAGCCTCGTGGCGATCGCCCGGTTTATTGCCGGGATTGCTACACGGCGCGCAAGGGCACCGGGGGCGGGGGACGCGGGCGCTAATCGAGCCGAGGAACGCGGGCTGGTTCACTGATTGAGCCGCAGCGGCAGGTTCATTCGCCGCGGTTGATTCGAAATGTGTATAGGAGAGCACTGTCGCGGTCTCGGCCGCGGTATTCGCTTTTGTCCGGCTTTTTCGCCAGCCCGCAGTCCCCACTCTCATTCTTCCGTATCTGTGCGGCAAAACGGGGGCGTACGATTGTTCCTGCGCTTGACCCGCGCAGGTTGACCGGGTGTGTTCGAAATCCCATTGCGAAACGATTCGGAAATGGACAGAAGGCCCATCGCTCGATAAACTACGCACACGGACCCCCTCCACATCCGTGTTCACAAGGATATCTTCCAAGGCTATGGCCTCGCAGCTCTCGTTCACCGGATTCGCCTGGAAAAACCTTCGTCGCCGGCGCCTCAGAACCCTGCTCACACTCTGCGGGATTACGATGGGCATAGGGGCATTTGTGGCATTAGTGGGGTTTTCGCGATCGTTTGAACAGGAATGGCTGCGGCTCTATCAGAGCTCAGGCACCGATATCGCTGTCCTCGAATCCAGCTTATTCAATAGCTCGATTGATGAGTCACTGGGCCCGAAAATCAAGGCTCTTCCCGAGGTGGCAGCGGTTTCGCCGCTGGTCTTTAATCTCATTGACCTAACGCCCGACGTAAATGCTTTGGTCTACGGATGGAAGGCCGACTCCTACGAGATGGATGCTCTTCACTTCGCTTCGGGTACGCGTTTCCGCGCGGATCAGCCGGAGGTTGTGCTGGGAGACCTGCTCGCGCAAAACCTGAACAAGAAAATCGGCGATTCGATCATCATTCTTGGCGAGACGTTCACGATCACGGGAATCTTTCACGGAGGCACGGCGCTGGAAACGGGCGCGGTGATCATGCCGCTCGACCAGATGCAGAGCATCTCCAGCCGGCAAGGGAAGGTGACTGCGTTTCATGTGCGGCTTCGGCCCACGCCGGTCGGGGAATCGTATGAGCACTACGTGGCGCGGGTTCAGGCGGAGATTGACGCGCTCGAGCCCAGCATCCGGGCAGAGCCCGCCGCGGAACGCGCATCCAATAACCAGATTGTGGACATTGCCCACTCGGTGGCCTGGGGCACATCGTCCATTGCCCTGCTCATTGGCATCGTAGGCATTGCCAACACCATGGCGATGTCAGTTTTTGAGCGCACACGCGAAATCGGCATTTTGCGCGCGCTGGGTTGGAAAGGCAGGCACGTGATTCTGCTCATCCTCACTGAAGCGGCTGGCCTGGGCATGGCCGGCGGCCTGCTCGGCATTGTTGTGGGATTGGGCGCCTTGTGGATCCTCTCCATCATGCCGGAGACCGCGAGCGTGGTTTCGATTTCCGTCTCGCCGGTTCATCTTGTTGAATCGCTGCTCATCGCGATCGGATCTGGGCTGGTCGCTGGAGCGTATCCTGCATGGCGCGGCGCGCGGCTTTCGCCGGTGGAGGCGTTGCGCTATGAGTAGCCCCATCCTGGAAGCGCGCGGACTGGTCAAGAGCTATGACGACGGGCGCGTCGCGGCTTTGCGCGGAGTGGACGTTTCGATCGAAGCCGGCGAATATCTGACCATCAGCGGACCCAGCGGTAGCGGGAAATCCACGCTGCTGCATATGCTGGGCGGCCTCGATTCGCCGAGCAGCGGTGAAGTTCTCTTCCGGGGATCGCCGCTGGGCACGGTGGTGAACCTGGACAGTTTTCGTTCCCGCCAGGTCGGATTCATCTTCCAGGCTTTTCACCTGCTGCCCACGCTGCGCGCGGTTGAAAATGTGCAGGTGGCCATGCTGGCGTTAAACGGTCGCGCCAATCACCGGGTCGAGCGCGCGTCCGCTTTGCTTGAAGAGATGGGCCTGAAGGATCGCATGCAGCATTACCCGAATGAGCTCTCGGCTGGCGAGCGGCAGCGCGTGGCCATCGCCCGTGCCCTGGCCAACGATCCCACCATTCTCCTCGCGGATGAACCCACAGGCAACCTCGACAGCACGAACACCGGCCACATCATGGAGATTCTGCGCGGCATCCGCGAGCAGCGCGGTATGACGCTGGTGATCGTGACCCATGAGAACGACATTGCCTTGAGCGCACCGCGCCACATTCGCATCCGCGACGGCAGGATCGAGGCATGAGAACCGCGCGAAGCGTGTGGGCCTTGCGGGCGGCCCGGTGTGCGGGGCTGATTGCCGCGGCCGTCGTCCCGGCGCTTTGGGCCCAGGCCGCAAATGTCAACGATCTTCTGGCCACAGTTCGTAAACAGATTCAGAACGCCGACTTTCGTGTCAGCGGCCAATTAATCGCGATCGGCCCGAGTGGCGCGCGCGTAAGCTATCCCGTCACTATCAAGACGCATTGGTTTCCCGGCGAGCTCCGCATGTTTGTCGATCTCGGACAGCCGTCCGGGACACATCGCGAAATGCGCCAGCACATTCTTCTGGAGATGCGCGCCAACGGCGATAATGCGATTCGAATCGCCGACCCCGGCGACGCATCCTCTCGCTTGCTGCCTTTTGAGAAGTGGAACGATGATCTGCTTGGTCCGGGATTCGATTACGAGGACTTCCTGGAGCAGCAATACTTCTGGCCCGGCCAAACGTCAGAAGGGATGGTGAAGTTCGGTGCGCGCAATTGCGACGTGGTCAAGAGCACGCCTGGCCCGGAGGTTCGAACGCACTACGCAGAGGTCAAGACCTGGATCGATCCTACGATCGGCTTCCCTGTTTATGCGGAAAAGACACTCAAAGATTCGGGGGCGGTGAAAGAATTTACTTCGTACGGCGTGCGCCAGGAAGAGGGCCACTGGTTTGCGCACCAGGTTGAAGTCAAGACGCGTGGC
Source organism: Occallatibacter sp. (assembly GCA_049518955.1). Taxonomy (GTDB): domain Bacteria; phylum Acidobacteriota; class Terriglobia; order Terriglobales; family Acidobacteriaceae; genus Telmatobacter. Next base: position 22,940 of record JBEKRG010000012.1, read on the forward strand.
CAGGCCGGCTCGACATTGCTCATCTTCGATCGGGGCAGCGCCAAGGCGAAACTCACGGCGGCCGATTTCAGTCCGGCCGCGCTCACACACTTCTAGGAGACCCATGCACGCCGTCCTTTGGATCGTCGTCCTCGCAGCTGTCGTGCTCGCGACTGGTGTGCTCTACCAATGGATTGGTGGTTGGCGCGACCGGCGGCAATTTACATCTTCAGGACGCTGGGTGACCATTGGAGATGGATCCAAACTCTATCTCTTTGAGATGGGCGCGGGTGAGCCAACGGTTCTGTTCGAAGCAGGTTTTGGCGCCACGCACCTCAACTGGCGAGGCGTTCAGGAAGCGATCGCCGAGTCAGCGCGCACAGTCGCGTACGATCGTTGCGGCCTGGGCTGGAGCAGCCGCTGCCGAACGGCCCGCGTTCCCGGCAACATCGCGCCAGAGTTGCACCAAATGTTGCACCGTGCCGGGCTCAAGCCGCCATTCATTCTGGTTGGGCACTCGTTTGGCGGCCTTGTCATGCGCCGCTTCGCGTTGTTTTATCCCGATGAGGTCGCCGGCGTCGTGCTCATCGATCCCATGCGTTGCGATCAATGGCCGCCGCTTGACCCCTCAAAGCAATCTCAGATCGATTTGGGCCGCAGGCTGATCCGCTTCGCAATGCCCGTCGCCGCTTGCGGCTTGGCGCGCCTGATGGTCAGCTTGTTGTTCTGCCGCGCGAGCCATCTCTCCGACCAGATTGTCGGAGCCGCCGGCGCCCACAAACGCCACGTGCTCACGCGGATCAAGACCGAAGTGAGAAAGATGCCGCGCACAGTGTGGCCGGCAGTTGCAGCCCACTGGTCGCGCCCAGGATTTTACGCTGGGATTCGCAGCCACATTTCGGCGATACCCAAAACGGTGACCGAGATGGATTCAGTGGGGCCGATCCGCGATATTCCCGTTACCGTGCTGACCCCCGCCAATACCACGCCGCTCTCTCAGGATGACCTCAACCGCATTGGAAACTCAGCCCACCAGGTCTTCGCGAGAAACAGCGAGCATTGGATTCACCTCGACGAACCCAACCTGGTGATCGATTCCATTCGCGCCATGGTAGCCGCCACCGTGGCTGAAACTGCGGCTGCCGACTAGCCTCTTGCGCCCACTGGTCGACCCCGTCCTGGTGCATCCGGCATCGTTCTTTCTCGAGCGTCGGCCGTCACATCCTTCAACAACAATCCTCGCTATCCTGTAACAAATCACCTTGTTCATGGCTTCTTTCCGAAAGGAAGCGGGGACCGTATGGAAGTGAAGGTCTGTCAAATCGAAGGCGTAAAGTTCGATATTCAGGCTCGGTCGCACCGGATTGCGTGTGATCAGCCTGTGGAAAATGGCGGTACGGATTGCGGCATGACTCCGCCGGAGTTTTTGCTCGCGTCGCTGGGCTCCTGCGCGGCTTTTTACGCCGCGGAGTATCTGAGAACCCGCAATCTGGCAAAAAGCGGGCTCGAAGTTTCAGTGACTGCGGAAAAACTACTCAAGCCGGCGAGGCTGGGCAACTTCCGCGTGCTCGTCACGAGCCCTGTTGCGCTCACCGCCGAGCAAAACGAAGGAATGATGCGCAGTGTGCACCATTGCCTGGTTCACAACACGCTCCTGTCGCTACCGGAGATCAACATCGAGATCGCCGCTGGGGTCCTTCAGTAGATGGTAGGGAGTAGCCAATAGGGAGTAGCCAGTAGAAAGCAGGAAGAGTGTTCTTTTCTATTCCCTGTTCCCTACTCCCTATTCCCTGCTCCTACGAGATGCGCACGCTTTTACCGCGTGAAAGCACAGCGCCCTTGCGGCGGCCCTTTGAGGCGTGGTCAATCTGCTTCCAGAAGCCAATGAAGTAATCGACGGCCGAGATGATGGCGACCAGTGCGGCAAAGTAGATGGCCGCGACGGCGTACCAGTAAATGGGGATCGTGAGCACGCCGATCTGCCAATGATGCCAGCCATGAGCGAGAATGGCCGACACCACGGAGACGATCTGGACCACGGTCTTCAGCTTGCCCAATTCGCTGGCGGTGATCGTGAACCCTTCAGAGGCCGCGATGGATCGCAGGCCGGAAATGAGAAACTCGCGTCCGACGATGACCACCACGATCCAGACTTTGACTACCTGCGGGTTGTAGGCAACGAGAGCAACGAAGGCTGCGGTCACCATAATCTTGTCGGCAAGCGGATCGAGCAGCATGCCCATGGTGGTGATCTGGCCGCGCTTGCGCGCCAGATATCCGTCCAGCCCATCGGTGATTGACGCGAGCACGAAAAGAATCGAGGCCAGAATCTCCTGCGTTCCGCTCGGTCCAGCCCAAGGAAAATGCGGCGACAGGATCCAAAGGAACAACGGGATCATAATGATCCGCGTCATGGTAATGGAATTAGGAAGATTCAAAGCAAATCCTTTGGAATCAATACATGATTTTCAGGGCCATCGATTCGATCACAACCCTAAAATTGCCGATTTCATATCATGCCGGCACTCCGGCAACCGAAGTGACTACCACAACTATAAGCGGGTTTGCCAGACACTCGCCAGAGTGAAGGGCGTCAAGAGAAAGGTGCCGGTCGACGATTGGATGAAGTCGGCGCTCTTGCCGCTCCCGCCGACTGCCAATCGCCGGCTATGCCCTCCATGCTCAAAGAAAGCGGCATACGCCCGATCACCCATTTGCTATGATGGGGGCGCAATCTGCTGGGGCAGATGATTCTTGACTTCCAACCGGTTATAAATCGCCTTTCCCGGTTGTGAGTGACCCGTCTGTCGGGTTCGATCAGGGTTGCCACCCCTGAAGAAAGGAGGTCGCAACCGCATGCGCTTCTTGCGTGTTGTCTTTCTCTGCCTGATCGCGGGTCTTGTCATCGACGGGGGCTCGGCGTTTGGACAAACGCCTGCCTCTTCGCCGCGTGTTGTTGGCAGGATCGACGAAAGCCAACTGATCACTCTGAAGGGCAACACGCATCCGGCAGCAATTGACCAGAACGACCGCGGCCCAGCGAGTCCAAATCTGGCCATGACCGACGTGATTCTTGTTCTGAAACGCGGCCCCGAACAACAGGCGGCGTTTGACCAGTTTGTGGCCAGCCAGTACGATCCGTCCTCGCCAAACTTCCATAGCTGGCTTGCGCCCGCAGATGTGGGCAGGATGTTTGGACCTTCTCTCGCAGATGTTGCGACGATATCGGGTTGGCTCAGCGGACACGGGCTGCATGTGGATGAACTCTCTCCCGACCGGATGACAATCCGCTTCAGTGGCTCTGCGGCGCAGGTGGAGAGCGCTTTTCATGTTGAGATTCATAACCTGTCCGTCAGCGGGCAACCGCACATCGCAAACATGAGCGATCCGCAGATTCCAGCCGCTCTGGCACCGGTGGTAGAGGGGGTCAAAGCGCTCCACAATTTCTTCCCGCGGCCCCTGCACAAAACCGGAGCACTGGTCAGCCTCGATTCATCCGGTGCCGGATGGCGTCGCCTCTCCGGCGGCGCCCAGCAAGGCGCGTCAGAGGGCCTTGCCACGAATCCCTATTTCGGCATTAACGTCGGCTCAGGAAGCAATGCCTACACCATCGAAGATGTCGCTCCGTACGATTTTGCGACGATCTACAACCTATTGCCGCTCTGGAATTCCGGAATGGACGGAGCCGGGCAGACGATTGCGATCGCGGGTACGAGCGACATCAACGCCGCCGATGTAGCCTCGTTTCGCAGCGTTTTCGGGCTGCCTGCGGGAACCCCACCCACGACCATCGTCGCCAATGGCACCGACCCTGGCGAGTGCTTTAGCACGTATCAGGGCGCCCTCTGCACCATCGACGATCTCATCGAAAACACTCTGGATGTGGAATGGTCGGGCACCGTTGCTAAAGGCGCAAACATCGTGCTGGTCGTGTCCGGATCCAATTCAACCACGACCGATACGGTCTACTCTTCCGCGGATTACGTCGTCCAGAATGATACGGCGAGTATCCTGAGCGTCAGCTATGGCGAATGCGAGCTGGGTGAGGGCACAAGCGGAAACGCCGCATACAACAATCTCTGGGAGACAGCGGCCAGCGAAGGGATTGCGGTATTCGTCGCAGCGGGTGATGCCGGAGCGGCGACCTGCGATCAGGGGTTGTCTGGCAGCCCTCCACATCCCGCCCAATATGGCCTTTCAGTGAGCGGCATAGCATCCACTCCATATGACACTGCAGTGGGGGGAACGGACCTCAATTGGGGCGCGACCGCCTCTCCGTACTGGGCCGCAAGCAACAACTCCAGTAACGGCTCCAACGCACTGGGCTATGTGCCCGAGGTCCCATGGAACGATACGTGCACCAATCCGCTGGCCCTGAACTACCTGCAGGAATGGGCTACCGTCCTCAATCAAAATGGCTACGCCGCCACTTCGCCAACTGACGCCGAATCGACCTGCAGTTTTGTGAGTCAATGGTGGAGCCTGATCTATACCCACACTAGTCCCACCGTGGACCTTTCTCCTTTCCTCGACACCATCGGCGGCGGAGGCGGCGCGAGTAATTGCACCGTCAATGACGGCGCGGACGTGGCCAGCTGCGCGGACGGATACACGAAGCCGGCGTGGCAGTCGGGTGTGCCCGGAATCCCAGCCGATGGAGCGCGCGACCTGCCCGACATCTCGTTTATGGCGGGCAACGGCTTCCTCGGCAGCGCTTATTTGATGTGCGTTTCAGCCAACGGATCGTGTGTCACTTCCACCTCCCTTACGACTCCACCCGAAGCGCAGGAGGTCGGTGGCACTTCGGTGGGAACGCCGGCCATGGCCGGAGTCATGGCGCTCATTAACCAGAAGGCGGGAACCCCGCAGGGCAATCCAAACGCGGAACTCTACGCGATGGCCGCGAGGCAGAGCTACGGCAACTGCAGCACGGAGTTTGGAACGACAAACGATGGATGTTCGTTCAACGACATCGACACCGGGACCATTGCCATGGCCTGCGCCGCGCAATCTCCCAACTGCACGGTGCTCCATGCAGGCGATATCGGTGTTCTCTCCGGCTACAGTGCGGCCACAGGATTCGATCCAGCCACCGGGCTGGGCTCATTGAATATCGCCAACGTGGTCAATGCGTGGACCTCGACCATCGGGACCGCCAACGCAACCGTGACGGTCACGCCCGCCACGACCAGCTTTCCATTGAGCCAATCACTTAGCGTCCCGGTAACAGTAAGCGGCTCCGACGGCACCCCGACTGGTACGGTGAGCTTGATCGGCGGTGGGTATACGGCGACGGCGGGTACACTCTCTGGCGGAAGCTACGCTTTTACGATTCCGGGCGACGCGCTGAGCACAGGGGCCGACACGCTCAAGGTGAGTTACAGCGGAGACGCGACGTATGCGAGGGGAAGCGGGACGGCCAGCGTGACCGTAGCCAAGTTGACGCCAACGGTGATCGAGCTGCCCAATTCAACCAGTGCGTTCTACACTAACTCCGTAAACGTCACAGTGACTGTAACAGGCGCCGGCCCAACACCAACCGGAACTGTAACAGCATCGTTGCCAGGCTATACATCTCTCCCCTGCACGCTGAGTAATGGGACGTGCACACCCGGGATCCCGGTCTGGGACTTTCCAATCGGGGCCAATACGATCACCGTCAGCTACAGCGGGGACTCGAATTATCTGGCGGGGACGGCCACGGCTACAGTCCTGGTTCCGACCCTCACCGTGTCACCATCGCTGACCAACTTCACTACTGCAAACACACTTCAAGTGACGGCGAAGGTTAACGGCACAGGCCCCACGCCGACGGGATTCGTAAACCTGGGCACCTTGTATCAACTCGGTAACATCGGGGGACAACTTTCCGCCGGCAGCTATACCTTCACGGTTGTGCCCGGCGAACTGGCTGCGGGGACAGAGACTTTAACTGTGCAGTACCAAGGGGACAGTACGTACCTTCCTGCAAGCACAACGACCACTGTCACAGTGACGAAGGTGACCCCGACCCTTACGGTAACGCCGTCGGCGACCAGCATCAGCTTGAACCTTCCATTGAATGTGACCGGGACCCTTGTGAGCAATGGGCCCACTCCAACTGGAGACGTGACAATAACTGCGGCCGGACAACAATTTACGGGCCCTGTTTCGGGGGGCGCGTACTTCATTGCAATTCCAGCGGCGAGCCTGAGCGTCGGAGCCGTCACTCTAACCGCGAATTACAGTGGCGATCCGTTTAACACGGCAGTGAGTAATTCGACAACGGTGACCGTGACCCCATGGGTTCAAGTCGCGTCCGCCGTGGCGTTGACGCCGGCATCCAGCACCCTGGATACAGGGCAGGCGCTGCCGGTAACGGTCGCGGTAACAGGCGCATTTGGAACGCCAACTGGAACAGTGACTATATCGGGCGGCGGCTACACAGGCGTGGCGTGGCCGCTCTCCGGCGGAGGCGCTACTTACCCGATTCCGGCCAATAGCCTTAGCGTTGGCACGGACACTTTGACCGTCAGCTATAGCGGAGATCCCACGTATCTTCCGAGTATGGCCACGGCAACGATCACAGTGGCGCAATCGGGCTACACTCTTTCGGCGTCGGCTGCCGCCTCAATCGCTCCAGGAGGGCTGACCCAATCGTCGATTACTGTCAGTTCAACTTCGGGCTATTCAGGCACCATCACGGTAGCCTGCGCTCTCACGGGGCAACCCAGCGGCGCTACTGACTTGCCCAATTGCACGATGCTGAATGGTACCGTCCAACTACCAACAGGAGCTGGATATGCCGTGGCAGACGCGAACGTTAGCACCACAGCGCCCACCGCCGCGCTTGTGAGGCCGGCATTGCCCGGCAGCGGCGATCAGTGGAGCGGCGCGGTCGCGGTCGTTCTGGCCCTTGTTGCGCTGTTCGGAATTCCCGCGCGGCGGCGCAGTTGGCGCTCGATGCTCGGCATACTCGTACTCCTGGCGCTCTTCGGTGGAATCTCCGCCTGCGGCGGCGGAGGCTCGAGTGGAGGCGGGGGCAGCAGCGGAAACAGTGGCACCACAGCGGGCACGTATACCTTCACGGTCACGGCAACCGGCAATCCGGCCATCAAGCCCGCACCCACGGCGACCTTCACCGTGACGGTGAATTGAGTCGTTATCGAAGCGTCGTAATGCGGTGTGCCCAAGTCCAGATCACTCAGCAAAGCATTCGTTTCAAGTCCTAAGAGTTCTGGCTACATCGTCGCCGATCAGGTGATGCGGTCGGGTTCGGCCTCCAGCAAGTCACGGTCGCGTTCTCCGCGAGAAACGGCCAACCTCCAGCCCTTTGCCAAAAAAGCTTTGCTTCATGGTCCAGGAATAAAGAACTGCGTCCGATGTGCGTGCCTTCGAGCCGGGGCGCCAACCGGTATCTCCCGCCGGAGCGGCCCTTTTAAACGGTAGAATTCGATATGGCCATGCGACGACAATCCAAGGTCTCCGATTCGCCCGCCGCTCCTCAGACCACGCTGCCGGTAGTGTGCATCGTCACGATGGACAAAGAGTTCTTGGATGTGCTGATTCCAGAAATCGCTCCCTGGTTCAAGGTGATCGTTCGCGACAGCTATGACGACCTGGCACGTTCGACACGTGAAGCGGATGCGGCGGCCGTTCTACTCGACATCGATACCCAGGGGGAAGACCCGTACGGGGGATTGCCGGTTCTGCATGAACTGCGCAGGCTGAACGAGAACTCCACGCTGATTTCCATGAGCCGTGCGCGTGCGCGCTCAGTCGAAAAGCAAGCGCTCGAAGCGGGAGTGGACGCGCATTTCCGGTCGCCGGTCGATATAGGCGAATTGCGGACTGCGCTCGTCGAAATTCTGCGCGAACGCGCAGAAGTGCTCAAGCGCAGCCAGGCCCTGGAAGCCAGCCGCTTTCAGGACTTCGTCGGCTCCAGTGAGCCGATGCGCCGCGTCTACGACGCGATCCGCCAGGTAGCAGGGAGCAGCGTCAACGTGCTCGTCAGGGGGGAGAGCGGAACCGGAAAGGAGTTAGTGGCGCGGGCCATCGTCGCCCTCAGCAGTCGCTCCGAGAAGCCTTTCATCCGTCTCAATTGCGCCGCGCTGCCTGAAAGCCTGATCGAATCGGAGCTGTTCGGCAGCGAACGCGGCGCCTTTACAGGAGCCGTGGAGTCACGGCCCGGCCAGATCGAACTGGCTGATGGAGGCACGCTCTTTCTGGACGAGATCGCGACGCTGCCCGTGGGCCTGCAAACCAAACTATTGCGCGTTCTTGAAGACCGTCAGGTGCAGCGGCTGGGCGGGCGCTCACACCGCAAAATCGATTTCCGATTGATCTGCGCAACCCACGAGCCGCTCGAAGAAATGGTGCGTGCGGGACGGTTTCGCGAAGATCTCTACTACCGGGTGAATGTCGTGCCTATCCAGCTGCCTCCGCTGCGCGAACGCAAGGGCGACATTCCCCTGCTCTGCCGGCATTTTCTTGAAGTCCATTGCACGGCCAATGGTTCAGGTCCGAGATGGCTCAACGAGGATGCCCTGTCGGCATTGGAGGAACACACCTGGCCCGGCAACGTTCGCGAACTCGAGAACATCATTCAGCGAATGGTCGTAACCGTGAAGGGCGACGAAATCGGACCAACAGACATCGCTCCGCGAATCCTGGCTCAGAGCGCCACCGCGCAGGAAGCCATCCTGGTCCCGCCCGAGGGTTGTGTGTTCGACGATGAGATCCGGCAGTTGGAGATTGCTTTGCTCACGACCTCCCTGCACAGGTCAAATGGCAGCAAAGCCGCCGCCGCCCGGCTGCTGCATCTCGATCTCCAACGCATGAAATATCTTTGCCGCAAGTACTCGCTGTGAACGTATGGGCTAAAAATTAACCCTTTAGGGGATAATTTTTCACCCGTCTGCCATCGCGCGCGCCGGAAATCCGGGCCGCGAATCGTTCTTAGGCTGAAAATCGGCCCCTTTCAGTCCAAATTCCCTCCCCCGAAGTTTGGCACGCTAAATGCTTCATGATAGGCGTAACGAAATTCCGAAGTTCCCAGGAGGATCGACCATGGCAGTGAAGAAGAAGTCTTTGATCAGCAGCGGACAGGCGTCAAAATCAGCTACGACAAAAAACAATGCTCCTGTTGCCTCGGCAAAGTTGGCCTCCGCCAAGCTTCAGCCGGCGATGATTAGGGTCGCCAAGCTCCAGGCCGGTAGACTTCAGCCCGCGTCGATTAGGGTCGCCAGGATGCAGAGTTCCAAGTTGACCACGTTGATGCGGCCAACTTTCTAACGAATTCGGAATTGGGGTCTCCTCAGACCCAAAACCAGTGATCTGCCCATGGCGACGCGGGCGCGTCGAGCGCCCGCTACTAGCCACTGATCCTAAGTCGATTCGCTCCGTCTCGGGACCATTTGTCCCGCCAAGGCGGCGCTCAAAGCACCGCAGTTCAACAAGTTTTCAGGCCCTCCCCCAACTTTCAAGGCCCTCCCCAACATCACCACAAATGAGAGCGCGCGAGATCGGAGACCAACCGAATCGCGCGCGCCGCCAGGCTGTGGCGCTTTCCAAAGATCTTTGCCTCGCCCGCGATTCCCAGGGGCGCCTCGCAGGCGGACGAAGGTAATTGCATCAGGGCGCAGTAGAACAGCGGTGTCTGAGTTCCCTTATACTTTTCTGCGCTGACCAGCCCCGGGGGCAATGCAAAGGCTTCGCCGCCTGGCGAAGCCAGCCTCATGCGGACGACTGTAAATCTGCCCGGCAAGGGGAGCGCGACTTCGGCGTCCTGAGGAATACGATCGAGCGCGGCGGCGGGAATGTAGACCCTCACCGAGCGGTTTCCAGCGCCGGCGAGATCGAGCAGCGGCTCTCCCGGTCCGATATTCTGGCCGACCAGCGACTCCGGATCATTGGTCAGAACAATGCCATCCATCGGCGCCTTGATCAGCAGCGAGGAGCGAGCCTCGCCAGCAAGAGAAATGGCCTTGCGCGCGGCATCTTGCGCCGCGACTGCCGTGCCGGCGCTCGCACCCCGCAACTCCGCGTCCACAACCTGGAAACGTGCCCGGCTGTTCTCGGCGGCGGCAGCATCCCGCATGGCACTCCCCGCAGGGCTGCTCATACGCAGCAAGGGCTGACCGGCCCGCACCATGTCGCCGTCCCGCACCATGACTTCGTCGACCCTTCCTGCCAGGCTTGCATGTAACACTTCCGGGTTGGTCGCTTCAATCTCGTACCAGGCATCCTCGCGGTCGCGCCAGATGGGTATGAAAAGAATGGCCGCCAGAATCAAAGCCGAGATGAGCGGAACGGGGCGCAGCAAGCGATCTTGCGCAAAATGCTGCTCGCAGAAACGACGCACGACGCCGCTCAGCGACTTGAGGCGCGAGCGAAAGATGAAGAAGCCTGCAATCCCCACCGGGACGATGGCAAATTCAGCTATCCACTTTGAGGCAACGTTGTAGCCGAAGCGAAGCACAACGAAGAGAATCATGTAACTATAGGCGCCGGAGACCAGCGCATAGAGCGCAAAAAATGGCGCCCGCCGCCGCGGAATCACGACAGTTTCGACGGGCAAGCGCAGAATTTGCTTTTGAAACCATCCCGACAGAAACTCCGTCGACCTCTCCTTGAGCGTCGGAATGCCGATGGCTTCGGTGACAAAGTAGTATCCGTCGGCCTTGATCAACGGATTCATATTGATGACGATCACCGCGATGCCGGTAATGAGGATGACCTGGTAAGCCAAGTCATGCAGCCACGTGGCGGGCGCGGTGTTGAGCCAGGCAATCATGGCGAATCCGCACATGACCATTTCGATCCAGATTCCCGCGATGATGGTCGCCAAGCGCTGAGCTGTTGTGGCCGAGATCCACACTTCGGTCACATCCACATAGAAAGCGGGCGTCAAGTAAAGAAACAAGAGTCCCATGGCATGCACCTGGCCGCCGAAGTGCTTGCAGGTGAGGCCGTGCGCGCTCTCATGAAAAAACCCAATGACCAACAGGAGAAGCCAGAACTGCACAACGTCGAGCAGGCTTTTTTCCCTGAAGTTGTAGAACACTGCAACATCCGGGCCGATCAGGTTCCACTTGGTGACAAAAATCGAAGCCTCGTACGCAAAGAGCAGGACCATCGCGAGAATGGACCATCGACTGTAAATGATTCTTCCAGCCTTTTCGTTGAGCCAGGTCAGATAGCGGTCGGGATCCCATGCCGAAAAGGTGATGTGCGCAACGTCGAATTTGATGTTGCGTCCGGCGCGCCGCTGGCGCTGTGCGGCGAGCTTCTGGCTGAGGGCCAGATTTTTCTCCTGAGGACTCTTGTAGAAGAAGCGAACTTCTTCGAGACCGTCCGCAAAGGCGCGAACCTCGGCGGCAGTGGTGGCCATGCCGGTTTGCACCTGGAATGCCTCTGCAATGTCTTCAAAGGAACGCTGGCCGTCAAAGAATTGGGCCAACTGCCATTGCACGGGCGTCAGCCGGCAAAAGGTGGAACCCTGGCGCTGCATGACGGCGATGACCGGCTCGCCGTCGAGCGTATCCTCGCGGGTGATCAAGCCGGGATCGAGAAGCGCAGGGCGGGTCTGCTCCAGCCGCGTCCTGGGAATCTCCGGAAGAGCTGCGTCGAGTGCCTCGCTCAGGTTCATGGCGTCAGCCGCACCTGCATGCTCATTCCCGGCTTGAGCAGCGGCGATGGATGATCCACGGCGCCCACCACCTGGATGCTGGCGCTGGCCGGATCGATGACCGGGCTGAGACGTAGAATGTGCCCAACTTGATGCAAGCCGGGATAGTCGGATGTGCTCAAATCCAGAGTGCTCCCTACTCTCAGTTCTCTCATCGCTGATTCGGGAGCGGTGAACAAGACTCGCAGCGGAGCCTCGGCAGTGACCCAGAACAGACTGTCTCCTTCTTTTACCTGCTGCGAAGCACGCACCGAGACGCGCCCCACAACCCCGGCGAACGGCGCAACGATGCGAGATTGCTGCAGCTGCACGCTAATGGTGTTCAGGTCGGCTTCGGCAACAGCCTCCTCGCTTTTTGAGCGTTCGACCTCTTCATTGGTCTCGTCGAGCTTATACTTCGTGTGCTCCCAGACGTCCTGGCTAATCACCTTCGCCTGAAGCAACTGATCGGCGCGACGTAAATCCGCCTCCCCGCTCAACTTTTCTGCCTGCCAGTCGCGAACCTCAGCCTGAGTCGCGGCAACACGCGCCTTTTGCGCTTCAAATTGAGTGCTCAGCAACGATTCGTCCAACTGGGCAAGCACCTGCCCTGCGCGAACACGATCTCCGATGCCGACGGCAACGGTCGTGACAAGTCCATCGCGCTGGGCGGCCAGATCCGCTTGCTGTTCGGCCACAAGCGGGCCATACGCTGTGAACGTTCCCGAGCCGCTCGATGCTGGCGGGTCTGCACTTGACGCTGCGGGAGATGGCGCAGGGCGAGGCTGAGGTGCTTCAGAGGCAGAGACGCCACTCGGCGTCACCGGGGATTTGCAACCCGGTTCGCACATGAGCAGCGCGGCGGCTGCAATTGCTACAGTGAAAACGGGATGCGAGCTTTGACGAAATGGTGCGTTCAAGATTTTCACCACCCTATCCAATTCCATAGAGTCTGCCAAACCCAAAGCGCCGGCCTCCGCAGCAGCACATATCCGGCTGGCCGCCAGCCGATGAAGATCTTCGCCTGCCCGCTCATTCCGGCGCGCAACATCTCGCCCGGATTCGTGATTGGAACCTCGACAGCGAATGTGCGCTGCCCGTTGGCGATCCCCGCGTCGGGGCTTACCAATGAAACCGTTTCGTGCCAGGTTCGTTGTGGATAAGTCTCCATCTTGATCGCGGCAGGTTGCCCCCGGCGGATCAATTCGATATCTTGCTGCGACACCGCGACCCGGGTCACTGCCGAGCTCAAATCGAGCACCTGGGCAAACGACGATCCCGACTCGAGATGCTCACCTGCCGCGTTCTCAAGATTGGGCGTGGCCACAACCCCCGCAATCGGTGATCGCAATTGCGCGCTCGCAACCTGTGCGCGAATTTGAGCGGCTTCCGAGCCCAGGAATTCAACCTGCGCGCGATCCTCACCCGACTGAGCGCTGCCGTGGGCCAGGTCGCCCTGCATCTGAAGTATCGCTTGCTGGTAGCGAGCATCCGCGACAGCGAGGCGTGAGCGCCATTCCCAGTCGTTCATCGATGCCAGAACGTCCCCGGCATTCACGTGCTGGCCTTCGCGTACATACACCCGATCCACATTCCCTTCGTCCGGCGCGGTAACCGTCACCAGGTGCAGTGGCGCGATCACAGCCTCCCCGCCGACACGCATTGGCAAGGGACAAATACAGAGAAACAGCACTACAGCCGCCGCTGCGATTGCATAGACCGTTCGCCTTCCGCGGCTGGTGCGAAGCAACGCCGCCTTTCGTTGCGCGAGCGGCTCGATAAGTCCCATCAGCGGAACTTCGCGATAGAGAAGCGCATTGCGCAGTGCCACGGTCGCCTGGCCGGCAAGCACCTTGATCATTTCGATCTGCGCTACGCCAAGGAAATCGGGGTCGCTGCTCTCGTAGAACAAAACGCCGACTCGCCCCTGATCGTCGGCAAGCGGCAGCGAATACTGCGCACGAGAGCCGGTCTCATCGAAATGCTTCGCTACTTCAGGCGGCAACGCTGCACTTTCTTCATCCCCGGTGAGCCGAAGATGCAGAGGCTCGTCTTGCGTTGATAGCCAGCGCGTCAGTTGCTGCAACCGCTCCACCTGCGCATCCCCAATGGGCAAGCTGCTCATCCCCGATACGGCCTTCAACTGCAGCTTCCCGCGCACATCCAGTGCGATTGCGCATAACTCGTATGGCAAGACCCCCTGCGGGCTGTTGACGATGATCTGCAACAGGCGATCAAGCCGCAGGGTGGAGGTGATCTCGGAACTCACCTGCACCAGGACTTTCAGAATCTCGAGCTTTCGCTCGGCCAGCATAAGGCTGGCGTTTTTCAGCGCATTGGCAATCGTCTCGGCCATCGACGACATCAGGAACTGGTCGTCATCGTCAAACGGCCGGTCGGCGCGGTTGATCGCCTCGAGCACGCCGATCTCTGCTTCATCCTGCATCAGGGGAACCAGAAGCGCGTTGCTCACCGGGGGGATCGTGCTTTCTTCCGGCAGCCGCGCGTTGCGCTTTTGCAATCGCTCGTCGCTCTCGTCAGCGATCAGAACCGGCTCGCCCTCTTCGGCCATATCCGCCACGTAGCCCTCGCCCGGAGCCTCGGTCGTGCCCACCGCAACCGTGTCGTCAGCCCCTTCGCTCGAAACCAATCGCAGATCGGCCCCGTCAAAAAGCCACAAATGCATCGCCTGGCACGGGAGCATGGCACCGGCTTTCGTCGGCACCATCGCAATCACCGCATCCATTTCGAGCGTCGCGTTCAGCGACTTCTCAAGGTCGTACATCTGCGACATGCGGTGCACGGAATCCAGCAGAGTCTGCCGCTGCTGTTCGAACAGCTCGCCCGACAAGAGCGCCGGCGCGGTCAAGCGCACAATCGGCGCAAGTTCCGTCAATTGGCGCGGCTCGAACGAGCTCGAAAAAACCACGATTTCGAGCACGCCTGCTAATCTCCCAGCGTATTCCAAGGGCACATAGGCAAGCGCGCCCACGGAGCGCGGCGCGTCAAAGTGCGCGTAGTCTTCGCGACTCAGGTGCTGCTTGCCGTGAACCTGCGCCTTCGCCGGAAACGACTCCGGCATCTCAAACAGCCAGTTCCCCGCGTGCTGTACCGCTTGAAGCGACACTTCACCCGCCACACCCACGATCGTCCACGGCGCAGATTCGTTTTCCGGCTCATACCGGTGAACCAGGCACGCACAATCGGGTAGCAGGCTGGTAATGGCCCCGGCGATGATCGTCGCCCGCGAGGCGACATCCGCCGCAGTCAGCAGTTGCGCCGCCATTTCAATGGCTGCCTCGTCCGTCGGCGTGACCGCGTATTTCACTTCATCCATGGGCGGCGTATCTCCGCAAACATTCGTTAATCGTGGCCGTGCGGTGAAGTTCCACTCTACGGCTGCGGATCGAGTTCGGGCACAGCCTCCGCATCGCGCGCAGGACCCTGCAGCAGTCAGAGAAAACTGGGAGCCCGCCAATCTGCGTCTTCGCGCAGCAGTTTTTCAGCCGCTTAGGGCATGGACCCCGTTGCGTAGCCCAACCAGCGTCTAAAGTAGTTGCATCAATTCAAGGGTTCGTCGATTGGCGCATCTCCCTTGACCTCCAACCCCCCGCTTGACAAGAGGATGCATCGACGAGAATATGGTCACGAGCTTAACAAGCCTATCTCCCCCCGTAAAGTAGATTCTGAAAGAGAGATTTCCCGTGGATCTCGACGTAATTGAGAGTGGAAGTGTCTGCACCCTGAAGCTCAAGGGCAAGCTAGTTAGCGGTGAACCAGTCACGCGGTTTCAAGACGCCTTCATGACCGCGCTCTCCAGCGGTCACATTTTTCTCATTGTCGACCTCGAGGCCGTCGCATTCATCGATTCCTCGGGGATTGGGTCTGTGGTCAACGCTCTGCGCACATCCACCAAGGTCGGGGGAAACGTCAAGCTGGTCAAACCTACCAACTTCGTTTCCAAGATGCTCAAGATGGTCGGCGTCCTCGACCTCTTCGAAGTCTTCGACACCGAAGCAGACGCCGCGGCCGCCAGTGCAAACTCCTGACGCCGGGCGTCCCTCGCCTTAAGCGGTTCTCCTGTCCACTGTCCGGCTGCCCACAAGGTAGCCGGACTCTACAACCGACTAGGCAGCCCTCAGACCCGCAGCCCTCACCCGGAACCGCTTCATTGAGATTGACAGTGTCCGTTCAATCTTGCGTAGGTCGCCGCGCTCAGCCGGAATCGCAAACGTCGAAGCCACACCCTTTGCCGAAGCTCGACCCGTACGCCCCACGCGGTGCACGAAATCTTCCGCCAACTTGGGCATGTCGAAGTTGATGACATGCGCCACATTGGCAACGTCGATACCGCGCGCTGCCACATCGGTCGCCACCAGCACCCGGTGACGGCCTTCGGAAAAGCTCTTGAGCGCCTGGTTGCGCTGCGCCTGCGAACGGTCCCCGTGAATCTGTGTCGCCGACCAGCCCGAACGGCTCAGGCGGCGTGCAACGCGATCGGCGCCATGTTTCGTCCGCACAAACACCAGGAAGCTGCCCTGTTCGGCGTCGAGCAGGTGTTCGAGGAGTTCCTGTTTCTTGTCGTGATCCACTTCAAAGGTTCGCAGTTCCACGTTTTCGGCCGGCTTGAGCACCGAGCCGATCTCGATCCGCGCCGGGTTGTTGAGGTACTTGCGCGCCACATCCCTGACGGCGCCTTCGAGCGTGGCGGAGTAGCACAGCGTCTGCCGCACCTTGGGCAGCACGCCCGCAATGCGCGCAATCGCGGGCTGAAAGCCCATATCCAGCATGCGGTCCACTTCGTCGAGCACCAGAATCTTTACCTGGTCGAGCCGCACCAGCTTGCGCTTGAGAAAGTCTTCCAACCGCCCCGGAGTAGCCACGATCAGTCGTGCTCCACGGCGGATCGCGTCCAGTTGCGAGTGCTCAGACAACCCGCCAACAACCACGGCCGCTGTCGGTCCATTGCTTGAGCGCAGGACGCGAAACGCGGCTTCAACCTGCATGGCCAGCTCGCGCGTCGGCAGCAGAATGAGCGCATTTGCTCCGCGGCCTTCGCTCTTTTGCAGCATCTCCATGATCGGGATCAGGAAACTGAGCGTTTTGCCAGTCCCCGTCTGAGCAGTGGCGAGCACGTCGCGGCCTTCAAGAGCCGGCGGAATCGCCGCCGCCTGTACCGGCGTGGGAATTTCAAACTTGTTGGCGTTGAGCCGCGCCATGAGCGCAGCCGAAAGTGAAAACTGCGAGAATTGATTCGTCAAAATATATGTCTTTTCCTGCGGTCCCGGAGCCCTTGTTTCCCGAGGGCCTGCAAACGGAACCTGACTGGAGGCACGCGCAGATACACCCGCACACGCCTGTACTAAATTATGCGTAAGAGAGAACCAATTTCGTCCCTGGGACTGGCAGACATGCACATTCGGTGCTTGTCGGCCCGGAGCTGACCCACGCTGCTGTTTTACGCCTGCCGGCTCACTGCCGACCGGCTACCCACTCCACAATCGCCCGGTGCATCGCGCCTGTCCGCTCAAACTCTGAGAACGGATGTTCGAGTCAATCAAGACTCGAGCGCTCAGCCTATTCGCCAACCGTCACACGGTTCCGAATGTAGTCGCCGGGAAGGAGACTGATGGGTACACGCTGTAGGGGCTTGGGGAAAATCTGTGCCAGGTTGACCGGCCCTGTTCTAAGGCCAAATCGCAACTCGCGTCCAAATCACTGAGCGTAAACCTAGTATACCTCAGATCTCGAAAAACAACCTTGGCCCGAGCGACACGCAAGCTAGGGCCGCTACGCGTAGAAACCGCGCTGCTTGATGGTATACGCCACGCGATCGATAGCCAGCATATACGCAGCGATTCGATTATTCACGTCGTGCGCGTCGGCATAACGCACCACATCGTCAAAACTGGCGCGCAGGATGCCCTCCAGTTGCTCGTTAATGACCGCTTCCTTCCAGAACAGTCCCTGGCGGTCCTGCACCCACTCAAAATAGCTGGCCGTTACGCCGCCAGCATTGGCCAGAATATCGGGCACAATAAAAATGCGTTTCTCTGACAAAATCTCGTCGGCCACGGCAGTAGTAGGCCCGTTGGCGCCCTCAACAATGATGCGCGCTCTCACCTTGTCGGCATTACGGCTAGTGATCACGTTTTCGGTCGCCGCAGGGATCAGAATCTCGCAGTCGGCCACGAGCAGCTCTTCGCTGGGCATGGCTTCGGCGCCGCGGAATCCGAGTATCGTGTTGTTGCGGTATTTGTACTCGAGCAGTTGATGAATATCGATGCCGTTGGAGTTGTACAAGCCGCCATCGCGCTCCGCGATGCCCACGATCTTGTATCCCTGCTCCTGCATCAGGCGCGCGGCATTCGATCCCACGTTGCCGAATCCCTGGATGATGACGCGACAACCCTCGACATCCATACCCAGCTGGCGGAGGCTCTCGTTGCACATCACCATCACTCCGCGCCCCGTAGCCTCAATGCGCCCTTGTGAGCCTCCCATGTTGATCGGCTTGCCGGTCACTACGCTGGTCACGGTTTGGCGCATGTGCATGGAATAGGTATCCATGATCCACGCCATAGTCTGCTCGTTGGTGTTCACGTCCGGCGCGGGAACATCCTTCTCCGGCCCGATGAACTCGATGATCTCGGAGGTATAGCGCCGCGTCATGCGCTCCAGCTCGCCCTTGCTCATGCTTTGGGGATCGCAGATCACGCCGCCCTTGGCTCCGCCGAAGGGAATATTGACCACTGCGCACTTCCACGTCATCCAACTGGCCAGCGCGCGTACTTCGTCCAGCGTCACATCCGGCGCGTAACGGATTCCGCCTTTGCATGGACCACGCGCCATCGAGTGCTGCACGCGGAAGCCGGTGAACATGTCGATCACGGCGTTGTCGAGAGCTACGGGAAAGTGAACGATCACTTCCCGCGACGGCGAGCGCAGCACTTTCCACAATCCCTCATCGAGATTGAGTTTGCGCGCGGCGAAGTCGAAGCGCGCGCTTTGCGCCGCCCACGGATTGATCTCCTGGTCCAACGTGACGCCTGTATTTCCAGTTGCCATATGGTCTCCCTATCCCGCCGCTCTTCAGATTCGGAATCAAGCACCGCTTCTCAAGAATATAGACGAGGCAGCGGTCTTCACTCCGGTTTTTCGCGCCGTGGTTTTCGAATTGGCGCGGCTCTCTGCGATTGTCTCGCTGACCAGATTCCACTCGCTGGCCATCGACTTCTGACCCAAACCTCAGTGAGTCTAGGCCACCGCTGGTTCCCCGTCAAGGCAATGAGACACACGATCAGGCGGGCGTTCCGCGGTGGCTCCATGCCGCAGCGGCTGCCTGAACCGGAACCGGACACGCCTCGCTCACCGCGCACAAGCAGTTACACTTAGGCTGTGAAAGCCTACGAGCGCTCCGCCCAGCCTAGCCGCAAAGAGTTTCTGGACCTCGCCCGGACGCACACCCTCGTGCCCGTGTGCCGCACCCTGATGGCCGACCTGGAAACTCCGGTCTCCGCCTTTCTGCGCGCGGCTTGGCCGGAGCGCGAGTGTTTTTTGCTGGAGTCTGTTGAGGGCGGCGAGCAGGTCGGGCGCTACACCTTCATCGGCCTCACGCCGTTCAAGCGCATCGTGGCGCGGGGGCGCCAAATCGCCATCACCGAGGGCCGCGAGACCACGCACATTGAAGGCGACATCTTTGCCGTTCTGCGCGACGCGCTCGGCGGCCACAAACCCGCACGTCTGAAGGGACTGCCCCCCTTCACCGCCGGTGCTGTCGGTTACTTTGCTTATGACGCGGTGCGCCAGATCGAGCGGCTGCCCACGTTGGCAAAGGATGAACTGCACGTTCCCGACGCCTGCCTGCTCTTCTTCGACGAGGTTCTGGCTTTCGATCACGTGCGCAAGGAAATCATGCTGGTCGTCACAGCAGATGTGTCGAAGGGCAAGGCTCCGGCAGCCTACGATAGGGCCTTGAAGCGTCTCCACCGGTTGGAGAGGCGCCTTACGCAGCCACTTCCGGATCTCGAACGCAAAAGGGACCGGAAAAAGCCGCGTCCATCGTCGAAGCTCAAAGTCAAGCACCGCATCGCGAAGAATGACTACATGGCAGCGGTGGAGCGTTCGAAAGAGTACATTCGCGCGGGCGACGCGTTTCAAGTGGTCATCTCTCAGCGCTTCGACGTCGACCCCGGAGTGGACAGCTTCCAGGTGTATCGCGCACTGCGTACCGTTAATCCCAGCCCATACATGTTCTTTCTGCGCTTCTCACTGGATGGTCCGCTGGGAGCGACGGCGGTTTCCTCACCGAAACACTCGTCCAAGAGATCAAAAGGTCCGGAGGACCACCTGCCGCTGGAATTGGCCGGCTCGTCACCCGAACTGCTGGTGCGCGTTCACCAGGGCAAAGTGGAGTACCGGCCGATTGCTGGATCGCGTCCCCGCGGCGCGACCGAGGCCAAAGACGACGCGCTGGCCGAGGAGATGCTGCACGACGAGAAAGAGCGCGCAGAGCACGTGATGCTCGTCGACCTTGGCCGCAATGACGTGGGCCGCGTGAGCCGCTTCGGCAGCGTGAAGGTGGACAAGCTGATGTTTGTCGAACGCTACAGCCACATCATGCACATCGTGAGCTCAATTGAAGGCCGCCTGCGGCCCGATCTCACCGCAGTCGACGCGCTCCGCGCCTGCTTCCCTGCCGGCACGCTTTCCGGGGCGCCCAAAGTCCGGGCCATGGAGATTATTGAGGAGCTTGAGCCGGCGCGGCGCGGCACCTATGGCGGCGCAGTTCTCTACGCCGATTTCTCCGGCAACCTCGATTCCTGCATTTCCATTCGCTCCATGCTGCGCGTTGGCGGTAAAGGTTCGGTGCAGGCCGGCGCGGGCATCGTCGCCGACTCCGTGCCCGAGACCGAGCATCAGGAATCGCTGAACAAAGCGCAAGCCGTGCTGCGCGCGATTGAGCGTGCGCGGGAGATGTAGCGCCGTCTTTTTGCGCGACCACTGCGCAAATCCTTGAGCGTCAGCCGGCCTTCGCGCGTCCATGGGGAAAGACATCCACTGGAGGAGGAAGCAATGGAGAAAGTGTGGAATTGGGCGAGAAACGGTCTGGCGCTCGGGGCAGTGCTGGCCTTCGGGTTCTGGCTTGGCGCGGGCCGCACGGTTAACGCTTCGAGCAACCAATCGGGTGGAGGCGACGTCGAATTCCAACTCACTGGAATCAGTCCGACTAGTTCGCTGCTGGTATATCAGCCGGGGTCGAAGACTGTGTACGTCTATCAGGGAGCCACAACTGGGAATGACGCCCTGCAATGCTCCTTTGTGTTCCAGCTCGACAGGCCGGGCCAGGTCATCCGGCGTAGCTCCTGCGGAGTGCAGCAGCTAATCCCGTAACAGACTATTCCGCGCCGAAGATGCGCTTGAAGAATCGCCCGATCTTGCGGAAGAATCCGGGCTTCTTTGACGCGCCGGATGCCGGAGCTGCCGGTCCCGTCGCACCCGCCGAAGCAGGAGGCAGAGGGATCGCGACTGTTTGCGGTGCAGGCTGGCTGCTCTTGTAAACGAGGGTGGTAGCGGCCTGGCCAGATCCAGCCGTTGTGTTTGCGGCGGCCGCAGGAGGCGACTTGGGCGCGAGGCCCTCGCTCTGCGCCAGCGGGAATTCGTTGGCCTCGGATTTCGGGGGCGGAGGACAACCGCACAATTCCGTTTCCTGGTCGACTACTTTCTGCAGGCTGCCGTGCTCGAACATCACGCGCTGTCCCGGTTGCACGCGGTAGAGGCCTCCCTCGAAGACGCTGGTCACGACAACATAGGGCGCGTTCGCTCCGGCGTTATCCACGCAAGTGTCACCATCGTCGCCCATCCGCACGCTGACATCTGCGGCATTGGGGCCGCCGATCATGATGCGAAAGTAGGGCGTAAGAAGCGTATCGGCATTTTGCTCGCGTGCGGTGCTCGCCGCAAAGCTCATCTCCACCGCGCCGCGATCGAGCGCAACCAGAAGCCCGGGAACATTGCCCGACGCGGCACTCGAATCGGCGGCAAGCTTCACGGTGCTAGACGCGCATACGTGCATGGTTCCGCGATACGGCAGCGTTACCTGGGCTGTCGTATCGCCTGCGGTGATGGTTCCGCTGCCCGTGATGTACGCGCGGCCGTTCCATGCCTGCAGCGGTCCCGCAACCTCAAGCGCCGCGCCCGGAATGGACTTGTCCAGCGGGACGATGGCGACCGGCGGCGTTGCAAATGTGGGAGCGCCAGCGGACGCGGACGGCGCCGGCGATGTTCCCGCATCCGACGCGCCCGGCGTTGTCGGCGCCGTGGAGGGTGCTGTTTGTGTCGTGACAGGCGGCGATGCAACTGGACTCTGGCCATGGCTCGCTTGCGCCAATGGGAATACCATGGCGATGACCAGTAGCAGAATCAACCTCGAGACGCGCTGCAAACTCGATCCGGAAGATGAGGCGTTCGAAGCAACGTTGATCGCGGCGTACATCGGTTACATTTCCAGGAAGTTGCGGATCATCTGGTGTCCACCTTCGGTGAGCACGCTCTCGGGATGGAACTGCACGCCCTCAACCGGCAAGCTGCGATGGCGCAGTCCCATGATGACAGTTTCTCTCCCTGACCCCGATCCATTGCCTTCGTGCGTGTGTGCGGTTACGGCAAGTTCGGCCGGCAGCGACTTCTGCTCCACGATGAGCGAGTGATAGCGCGTGCAGGTTAGCGGCGTGGGCAGCCCAGCAAAAATACCTTTTCCGTCGTGTTCCACTGCGCTGGTTTTGCCATGCATCAGCGTCTGCGCGCGAATCACTTTGCCCCCAAACGCCTCGCCAATAGCCTGATGGCCAAGGCAGACTCCGAGGATCGGCGCCTTCCCCGCCATGTGCCGGATGAGCGGCACCAGGATTCCTGCCTCGTGCGGTGTGCACGGGCCCGGCGAAAGCAAAATCCGTTCCGGCTTCATGGCCTCGACTTCTTGCGGCGTCACCTCGTCGTTGCGCCGCACCACCACCTCCGCGCCCAGTTCTCCCAGGTATTGGACAAGGTTGTAGGTGAAGGAGTCGTAGTTGTCGAGGACGAAGACCATCGTGATTCCCAGTGTAGCGCGTGCCGTGCCGCTGATGTGTTTCGTGCGATCTTGTCCGCTGCTTGCGTCGCCGCGCGCGTATCTGCAACACTGGCAAAGGTCCGTCTCCATGGTCGTTCATTTCCTCATTCAAGGCCGGGTGCAGGGTGTCGGCTTCCGCTGGTTCGTGCAGCGCGAGGCCAGCGAGCTCGAGTTGCGCGGATGGGTGCGCAACACCGAAGATGGCGAAGTAGAAGTCGTAGCGGCAGGAGAGGCCGGCAATCTCGACGAGCTTCGCGTCAGCCTGCGCCGCGGTCCGCGAGGCGCTCGTGTCGACCGCATCGTCGAGCACACGCTGGCTGACAAAGAAGCCGATGGCCTCCATTCCTTCAAGATCGATGGCGCATGGTGATAAAAACGGGCGTCAGGAATCAGTTCTCAGTGTTAGTTGCCGCCATCGCGTCTGCCGCTGCTATTCCTCATAAGACATTCTTGGAGAGCACCAAGCTCGTCACCCTCCCTTCGTGGCAGCTTTCGCCAGCGGCTCGGCCACCGGCGATAAACTAAGTGCTGACAACTCAAACCGATCACTGACAACGCATCACCCCAGACAGGAGCGCCGCACCGCCATGCCGGAAACCGCAAAGCCCGTCAACGTGGAAGATCTGAAAAAGCTCGTTCGCACCGTGCCCGATTTTCCCAAGCCGGGGATTCTGTTTTACGACATCACCACGCTGCTCAAGGACAAGACAGGATTCGCGCAGTTGATCGACGCGATGGCCGCGCATTACATCGGTCGCCACATCGACTTGATTCTGGGCATCGAGGCGCGCGGCTTCATCTTCGGTCCCGCGCTGGCTTATCGTCTCAACGCCGGCTTTGTTCCGGTCCGAAAGCCAAGAAAACTGCCCGCGCCTGTTGCCCGCGTCACCTATGACCTGGAATACGGGACAGACACGCTGGAGATCCACATGGATGCCATCGCTCCGGGACAGAGCGTGGTGCTCGTAGACGACTTGCTCGCCACTGGCGGCACGATGGAAGCCACGATCAAATTGGTCAAACAGCTCGGCGGCGTCATCGCCGGTCTGGGGTTCGCCGTGGAACTCGACTTTCTCAAGGGCCGCGAGCGCTTCACCGAATACGACGTCTTCAGCCTTCTGCACTACGACGAATAGGAAATCCGCATTCGCCTGTGCCGCGCCGCTTTTTGCGCGGAAGTGTGCCGGTTTTGAGTGGTATTCTGATTCCCCCAATTTAACCCCGGAGGTAACACATCATGAAAGTCCATCCGGCAGTCAAGGCTGCCTTGTGTCTTCTCGTCGCGGGCCCCCTCCTTTCCACGAAGCCCGCAGCCGCACAGTTGCCCAGCGGGGTCAATCCACCCCCGAAGTATATTTTCCTGTCCAACATTGCAATCAAGCCGAATATGGCGGGCTCCGTCATCGCTGCAGAAAGCTCCGAAGTGCAAGCCGAGCGCGCAGCGAACGCGCCCATCCACTATTTCGGCATGCTCAGTTTCACTGGTTCTCCACATGCACTGTTTTTCGCCGGGTTCGACTCTTTTGCCGATATGCAAAAGGAGCACGATCAAGGGATGTCCGATCCCAAGCTGCAGGAAGCGCTAAAGTCAGGCGACGCGGCCGAAGCTCCTGCGCTCAGCGATACACATGGCAGCATTTACAAGTATCGCGATGACCTGAGCCTGAATGCAGCTGTCGATATTTCGCAGATGCGCTTCTTTGACATCACCGTTTTCCATGTTCGCTATGGCCACTATGAGGATTGGGAGCATCTCGTGAAGATTTACGAGAAGGCCTACTCAACGATCCCGAATGCGCACTGGGCGATGTTTGAAAAACTGTACGGCGAAGACAGCGACAGAACCTTCATCCTGGTGACACCGATCAAGGCGCTTGCGGAAGAGGACCAGGCCATGATCGATGGCGACAATCTACCCAAGACCGTGGGCGCGGATCAAATGCAATTGATGCGCGAGCTGGGCTCGCAGACCGTCGAGTCCTCCGAGTCGGACCTCTTTGCAATTGTCCCGCAGATCAGCTATGTACCCGACGCGTGGCTCACGGCCTCGCCTGATTTCTGGGGCAAGAAGTAAGCCGATAAACGCCGGCGTAACAGCGAAGGCCCATTCCAAAGCGGAATGGGCCTTCATTCACAATCGAGCTCGCAACTCGCGAGCGATGCGATGGGCGGAGGCCCGATGGGTCTCAGCGCCACGGCGTCAAAATGCGTCAAAAACCACGCTTCGGCTCGCGCTCTTCCTCCGGCACAGATTCATCTTCAGGCGCTCTTGAGCCTTCCGGCGCCATGCCCGCCGCGGTGGATTCCTCTTGAAACATCTGCGGGTCAGCGAAACGATAGCCCACATAAACGTCCGTGAGCAGGTACAGCGGGTTCGAGGGGTCATCTTCAATCTTCTTGCGCAACTGCCGGACGAAGGTGCGCAGATACTCCACTTCCTCGCGGCTCTCCGCGCCCCACACTGCAGTAAGAAGCTTGGCATAAGTCACCACGCGACCAGCGCGGCTCATCAGGCAGTACAAAATGTCGAACTCCTTGCGCGTGAGCTTCACCGCCGAGCCGCGCTTGGTGACCAGCCGCTTTGCCGGCTCCAGACGAATCTCACCAATCTCGATGGGCGCATCCTCAGGCCGTGCTGGGGCGCGCACGCGACGCACCGCCGAGCGAATCCGTGCGATCAGCTCCCGGGTACTGAACGGCTTGGTCACGTAGTCGTCGGCGCCCAATTCGAGCGCTTCCACCTTGTCTTCCTCGTCGTCGCGCACCGTGAGCATCAGCACCGGCAACCGCGGCGCAAAGCTGCGAATTCGCTTGAGTGTTTCAATGCCTCCGATTCCCGGCATATTAATGTCCAGAAGCACGACATCGTACGTAGCGGTGCGTAACGCCTGCAACGCCTCCTCGCCGCGCGAGGCCTCGGCCACCTGAAATCCTAACTCCATCAGCGGCGGCCGCAGTGCGCGGCGGATGGCCGGTTCGTCGTCGACCACGAGAATGCGGATCGCAGACTGCATCATGACGAGCTCTCCCTCTCCATTGTCAGTGGAATTGCGGCAAAGAATGTGGTGCCTTCCTCTTCATCGCTGGCTACCCAAACGTAGCCACCGTGAATCTGGGCCGCCCGCCTGGCCACCGAAAGCCCGATTCCCGTGCCTGGGGCGCGGTCGGCATACGTCGACGAACGAAAATAGCGGTCAAAGATTCGCTCGCGGTCCGCCATGGGGATCACTGGCCCGAAACTATGCACGGAAAAAATCGCCTCTGCTCCGGTAACCAGCACCCGGATGGTGATTGTGCTGCCAAAGTTGGAGTATTTGCATGCGTTGTCAATGTACTGGGTCAGAAGCATGGTCATCAACTGTTGGTCGCAACTCAGCACCAGGTCCTCGTCTTCGATCTCGATGGCGACCTTCATGCTCGCCAGCCGGTCCTTGAGCGTGGCTACGACCTCTTCGATAAGTGTCCCCACGCTTACCTGAGTCACATGAATGGCAACCTCGCCTGCATCGAGCCGCGACGTGGTCAGCAGGCGGTTGGTCAAGTCGCCCAGTAGCCGGGTCTGCTCGTCGATGAGTCCAACAAGATCCGCCTGGCCCGCTGAGAGTCGACCCATTTCGCCCAGCCCCGTCGAAGCGGCACGAATCGCCGTTAGCGGAGTCTTGTACGCATGGGCCAGGCTGTCGAGCACCGTAGCACGGAGCTGCTCCGTGCGGCGCTCGGTCTCAATGCGGCTTTCGTTGGCGAAGGCGCGATAACGGTCGAAGGTGATGGCGATGAGCGAAGCGATCGCGTTGTTGGTCAGCGGGCTCGTTTCCCCGCGCACCAACAGGCTGCCCACAGGCACCGTTCCCAGCCGCACCACTCTGCGTCCGATCCCACTCCCCGGATCGTCGTCCGATGTTTCAAAGTAGTAGACGTTCTGCGCCATCTCCTGCGGGTCATCGTTCCAAAATCCCGCTGTGTAGACATCGTGCAGGTCGGCGTCGAACACTGCGACGGCTTCAAGGTTGAAAATCTCATGCACCAGCTCGGCCAGCTGCGGGCCCGGTTCCACATGCAGGTCCATCTGCAGAGTCCGCCGCGTGAATTCGTAAAGGTCTTCCATCTGCCCGCCGCGCGACTCGGCCTCGCGGGCGTGATTGGTTACGCGCGACGAGAGCCGGCTCACCGTGAGCGCCACGAGCACGAAGACCAGCAAGGTGACTGTGGCGATGGGGTCGGCCGCTATGGCCAGTTCCGATTGCCGCGCGGCGAACCAGCTTTGCGCAACCACAGCCGAAAGCGACACGATCACCGCTTGCCAGAATCCGCACCATAGCGCCGTAAGGACCACAATGAGCAGATAGAGCAACGCAACCACGGGGAGCAGCCTGGACCACCAATGCGTGAACGCCGCCACCAGGATCACTGCCACTACGCCCAGCGCACACTCCAGCGTGAACAGAAGGATCCGCAAGCCGGAGCCGCGCGGACGGCCAAACAAGATTACCGATCTGCCTGGAGGCGGTTGTGACAACCGGGCACTCACCTTCCTGGTTCGAAATCACTGGGTCCATCGGCTCTGCGCAGCGCATGAACTCGGATGCGCGGCCCCCGCCGCGCTCTCATACCGCTCAAGGACCAATCAGAAATCGGCACTGAGCTGCCCGCAGTGCCCAGACTCCAGCAAGCTCTAGCGAGGGAAATAGAATTTTATCAGGTTCTTCGCTTGCTCTTCACCGGGTAGTGCGCGCCGCGCCTCGTCGCGCGCACGGAAACTGCCCAGATTTCCTCATCCGCCTGTCGCCGCGATGCGGAACTGCGGGCGTCTTACTGCCGTTGTGTCAACAATTTCTCGCCCCAAAGCGCGGCATAAAGAATCTTTTTCTTATCTTCATAGCTTCTTTATGCTTCATTTGCGTTACTAGTGATAGCTCGTTTCTGTCAATCCGGGGCGCCTTTCACCACAACGCGGTTGTCGGCTGTTAGCGCCGGCAATCCAAGCCTCATCTGTGCGCATCGCATCGCCGATTCTTGACGCCTGCGTCAGGCGCTTGAGGGGGTTGTGTCGAAGCGCGCCTTGAGAGTCTCTCATCACGATTTCCCATTACGCAAAATCTTTTCCTGGAGGTATCGTGTCGATGCATTCGAACACTACTGCAATCCTTCGATCAATCGCTGGAGCCGCATTGGCGATCGCCCTCACCGCTGGTGCGCAAACACCTGCGCCTGCGCCAGCGGACTCGTCCTCAGCAGCTCCCGCTGCTGCACCTGCACAGGCACCTGCGGCCGCTCCCGCTCCGGCCGCTCCCGCCGCCGCACCCACATGGAGCGTGGGCCCAATGGATCTGAGCGGATACGTTGACGGCTACTACAGTTTCAACTTCAACCGCCCCAACACCACTGATGGCTTCGATCAGCTCAACCAGCTTTATAACTTCAACGACAAGACAGATCAGTTCGAGTTGAGCGCGGCCAAGCTCACGCTGAACCACAGTCCCGATCCAATCGGCGCGCACGTCGACTTTATTTATGGCCGCACAAACGACCTGATCAATGCTGCCCCGAGCAACACAACCTCCACGCTTGCCGGTCCCTCGCAGTTGCCCTACCTCGAACAGGCATTTCTGAGCATCGCGCCGCCCAAGGCCAAGGGCTTCGAATTGGACTTCGGCAAATGGGTCACTTCGGCCGGCGCTGAAGTGATCGAAGCGAAGGACAACTGGAATTACTCGCGCTCCCTACTCTTTGTGAACGCCATTCCTTACTGGCACTTTGGCGCGCGCACTTCCCTGCCCGTTTCGAAGACCGAGACTGTCGGCTTCCAGTTGTTCAACGGATGGAATAACGTCTCCAAATCGAATGGCGGCATCTCCGGAGCGTTCACCAGCGCTCTTGTGAAACCGAAGTACACCTGGGATTTCAACTATTTGGTTGGTCCTGAGAACCCAAACACCGCTAGCGGCCTGCGCAACCTGTTCGACACAACACTGCTGCTGACGCCGCCCGGAAAGTTCAACGCGTACATCAACTTCGATTACGGACAGAATCAGGACGCCACCTACACCTGCGGAACGGCCACCTGCGGCGACAACCATTTGAACAAATGGTACGGTGTAGCCGGCGCATTCCACGAACAAGCGTCCGCAAAGAATGCCATCTCTGGCCGATTTGAATGGTTTGACGATGCGAACGGCGCTCAGACTCTGACTGCTCCCACCGGGAACACCCTCTACGAAGGCACCTTCACCTATGAGTACAAGTGGGTGGAAGGCGCGCTCATGCGCGTTGAATATCGCATCGACAAATCCAACCTGCAGTACTTTGACAAGCTGGCGAGTCAGTTTACAGACCAGCAGCAGACGATCACCGTGGCCTTTATCGCCTTCTTCGGGCCACATCGCTAAAAAACGTTCCGTTTCCTGATTTTGTCCTCATGGGACGGCAGATAGACTCGCTTCAACGTAATTGAACCGGGACCGGCCGGAGCCTAACCAGGCTTACCGGCAGGTCCCGCAGCAAGCAACACAGATGCTCGATTTGTTTCCCGCCACAAGCGAGCGCGCCGCTGAATTTGATTGAGTGAAATCCCCGGGGGTCAGCCGCCGGGAGCCGCCTAACGAAAACTTCAAAATCTCAGGAGAATGCTCATGGCAGATCAGAAAGCACCTCAGATGCAGGCCACACTGGGCCTTACCCAGCTGACTGCAAATGCAATGGCGCTCATCGCTCCCGGCGCCTTCCTCTGGCTCACCTTCTACATCCAGGCGACTACGGGTGTTGCGGGCCAGCCATCCACCGCTCCATCCATGTGGCTTGGCATCTTCGTCTCCTTGCTGCTCTGTCTGGCTACCGCCGTGTCCTATGCCGAAATTTCCAAGCTCTATCCCGGCACGGGCTCCAGCTACTACTACGCAGAGCAAGCCATGCTCTCGAAGGACACGGCTTTCAAATACGCCCGAATCGCCAAGTTTGTCGTCGGATGGGGCTCGCACCTCTACTACTGGGTCTATCCCGGCGTGATGGTGGCCGTCACTGGCGTCTTCGTCGGTTACGTTGTTGGCTTCCTGTATCCCACCTTCATGAGCGGCTCCAACCCCGGACTGCTCTTCATGGCTATTATCGCGGTGGTTTTCTCTTTCTTCGTGGCGTGGATCGCCTCCAAGGGCGCTGGCGCCTCGTCGGCGGTCAATATCGCCATGAATGTGATTCAGATCTCCGCACTGATTGTCTTCAGCGTGCTGGCCATCGGCTATCGCTCCAGCCATCCGGAGGGCACGCCCAGCTTCCAGTACGATACTCAGACGCAGGAGACCTTCACTTATCAATTCGCTACGGCCAAGGACGGCTCCATCATGCGCGACTCGGGCGGAACGCCTCTACCGCTGCTCGATTCGGCCGGCAAGCCGGTTCCGTTCACCATCAGCTATCAGGCCACTGACTCCAGCGGCAATTTTCTCGCCCATCCAAACGCCGCTTCGGTAATTGGCGTGCACAAATGGAGTTGGGTCTTCATTCAATCCACGGTCGCCATTCTCATCCTCGTCGGTTTCGAGTCGGTCACCTCGATGGGAGGCGAGGCAAAAAACCCGACCAAGCATATTCCCATCGCTGTCATTGCATCGCTCTTGATACAAGGGTTGTTCTGTTACCTCTTTGAGTACTTCTGCGCTAATTACTTTCTCAACTCGGGGTACACCATGCAAAGCGCGACTTCTTCAGCCGCGCCCATCGGCGACATGATGATTATTGTCGGCGATCAACTGCTCGGCCAGGGCCATGGCAGGTACTTCATGCTGGCCGAAGCCGTCACCGTCTTCTTCGCCCTCATCGGCACGACGCTGGCCTGCATGAACACCGGCGCTCGCGTCACCTACGCGATGGGCAAGGACGAGGAAGTGCCCGAGCACTTCGGCATGCTGCACGCTGGGTCCCTGTCGCCGCGCAAGTCCATCTGGACTCTGGCCTGGATCTCCGCGGTCATCGGCATCATCGCCATCTCGCTGATGTTCGGCGACGCCGGCGCGCCCACCGATGCCGCTATCGCCGCGCTCCCGCACGGAATCTTCTCCAGTTGGGGCTATCTGCCGCACGATACTCTGGCCAAGCTGCCCAACTCGCTGCTCGCTTTGACCCTGACGTCAAACTTCGGCACCTTCATCCTTTACGGGCTGAGTTGCCTGCTGTGCATCGTTGCGTACCATAAGCGTCCCGACCACAGCATGCTCAAGCACACGCTCATCCCGGGATTCGGTTTAATCGCCAACCTTACCTGCATGGCCTTCTACGTCGCCGGCCCGTTCTTCAACCTCGGCACTAAGATGGAACCGCTCACGGCCCTCGGAATCTCGGCTGTATGGGGCATCTATGGGGCGATTTACTTCCTGCGATCGTCAAAGGCATCAGGCAAAGCTGTCCTGTTAGCTTCAAAGGACGCCTAGTTAACAGCGCATCAACGGAGTCAAAAATCAGGGTGGATTCTCTCCCCGGCCTCGTCCTCAGAGGCTGGGGAGAGCGAGCCACCCCATCGTTGTTTTTGGGCCTCGCTCCTGATACTTCTTAAAGAACGGCATCTCCCCCTAATCACTACGCGGGATGCTTCACGCGGCGGCGCATATGTTGGACATACAGTTCGGCCAGGCAAGCGACTTCGGCAAAGTTCGCACCAACAATGAAGATGCCATGGGGTCCTTTCTCCCGTCTTCGCGTCAGCAGGCGCGTTCCCACGGTTTTCTCTTTGCGGTCGCGGATGGAGTGGGCGGCATGGATTTGGGCGAAGTAGCCTCGGCCACCGCCGTCTCCGTGATGACCGAGCAGTTTGCCAAATCGCAATCGGGATCCATGCTCATCAGCCTGTTACCCCGGCTCATCCAGGACGCCAATGCCGCTGTCCACGATCGCAGGCTCGAGCCCCAATACCGCGGCAAGAATATGGCCACCACCCTCGTGGCCTGCGCGCTGCGCTACGACCAGGCTGTGGTCTCGCATGTCGGCGATTCGCGCTGTTACCTCGTTCGCAACGGTCAGGCCCGCCAGGTTACGCAGGACCACACGTGGGTCAATGAGCAGCGCAAGATGGGCCTGATCTCTGCCGGCGAGATTCCCTCCTCCGATTCCCGCCACGTTCTCATTCGATCGGTCGGGCCGGAAATGTTTGTCTCTCCTGACACCACAGCTCTCAGCCTGCAGCCGGGAGACGTTCTCGTCCTCAGCACCGACGGATTGCACGACGAGATGGGGGAAGCCGAGATCGCGTCCATCGCTTCGCAAAAGAAAGATGCTTCGCAAATCGCCCGTGAGCTCGTGGCCCGCGCGGTTGAAATCGACGGCGGTGATAACACGACCGCGCAGGTGATCCGCGTGCGCTCGGTGGAACAAGTTGGAATGTACCGCGGCCGCCCCTACAGGCTGCCGATATGAGCGGGCCAGTGTTGCCGATTTCTGTTCTCTTCTTCCGAGATTCCGAGCGCTCCTTGCTATTCTTCGGGCTGGCGCCCGATACAGTAAGGAGGACACCGATGGAGCGTGGGTCGCGATGAGTTTTTACGATGTTCTGGAGCCGGGAACGCAGCTGGATTCCTACCGAATCGACGCGCCCATCGCCAAAAGCGGTATGGCCTCCATCTTCCGCGCCACTGACACACGCGACGGCCGCACCGTCGCCCTGAAAATTCCCCACCCGGACATGGAAGCCGATCCCATCCTCTTCGACCGCTTCAAGCGCGAAGGCGCGATCGGTGAACGCCTGAACCACACCAACGTCATGCGCGTCTTCGCCGATGAGCATCGCTCCCGCATTTACATGGTCATGGAGTGGTGTCCGGGCCGGCTGCTGCGCCAGATTCTCGACGAAGACCGTATTCCCCAGGACCGCGCCATCCGAATCGCCATCGAAGTTCTGAAGGCCCTCGACTACATCCATGCAAATGGAGTCGTCCATCGCGATCTCAAGCCCGAGAACATCATGGTCGACGACCACGACCATATCAAGCTGATCGATTTTGGCATCGCCGGCGACACGACCTCGCGGCGCCTGACGTATGCCAACTTCACCACCATGCTGGGTACGCCCAATTACATTGCTCCGGAACAGGTGAAGGGCAAGCGGGGCGATGGTCGCACCGATTTATATTCCATGGGCGTCATCCTCTACGAGATGCTCACCGCCAAGCTGCCTTTTACGGGTCCTTCCCCCATGGCCGCGATGAACGACCGCCTGCTGAATCACCCTCTTCCGCCGCGGGTCGCCGACCCTTCCGTTTCCCCGCAGTTGCAGGAGATTCTGTACCGGGCACTGGAGCGCGATCCCAAGAACCGGTACTCGACTGCACAGGAGTTCATCCACGACCTCGAGCACCCTGACCAGGTCGGAATCGCGGAACGTCCCGAGCTCCTTCACTGGCAAAAGCGTAAGTCTCAGCTCTCCCGCAAGATCCTCTATTATTCCGGCTTAGCGCTCATTCCAGTCGCGATCCTGCTCATTATGGTTCTCATCTCCCGCTATCACTGACCGGGTAATGTTGCAAAACGGCGTTGCGTGGGAATCTGTGCGATTTGAATCGCATTTCAGTCGCAAGCGTGCATATGCTCTCTCAAAACCAGTAGCGCGCAGCGCAGTGGCTCCCAGCTGGACATGGCAAGTGAAGTCATGTCAAGCGGTTCACTTGGGGACGGGGTCGCTGGAACCGCCGGGCACTCCCGCCGCCTGCAAGAGAAGAGTTGCGAGCAGCGCCACGAGGGCCTGGCGGATTTCCTTTTCCTCGACGGACCGTTTCTCTTTTGTGGCCTTTTTCACGACTTGTCTGACGTAAGAATCGCAGAAGACCATTGACCATTCGGCTGGTATCAAGGC
>JBEKRG010000013.1:0-55353 GCA_049518955.1 Occallatibacter sp.
GGAAGTTCCGGCAGGGCACTGGCTCGAGTTGTCCATCACTGTAATCGTCCCGGTGGGAACGCCCGCGGCGGTGCCCACCTTCATGATGAAGCTATATTGGAAGGGCGTTTCCGATCCATCGTACGGAACGGTTCCGCTGCCAGTCCCGGCCGGAACGAACGGCAGGTTGTTATCTGTTGGATCCGGGAACACGGGCAGGGCGATCCCCGTAATTGCGGATTTCGCCACATTAACCGACATCGTTCCTGTCGATCGGCCGTAGACTCTATCGCCGCTATAAGACACGGTCATGGTCTGTGTCCCCGCCAGGACCGGCGACAACGTGAAGGTGGCGCCGCCACTGGTCAGATTCGAGGTTGCCGTGGCTGTTTGCGGCGTAATAGTGGGAATGCCCGCATTGGGCCCCGAACCCGGAATGACCACCGTCCAGGTTGTGTAACTCACCGTCACTGTCCCGGTGGGGGCAACGCCCGCTCCGCTCTTCGGAGCGACAGTAATTGTGAGCGGCGTATTGATCACCTCAGCCGCTTTGGCACCTCCGGCAACGCTCGTTGCGGAGGTGGACAGCGCCAGTCCTGTGCCAGTGGCGCTAATCGCGATGGGAGAGTTCACAGCGCTGCTCACGATCCCAATGTTGCTGGTGAGGGTCCCTTGCTCTCCCGCTCCGGGTTGGAATGTGACGTTTATCGTGCAGGTGGCGCCTGGCGCTACCGGGCTGCCGGCTTCGCATCCGCCGGTCGCCGTATCGGCAGCTGTGTAGTCGACTGAATTGCTGCTGGTGTAGCCAGTCACAGTCAGCGCCGAGTTTCCGGTGTTGGTGATGGTGGCGACGGCATTTGTGGAAGATGTGAGTGTGGCGGGCTCGGGCAAGCTCAACGTGCCGTTGGTGCTCACCACGGTTACGGCGCCGCCCGCCGCTTGCACGAGATAGACATTGTTCGAACGGTCAAGAGCGACCGACGAAGTACCACTCACTGTCGAGGCAACAGCGATCTCACCGGCTAGGTTCAAGGCTCCGCTCACATAGGGAACACGCGTGGTCCCGCTAGCTGACGAAATATAGACTGCTCCGGAGGGATCGACTGCCAAACCGGTAGCGCCGCTCAGGTTGTTCAGCAAAGTGACTGGAGCACCCGCGCCGCCGACGAGTTCGAAAAGATTCACGCCGTCGATCACGTAGACATTGCCGGCCGCATCCGTTGCCACAGCGGACGGCGCGGTAAAGCCCGAGGTCAGCGCGGTTTGCGCCTGTCCTAGATTCGAAGTGGTGGAGGCTCCGATATCGCTCAGCCTCACCACGCGCCCATTGCTCGGATCCGCGACATATAGATGGTCCAACCCATCCGCGGCCAGTTGCAGTCCGGCGGCGCCCAGACCACTCACCAAGGTCGCCTGGCCAGCGGCATTCAAACCGCTCGGCCCGAAGGGCACTTCGTACACGCTGCCGGTGCCGCTATCTGCTATGAAGATATCGCCTGCTCCGTCTACCGCGACACCAGTGGGAGTTGTCAATCCGGTGCCGACTGAGACTGCGGTGGACGAACCTGCGGCATACTCGAGGACTTTGCCCTGACCCGGGTCGGCAATATAGACATTGCCCAGTGTGTCGGTCGCCACTTGGGTAGGCGTCTTCAAGCCGGAGCCCAAAGTGGACTGCAGCGCGGGAGTCGTTTGAATATTCGCGCCCATCCCGACGCCATGCAGGACCATGGACGCCAAAATATTCTTACTCGAGTCGAGCATCAACAGCTTCGCGGAGATGTTACCTACGGAACTGGGAGTAAACGACACGTTCTCGAGACAACTCTTGTTCGCGGCGTAGGCGACGCCAGTGGTGCACGTGCCGCCTGTGATGGCAAAATCGGGGCTTAGTACGCCATCTTCAATAATGGTGAAACTCGCGGGCGTGACCGCGCCGTTAAAGCCGAAGACAACATTTGACCCTCCGGGAGCGGCCTTGCCGACGGCGGAAGAGCCGAACTCGGCGAAGCCAAACCCAGCCTTGGCCACATCTGCCTGACCGTTGGGTTGCGACTGCGAAGTGGGAATGTACATGTAATTGTGCGCCGCATCGATGGCAACCTGGCCTCCGGAAGGCACGCCCGAAACCAATACGGCCGAAGCGGTTTGCGGGGTTCCGGCAGGATTCGGGACTTCAACCACGCCGACTTGAGAATCGCTGACGTACAGGTTGCCGGCGGCATCGATCGCGACGCCTTTCACGGCAGGCAGATTCGGGTCGACGCGGGCTAGGCCCTTGTCTGAAGTGAATTCCCCGTTCGTTGCGGTCCCGGGAATTTCGAGGACGCCGGGAAGTCCGCCGGAATCCTCAACGAAGTAGACATTGCCTTCCGGATCCTGCACGATCGAGATAGGACGTGCGCCGAAACCCGCAGCTGGTGCCCAATTCCATCCGGCGGGCGTGGGATTGGACCACGCGCCTGTAACGGAGAGGCCCCGAACATCGATGCCGTTGGAGCCGCCCTGGTCGCCGACAATCAGGTCGTTATTATTCCCGAGGCCAATAGCCCACGGCTGAAAGTACCCAAGGCCGGTGCCCGTCAGATCGGTGACGCTGTACTGTGCCCAGGCTTCGAGCTCGTTTTTGGATCCGGAGTTGGTGCAAATCGTCGTCGTCGGGTTGCTTGGCGACAGTTCGTTGCCGGCAGAATCGGCAGTGTTCAGTCCGGTCCAGGTTTTCGTTGTCGCATTCCAAGGAAACAAGACGATGCAGTTATTCCAGTTGGCGCCGAGATAGAGATTGTTGCCGGGGTCGAAGAAGACAACAGGATTTTGGTAGCCGCCCCCCAGGCTCGCCGATGGGCTCGAGCCAGCAATCACAATCGCCGCTCCTCCGCCCGCAGGAAACTCATAGAGAGCGCCGTTGGCATAATCCACCACAAACCAGTCGCCAGCCTGATCGAGCGCCGACTCCTGAATGGTTCCCCATCCTGTGGGATGGGACAATCCGGCGGCAGAACTGGCGGTCACCAGAGGCAATCCTTGGCCTGTGGCCATTCCCGTCAGGCACATGCTAAGCAGCATCAGCGTAAATGCAAAGCCGGCATACCGGCGAATTACGGTGAACGACGTGGTGGCCATTGCATTCCTCCCAAAATAGCTCGTCACAACCTTCTGCGGGCGGCTCAACTCTACCAGCAGATCGAGGCTTACTTGCTCTTTCGGCTTTCCGGAAGTCGCCTCCAACTCCCGGAAAGCATTGCTTATTCGGCGCTGCTCGTACGTCCGCTACTGAACGGTCACGGGCAACGTAAACATTGGCGTTGTCAGAGAATTCTGAATCAGCGCTTCTGGATCGTAGGTGATGATTTGGACGTTATACGTTCCGTTCGGTGTCGTCACCTTTGGCGCTGGTGGTGGCGTTGAGTAACCGGCGTTAGTGCATGCGGTGATGCCCATGAACAAGCCGGAAAGCATCATCGCGATGCAAATTACAGCCATCGAACGATAGAGTTTCTTGCGACCGGTGATTAACCCAACCAATCCGAGCCCGAAGAGACCGGCTAGCGCCCAGGGCGACTGCCTCGTGACGGACGCGGTCGTACCGCCGTTGACCGCTACGTCCGTACTGATGGTCATTACGATGGTCGTTGGAACCGCACCGCTCGCGCCCACAGCCTCGGTGCCCGTGCTGGGATTGGCGTAATTGAATGTGCACTCGGAGTATTGGGGTAACGTGGTTGCAGGTGTAGTGGCAGCGAGCTTGATAGGCGCATCGGATGAATTGCATTCCAAGCTCACATTCTCGCTAAACCCCACGAGCGGCATCAGCGTCAGTGTCACCTGGACAGGCGTCCCAGGCGTAATGGTCGCCCCTCCAGATACAGTGATTTGGACGCTCGGATTGATTACGTAGAAAGTTTGTAACGGAACGTTTACCGGGGCGAAGTTCACATCGCCGCTGTATGACGCCGACAGATTGTAGACGCCCAGGCCGAGATTCTGCAGCAAGAAGGTCGCCACGCCATTGCCGTTCGGCGCAATGGCCCCATTAACGCCTTGCGTTGGATCGGCTGGATTTCCATTCTGCGTGAACGTTACGGTGCCTGAGGGCGTTCCCACCGACGAACTCACAATCGCAGACGCGTAGACAGGTTTTGTCCAGTAGACATAGGTGTTTCCTGCCCACACGGTCACAAGTCCCGGATTGGCGGCGCAGTTAGGCGAAGCAGTTCCACTCGTCAAAGTGGTGTAATTCAAACATTGACTGTTCGTCACCGGCACACCAAGCGTGATAGTCGGGAGTGCCCGGGCGATTGTAAACGTGCCCTTTGCGGCGGCCCCGGAGAAGCACGGGGTGGCCGTCGAACATGTGTTCTGTGTGGCGCCTGCTGTGCCAGAGCCGCTATAGTCCGCGTTGACGGTATAGATTCCGCCGAGCAGCGCATTGTAAGCAAATGTGGCGACTCCGGCACTATTCAGGATTTGGGTTTGTTTGGGCTGATTGCCCGTGGCGCTGCCTACTGAAAGCGTCACTGTCCCCGTCGGCGTACCGAAGCCTGCGCCGGCGCTCACGGTCACCTGGATCGTATTGCATCCCGGGTAAGTCGCGCCCGCGCACCCCGTACCGATAACAGGGGTGACCGCGATCGCAGCCGTTGCCGTCGGCCTGAGATCCTGGATTACATCGCCCGACACTGCGATGTTGACGCCCGACGTCGCGTTCACTGCATTCGTAATCACAGCGATGGACGCGCTCGTCTGGCCCGCGGCCGGCGCTTGAAGAACCATGCCGAGGTAGCAGGAGCCGCCCGGCGGAGTGTTCATGGTGGCACTGCAGGCCGGCGAGTTTTCTGTCGCCGGCGCCACGATGTAATCACTAGCATCGGTGCCGGAGACAAGGTCGATTGTTGGGTCGTCAGAAACCGTTAGCGGTGTATTGCCCACATTGAGAATCTGCGCATCGACTTCGACTGGGACGTTGGGATTGACCTCCACGCCACCAGCGTTGAAATTGTATGTGCCGCCGATGCCGAGTTGCGCCAAACCGGCGGTTGAGCCGGAGCCAAAGGACGCATAAGCATTCTGGGTTCCGTCGAGCGCCACGCCCCACGGTATCGCGGGGCCGCTTCCCAAACCGCTCGTCAACAGAATCTCGCTGTTGGGATTCAGGGCACCCGTAGTCGTGCTATATGGAATCCAAACCAGTCCATTGGATTCCGCCGCAAAGACAGATCCCGAAGGATCCACGGCTAAACCAGTCACCGGCGACTGGAGACCGCTTGCAACCTTCGTCGAGCCTCCAAAGGGTAATGAAATCTCCCACAGGTTCGATCCATCGGCCACCCACGCATTCCCTGAGCTGTCGGTGGCGATCGCCGACGGACCCGTGAATCCCGATCCAAGTACGATCGGCGGATAGTTTTGAGCGATTATTTCTGTCTGCGGATTCGGGATCTCGACTACCTGCTTGCCGGCCTCGTCCGCTACAAAAAGATCCCCCTCGCCGTCGACGGCAAGATTCAGGTTGCCCGCACCCAAACCAGAGGCAATCTTCGTTTGCTGTGCCGTAGCCAAAGCGCCATTGACAAACGGAACCAGGTAGATATTGCCGGAGTCTCCAATATAGAGATTGCCAACGCCATCTACTGCCACTCCCGAGGGCGCCGACAGGCCGCTGCCGATGACTTTGCCCGAAGTCGGGGTGGTGGTGCCGGAAGGATATTGCTCGATGGCCTTTAGAGCCGCATCGGCGACGTACGTGTTGCCATAGAGATCAGAGGCCACTTGCTTCGGTTCATTTAGCCCGGAAGCAATGGACTGAATCGTAGCCGAAGAAACCACCGAAACCGCCGCGCCTTGCCCGGTACCACTGAGGTAGGCGTTGCTCCCTGGGATGACGGCGTTGCCGGAGCCCAGCAACTGCACTTCGCCCTCAACGGGGCCGGCCTTGGTGGTGTTCAATTGCACGTAATACGGGCACCAGCTATATGAGCTGGTTGTCGTCATATTGGCGCTGAAAGCCGGATACGAGGTGCCCGCTGTGCAGGGCTCAACCGGATTTGTCGGCGGCGGGTTATCCAACTGCGGAGCGTTGGCGACGGGCGTGAAATTTGTGTTGCTCGGCTGCGCCAGAGCAATGCTGGTGGGCGTGGTGGGCTGGTTGAACATGTAATACAGAGCTTGCGTCTGGTTGACGGAAGCCGTGGCGGATGTCGAGCCGCTTGCACCTGCAGCGAGAACGCTCGAGGAAATGCTGAAAGCCGTACTGCTCGGGGCGGTGGTACCTGTCGAGCCGGGTCCTGACACGTAGAAGCTGAGTCCGTTGAGCGGGTACAGGGCGTCACCCGACTTCGCGGAGATCGTGACCACCTCGTTTTCAGTGAAAGAGTTTTTCGCGGTCAGCGTCACCGTACCGCCGCCCGCTGGTACTGCGAAGGCCGTGATCGGAACAGAGCTTGGGCCGCCCACCGGAGAAGTCCCCATGCCAAGAGCGCCGGGCTTCCACATCACAATGGTCGAATACAAACACGTTGCAGTCGCGGTCTGTTGGGTCGTCGTGTCGCAAGCCGGGCCGTTTACGCCGGCCGGCGCCCAGTTGTTGTAATAGCTGGTTGCGATCCAAACAAACCCTCTTTTATCGACCATGGGCGGGTATCCGCCATCAACCGGCGAAACCATTTGCGTGTCGGCCCAATTCAGGTCCGGGGTCGACGGCGTGCCCTCATTGGGGATCATGAAAACGCCATCCGCCTGCCCACCGTATGAAATGTTGTTCGTGCTACCGAAATACATGTTTCCCTGTGGGTCAATGTACATGCCATTGATGCCGTTCCAGCCGCCTTGGTCAATGCGCTTCAGCGCAGACTCGGCTGTTCCGGTCCCATCACCAACAATGGATGGAGAGCCGGCGGGAATTTCCCGAATGCCATGCACATTGTTGGGATAAGAGCCTTGGTTCTCGACAAAATACAGGTTGCCGGCGTGGTCGACCGCGATTTGGGAAGCGTAAGCCTCCAGGCCCGAGGCCAAGAGGGTGACCGAATTTGCGACGACCTGACCGGCCTGATTCACTTGGTACTTGAAGATTTGCTGGGTATCCGAAGTGCTCACATAGAAAGTGACGCCGTCATCGCCGACCTGGAGATCCTGGGGCGGAATCGACGACGTCTGGCCGCTGCTGTTTGTGTAGGTAGGGCCTGCCCAGATGTCAGCATTGCTGAAGGTCCATGTCCCAGCGCTGGCGTTGTACGGAACCCGGCAGAATTGGACGGCAGAGCCATAGCGATCCCCGACATAAAGGTTGTCCCACTTGTCGAATGCAATGGCGCCGTTCCAGTACGAGCCCTTGAACTCCAGCAGCGAACAATCGGAGGCGTCTTTATTTGACGGTTCAGGCCCTACGATTTCCGTCGGCAAAGATGCACCCGGCGCCATGTCGTAGATCACGCTGCCGGCTTCATCCAGGAAGAGGATATGGCCGTACAACGGGTCCTGCTTCATCGAGTAGATCTGGATCCAGTTGCCGGTACCGCCATGGTTGAAGGGAACGACCGAGCCCACTGTTACCTGAGCCGGCGCTTTAATCGGCAACTGGGCCTTCGCGGCAACGCTCGGCAACAGGCTGGCAACTAGAACCAGGCACGCAGTCCGTGCAACCCTACGAAACATGACTGTCGATTCGATGGCCATACACTTCCTCCCACAAGCTCAATCAGATATCCCGTTACGAGCGGCTTACCGTCTGCCCGCTTTCGCGGATTTGGCAGAAGGCGGGTGCCGCACTTTCTTCATCCTGCCCGGCCGGCCGTTCCGCCCTTACCGGCCCTTTGCCAATTCCCCCTTCGGGTACCGCAGCATGTTCACGCGGCGGTTACCCGGACAAGGACACATCAGAACGTAAACTTCGCTTCCAACTCCGCCAGCCTGTTTCCGACCTTGATGTCCGCAACGCCAAAATCCTGGAACTGAAGCATGCTTTGTGTCACGGCCTGACCAACGACCGCATTCTGAAGACCGAGACTCAGATTGTTGGTGTTTTGATTGTTGAACGAAACCAGCGGGTGGTTAAACACGTTGAAAGCGCCCATCCGCAACTGCAGGGCTTTTCCTTCTCCCATGGAGAAATCCTTCAGCACCGTCACATCGTGGTCCATATACGCCGGGCCGCGCAGGTAGGGCAACCGGTAGGCCCCGTTGGTACCAGGCTGCGGAATACCGAAAGCCAGCGGATTAATGAACTGATGCGTATGCGAGCCGCCCTTGGCACTGACGCCCTTCACCAGCGTGGGCATCAGTTGTACGTCTGGCGTTCCCAGCCATACCACTGTATTCATATAGTTGACGCAGAATGTGTTGCCGTTCTTATCGGGCTTGATGCCGTAAACGTCCTCGCACGATGTCTGAGCCTGCTGATTTGCCTGGTTTGGATTCGAGACCTGCACGGCATTCGCGAAGCTTGCACCGAAGCCAAAGTTATTGCCGTTTTCAGAGGCCAGCGGGAAACCGCTCATCACTTGCGAAATGCCCGAGACTGACCAGCCATTGGCAAGCTCCTTGAACAACGTGTGCCCACCCTTGTAGCGTGTGCCCAGTGCGACCAGGTAGTGAATGTTGAACACCTGCGTCCTGTCATACGGCACCGGGTTGTAATCGTTGCGCAAGTTCACCGGATCAACGAGTTGGTTGTTATACGACGAGGCCGTGGCCAGATTCTTGGCGAACGTGTAATTGGCCCCCCATGTGATCATGCCTGAGGATTTTTCCCAGTCGATCTGTGCGCTGTTGTAATTCGAGTAAAAGTTGTGCTTGAGCTGGTAGATGTGCTCATAGAACGGGTAGGGACGGTACAAATCGTATTCCGGCGTGCCAAGCCCGCCAATGCCGTCGATGACCGGGTTGCCGTAAAGCGCAAGCAAGTTGCTGGGGATATACGAATAGTTGATAAAGAAGAGGTTGTCGCTCGAGTCCATGTCCGGGTTGTTATTTGCGGGGCAACCCGTCTCAATTCCGCAGATGATGTTGATATCAGATGCGCTGTTGTAGCTGTTGCTCCCGCTATACGATCCGAGATTGACGCTCTCGTTGCCCACGTACGCGACAGACAGATGCGAAGGCCCCATGTGCAGGAATCCCACCCCCGGGATGGACTCATCAATTCCGCCGTTGAATTCGTAATAGATCGGACGAACGTTATCATTCGGCGAAATTGTGTAGGCGCTGAAATCGGGGGGCAGGATGGGTGACTGACTGTCGATCTGGTTGTAAGTCAACGCTCCCTGCAAGAAGGAGGTTTTGTATCCCTGGGCCGTGGCTGCCGCGAGGGCGTAGGGATTGAACTGCTCCTGGTTGCGATACATGCCCCAGCCGCCGCGGAGGACGGTTTTACCCTTGCCAAAGACATCCCAGGATACCCCCACGCGAGGAGTTACAAAGATCGTCGCCGGGGAGTTAACGGAGTTTGACACGCCAGTCTTCTGCGAAGCCCACGTGATGCCGGGGAAGCCGGCGCTGGTGCAGTTGCGCGTGTAACCGCTGCATTGTGTTTTGTAAAGACTGTCGGAAAATGTCGCCAGGCCGTTGTTATAACGGTCCGTCCAGGGACCGAGATGCTCGAAGCGCGCGCCGAAGATCAAGGTGAGACTGTGCAGCTTCAGCGTATCCATGGCAAACCCGGCCACCGTCGTGTAACGCATGTCAACCAGAGGTGTGAAATTGGTTTGCGTGAATGTGTCGGCATACCCCTCGTACATCATTGCCGTGGGGTTGTAACAGCTTCCCAGATACGCGGCGCCTGACAAGCGCAGGTTACCGGCCGGGTTCGGGTTCTGACAGCCGCCGTACGGCGCTTGATTGGTCGACGAATATTCGAAGTAAGAGTTTCCGGGATTGAAGGTGTACTCGCCCTGAGGATAGGCGCCCGGATCCGCAATACCGTTGTAGGTGCCTTGCTCCCCATAGAAACCGAATTGGAAGAAGTGGTTTTTCAACTCCCAGCTGACGTTGTCCTGAATGATCGGATCGACCTTTTTGGTGTGGATCCGGTTCTGGTAGAATCCGCCGGGCATGACCACGTTCGGGTAGCCGTTCGCACCTCCACTGTTAAGGGCAGGCACGGAATAATCGTCGTTGTTTTTGTACATGCCTAGGTAGTCGAAACCCAGGCCGCCATTTCCTGGAATGTCGAACCGATCTACTGCTGTCGGGTTCCCCATTTTCCCTGGCAAACTGACGAAGGACATCGCGGCGGAGAGCTCGTTGGTCACGGCCGAACCGAAGAAGTGCGTGTAGCGCGCGGAGAGCACATTCGAAACG
The DNA here is from genome assembly GCA_049518955.1 of Occallatibacter sp. Taxonomy (GTDB): domain Bacteria; phylum Acidobacteriota; class Terriglobia; order Terriglobales; family Acidobacteriaceae; genus Telmatobacter. The sequence continues at coordinate 10,276 of JBEKRG010000013.1, forward strand.
TCCCCGGTTGTGATGTCGCCGGGATAAGGAACCCCACCTGTCGGGAAGTAGCCGAGCGCGACCGGATCCTCGTCGATTTCTTTCTGCAGTCCATAGACCAGAAACAGAGCATTGCTGGAATTGATGTTATATTGCAGCGTTGACCGGAACACGCCTCCATTCTGGTTCTGCTGGAGCTGCTGAATATAGTTGTAACCAAAGGGGTTGGTGAATGGATCTGCGTTGGGTGCAGGGAACCAGTTCACAAGCGCCGCGCCGGCGCCGTTGATGTAGGGGTTGGCGTTGTTGTTTGCCACCGCAGTTCCATTCGGCAAGAAGCTATCCACATAGCACATCGGATCAATGGCATCGGGATTGGGGTTGCCGTCTGGACGCGCGCCGCAGAGTTCCGCATCGAGCGAGGCGGCGCTGAAATCACCCTGGCGTTCGGCCGCGGTGGGTACCCAGGCCGAAATGGCCTGCTGATTAGCCTCGAAGACCTGGTGGTAATACTCGAAGCCTGCGAAGAAAAACAGCTTGTCCCTGTTGTGATTGAAGCTTGTAAACGGAAGCGGTAGTGGACCGCCGAAATTACCGCCAGGATAAAAGTACTGCTCATTAGGGCGGGACTGGCGGAGATAATTGTCGTACCAGTCGTTGGAGTTCAAGACCGCATTGCGTGCCACCAAATAGGCCGCACCGTGATATGAGGCGCCGCCCGTCTTCGTCGAAGAACTGATAAGCGCCGGCCCCTTCGCGTATTCGGGGCCATACGAGGAATTGGAGGCTTTGACCTCAGAGACCATCTCGATGTTCATCTGCTGCACTGACCCAGAATTGGTGGCAATGTCGGTGAGCGAAACGCCGTCACTGACGATCGCGATGCCGGCCGGGCCGGAGCCGTTGGCGACATAAGCCGATGTCGGACCACTCAGGCCCACTACGGCGTTGTTGTATCCGGGGCGGTTAAAGAGTCCCTGATTGCCGGTAGACATTGCATACCCAGGCAACATCTTGACCAGCTCGCCGGCGTCGCGACCAACGATAGTGAGGTTGTTCAGGTCCTTGGCGGTGATGATGTCGCTGCGCTCGCCCGTATCCAGCGCTGCCAGATTGGAATCGACCTGCGCTTCTACCGTGATCGCCGCGGCCGTGGAGCCGACCTTCATCTTGATGTCCGTGTAACTCAACTGGTCTCCGGCGCGCACCGGGAATGGTTGGGACTGCCACGACTCAAAATTCTCGGCCGTCACCGTGATTTGGTAACTGAGGTCGGGGGTTACGCCCGCAAATGCAAAAGCGCCATCGCTGTTACTGGTCGTGGTGCGTTTGATTCCACTCGCGATATCGGTCAACACAACCGCGGCTTTTGGAATCACAGCCCCTGTCGTGTCCGCTACAACGCCAGTCACATTTCCTGTCGCTTGTCCATAAAGCGCCATCGGCGCCAGCAGGAGCACTGCGGTTAGTATCACCAGCAACGAGGCAGTCGGCCTGTTCCCTGAAAAGAACTTCATAGTAGTCCCCCCGTCGGCTACATTCCCTTGTGTCTTTGACAGCTGGTTTCCGGTCCTCAAACCAGCCCTAAGTTTTTGCACACCACAACTAAGCCCCTAAGTGCCACTTAAGCCTTTGAGTATTCGGACGCAGATTCTCGTTCTGCATTGATGACAGGGAATTCTGAAGCTTGAGGTGAGACTCTGTCAAGTGAATTCTTTCTGGGTTTTTCAATGATGGGATCGATACCGCAGGTTTGCCTGTCTTTGAGGCTTTTCCGGCCTTTTGCAGAGGATGCTTTGCACCATGCCGTCAAGATTCTCGTGCCCCCGAAAATACGATCATCTTGACTCAGGCGGGAAACTCGACTGTTATGAATTCGAATCGGCTACGTTCTCGTTTGCACATCCGGCTTTGATGAGCCGGTTTGATGACAAACCACAAAGACATTTCGGTTACAAATGGAAAACCGCTTCGCTGCTTGTGCGCATTTTCGCCGAGGAGCGTTATCCGGGAAAGCCGATCGGGACCCGCGCCGCAGGATTCGAATCGAGCATCGCCCCCTGCTTAAGCTGCGGTCTCACCCTTGCCTGGGGCCGACCGACGTTTCTCCAACCTTCGATGGAGGCGACCGTCGGATTTCGCTTGTTGCATTTTCCGCTTGCGTTACACAGCGCGCCGTCTCCGAAACGCGCTGTGCGTCTCTTTTGCATGGCATGATTGCGATATCATCGATCGCTGTGCTCGGTCATTGATGCGCAACTGAAGCGGCCCCGGTGCTTGAGTGTGCACATGGCGGCCCAGCCGACGGCCAGGGTGCCATAACCTGCCCCCAACAAATACGGCGCTAACCTTAATCCGGCACCACAAAAAGAGTGATCGATTGCGCCGGGAAAGTGTAATTGCCGATCGTGCTCGTTGTCCCGCTTCCCGATGGCAGTGTCACGCTTACGCCTGCCTGCTGGACAATCGCATTGAGATTGGCGTTGCTGTACTGGTAAACCTGAGCCGTCGTGCCACCCGCCGCTGTAAAGTTCTCCAGGCTGATGGTTGAGGTCAGCGAGCCGTAAGTCTTGTCGATCACCATCACGGTGATGGCGTCGTCCGAGGTTCTCTGCCCGCCGTAAACCGACAACTGCCCCTCGCCGTCACCACTCGATCCTGTACTCGTCGCGTAAAGGTACGTGTCGCCGAACGTGGAGTCGTTCCCATCGTAGTTGCGGTACATCGCAAAAGCGTAGTTGCCCGGGCCCTGGTCGATGTAGTTCGTCGTCGGCCAGAACGCACCCATACCCAAGCCCTGGCGGCCGAAGATGCCCAGAATGTCGGCCTGCACCAAGGCACCGTTGATCGATTCCAGGCCGCCGAAGTTGTACTCGTCGATCGCGGTCTTGGTGCCGGGATAGTCGTTCGCGACCCACTTCTGCAACATGGGGATCAATTGCGGAGCCTGCACCGGGGTCGCGCAGTTGGGAGTGTAATTCGCGTCGGTAATGTAATTTGGTTGCGTGTCGTTGGGATCGGTGTAGGTCGGATCCCAAAAGACACGTGTTGCGTTCATGCGCGCTTCCTGTTCCCCGGTGTCCCCCGCAGTCGTAAAGGCTACCGAGTTTCCAGTGCCGGCGGGATAGTCCGGCGCAAAATACCCGTGAATGTCGACGTAATCGAGCAGGCGCATGCCATATTGCTGCGAATAGCTGTTGAATTGCTGCAGGTAGTACTCGATCATGGGCACTCCGCCATGCGCCTCGCGGTCAATGGGATTGCTCCACGGCTGGTAGCAGGGCGAACCCGAGCTCCATCCGCTCTCAATGTCTTTCTTCGAATAGAAGTACGCTTCCCAGTAGTCGATCACCGGACCGCTGACCAGAGCCGTAGGATCGGCGGTTTTGATGGCGAGCGCCGTGCCAACTCCTCCGTTCGTCACTTCGTCGTAGGTGAAGGCGACTGGATGCACGTCGCGGTGCACGGCGTCCCACCAGGTCGGCTCGTTGTCCAGATCCCAGACAGCCACGCCCTTTCCGCTGGCGCCGTTGCCGTAACTCGGATTCGTCACCAGCGAGTTCACCCAGCTGCCAGACCATGTGCCATCGGCCCAGGTGCCCGTAATTGACCCGGGTGCAGGAGCGCTCAAAATGCTCGGCGCGGGCTCCGAAATGCTGGTGTATGCCTGAGTCGTGCTGTTCCCAAACAGATCGCATCCGCCAGAAGTCGTGCATCCGTTGACCCCTTCCGGGTCGATCCCGTTACCGCAATCGGCGGGGCTATACGACTGCTGGCCGGGGAACTGCGATTCCGGAAAACCGCAGGCATTTTGCGTATTATTCGATACCCAGCCGAGCACAGGGACCGTGCCCAACGCCGCTGAGCCCACGGAGTCCGTAGACTGAACGAATTGCGTGAAATTCGTGCTCCCTGTTGCGTTGGGGAACTGGCCGCCTCCACCCAGGAAATTCTCGAAATCGTAGTCGCTCGCAGAGTTCGTCATGTTGGTTTGGTAGTTGTATCGCGAAGTATCGTCGCCGCCCCAGCGGACGATGCCGGGATTGGCGATCTTCTCTGACGCTGAATCCAGAACGTACCCATTCATTCCGTACACATACGGGCTGATGGTGTGGGGATTTTCGCTGCTGTTGCCGGGCGTGCCCACGTCCACCGCCAGTGCCGGCCCGCTCACGGTCGCCGGCGGGTTCAACGTGACGGTCGCGCTGCCACTCACATTTGTGAACCCCGTCATGGTGCTCGTGGCTGTAATGGTTACCGACGCCGGAGCCGGATACGGTGTGGTGTAGAGGCCGCTGGCGCTAAGCGTGCCGCTGCTCAAGCTGCCGCAGGAGGTACAAGTCAGAGACCAATTCACGCCGTTCGAGTAGCTACCTGTGCCGTGCACCGTCGCCGTGAACTGCTGCTGCGCGCCGATCGTTGCGATGCTGGGCGCCACGGTAATCGACGAAATCGCCGCCTGGTTGTAGTTTGCCGTCACAGTCATGCTGGCGCCGATCGTCACGTTGCAATTGATCCCGCCAGACCCGCTTGTCGAGCTGCATCCGCTCCAGGAAACGAAGGAATAGCTGTTATCGGAGAGCGGCGCGCTCAGCGTGACCTGAGTGCCGGAGTAATAGGTGCGTGTGAAAGGCGTTGTTCCCGAGCTTGCGCCGTTGTTGTCAGCGGGGGAGACGGGAGAAATCGCGATGCCGCTCGATGGTGCCGCGGAATCCACAGTTAGCGTATAAGCCACGGCTGGATTCACCGTCACTTGCCCGGTTCCAGTTGCGGTCTTATACGACGGGGTGCTTGTCGCGTCAGGAGTGTAGCTCGCCGTCAACGTGTCAGCGCCCGTCGCAAGCATACTCGCGGGAATATTAATCTGCGCGCTTCCATTCGTCAGTGCTGTCGCAGAGGAAGTGTAGCCGCCACCACTCAACGTCACCGAACCAGTCGGCGTCGCCGTTCCCGCTCCGCCGCTCACCGCAACCGTTACAGCAAGTGGGCTTGTGACGGTAATGCTCGAAGAGCCTGGAGTCACCGTCACGGTGGGAGCGGCCGGATTCACGGTCACGTTTACCGAGCCAGTCGCCGTTGTGTAATCGGTTGTGTCGGTTGGCGAAAATGTCACGCTCTGGCTGGTTGTGCCGCCGCTAGGCACGATGGTGGGCGTGGTCCAGGTGAAAGTGCCTCCGGTCGAGCCTCCACTCAGTATCGAAGAGGCCAGCGTCTGACCGTAGGTGATTGCGCTCGCCGTCGGCCATGCCGACACAGGAGGCGTCGCCTTATCGACCATCACGCTGGCTGAACCTGCCACGGTGTTGTAATCGCTCGCGTCCGTCGCGGTAAAGGTGACGCCCTCGCTTGCCGTTCCCGTTGCAGGCGCCGTCTCCGGGTTTGTCCAGATGAAGGTGCCGGGCACCGACCCCGTGCCGCCGCTCAACATCGAAGAGGCCAGCGTTTCGCCGTAAGTGATCGCGCTCGCTGTCGGCCATGCCGACACTGTTGGCGTAGCCTTGCTCACCACCACGCCGACGGCGCCGGTAACAGTGTTGTAGTCGGTCGTGTCAGCGGGCGTAAAAGTTACGCTCTCGCTGGGCGTCCCGGCACCAGGCACCGTCGTCGATGTTGTCCAGGAGAAGGAGCCAGATACTGACGCCGTGCCTCCGCTTAGGGTTGAGGAAGCCAGTGTTTGGCCGTAAGTGATCGAGCTCGCCGTCGGCCATGCCGTTACAGTCGGTGTGGTTTTTGAAGTTGTGCCTCCCCCACTGCTCCCCCCGCACCCCGCCGCCCAAAAACTCGCAAGAATACCGAGCCAAATGGCCGCCTGCCGCCCCATCGTCTTCATGACCCAACCTCTTTTCTCTATCTCCGCTTCCTCTTTCGGCGTCCGGTCTCTTGTTCTCTGTCCGGCCAGATCTCCGACCCGCACAGTCGATGCCCGAAACCGAGTCGGGGCGAGGGGCCTCGGTGCGGGAGTGCCCCCATTCAAAGCACTCCGCTTTGCCTCCAGGTCCAAAGGTACAGATAACGGTATCATGAATTTCGGTTCCGGGCCGACGCTGGCGTGCCTCGGCCGGGTCGGTCGAAATCCCAACCGGCCACTCCTCAGCTTCCATCGCCAAGGGATAGTGGTAGGTTCTCCGCCTTCAGGCGAACCGGTGCCGGGCCGCGCAACCCCATTTTTTCCACCTTCCTAGTTCGCTGTACTCAAACGTTTTTCACTTGACAATGGCAAATTTTGTCGAGTACGGTGTACCGTTACCAAATTTGTAGGATAATCCGCGCGCAGTTCCAGATAACCTTGCGTACCTGTTCTGTGTGTGGAGAAGCGCCGGATCTTACCGGCGGTTTTTCAGGACTCTTTTTCCTGCGTGTATTCACCCTGCTTCTCACGGGTCGATACGGAGACAGATCAATCGGCCTTCGTCGCCGAATCGTTTGTGAGATGGAATGGGACTTGCATCGGAACGGAAGATCAGGATGGGCCTCGAATCGCGAAAGCATCACGAGAAATGAAAACTCGAATGGTGCCGGAATTCAAGGGGCAATCGATGCCGAACCGATGAACGCGAGTTGTGACTCCCGGTTGGAATTGATGAGAACCCGGGAAGATGTTTAGTACGGAGCATGACGAAAGTTTGATTTTGGCAGAGGACGATACGGGACAAACCGGACCGTCACCGATTCCCCGGTTCGGGGATGGAAACAGATCGGAGGAGAAGGAATGCAAACTACTTTGAACGGATTGACGAGTCCAGTGCGGTCTCTTGCGGCAGGAACATGGGTAGCCCTGTTTGCGCTGCTGGCCCTTTGCCTTGGTGTACCAGCCCACGCGCAGAAACCACCGATCGTGGTCTCCGGCACGCCTGTGCAGTTAGGTGCGCTAACCGGCGGCGGTTGGGACGGTTCCCAGGAGCCTGTCGGAGGAACCTTCGTCATCGGCGCGAACGGTGACGTCCTCGTCGGCGATGGATATACATCCAACTTCCTCCAGATCACCCCGGCTGGGGTAGACACGACGTTGGCGTCCGGCGTCGGCGCCTCGAATGCCGCGCTTGACACCTACGGCAATCTGTATTTTGGCGGCAATTACAACGCCAACGTTTACAAGGTTCCATACAACTCCGCGACGGGCCAGTATGTGGGCTGGACAACGACTCCAACCACCAACTGTCTTGGCGGAAACAACGACACTGCGCCCTGTATCTTCGCGCCTGCCGTTTCGACATTCCTGGGCACCCTTGGTGGACAAGGCTACGCCGGCGTTGCATTTGATGGACAGGGCAACTTCTTCTTCGAGACCAATACTCTCCCCACCACGACCCCCAACTCGATCTTCGAATGCAACCTCGCTTGCATCGCCAGCTCCTCGGCGACCCCGAAGCTGATCTATTCCGACGCCAATCCGGTCGGCGCGTTCGAACTCGATCCGTGGGGAAACATCTTCTTTGTCGATGGCAAAGGCAACAGCAAGGGCGACGCGACCAACCTGAACGAAATCCCGCTCTCCGCGGGATCGTATGCAGCCTCGCCAACCGTCGTGGAGAGCTACACCAACGCGGCAGGCTACGGCAACGGCATCAGCGGCCTCGCAATTTCCGGCACTGGTACCTTGTACATCTCCGTCAACGGCGACGGCCTTTTTGCGATTCCCAATACGCAGTCGGGCGGCCCCGCGCCGAGCTTGATTTATCAGGTTTCCACCCAAGGCGGAAAGGGCGTTGCGATCGATTCCAAAGGCAACCTCTATGGAATCCCCTATAACAGCGGCGATGTTGTCTCTTTCATCCCGGTTGGCAAAGCGGCGCTGGGCGCCTCTCCCACTGGAACCGCCGCAACAGCAGTGAGTGCCACCATCTTCGACGCCGCGGCCTCTTGCACTACGCCTCCGACACTGGCGGTTTCCGTCACTGAGTTTGGCGTACCCACCGGCGAATTCACCGCAGCTGCCGGCACCACCTGCTCCACCACATTCGGCGGAGGGAACGGCGTCTTTGCATCGGGACCACTGACCGCCGCCGCATTCGCGTCATTTCCTGTAACGGTCGGCTTCACGCCCACCGCGATCGGCGAACGCAGCGCGGCGCTATCCATCGCGGATGCCGCCAATAGTGCCAGCGGAATAGCATCGCTCTCGGGCGTAGGACAGGGCCCGACTGGCAACGTCGATCCAGGCGTGGCAACGGCTTATACCACCGGATTCACCGACCCGACAGACGTCGTAGCGGATCCCGCAGGCGACGTGTTTGTAGCCGATCCCGGCGCGGGCGCGGTCTCCGAGTTCGCCGCGGGATCAACGACGGCGGTCGCGGTCGGTTCCGGACTTATCAATCCTGACGGCCTCGCCTTTGATGTCAACGGCAATTTGTTTATTGCCGACGACGGCGTGCCCGACGTTGTGGAGATTCCCAATACCGGCACCGCCGGCGCATTTGTGGCTGGAACGCAGAAGACCGTCATCTCCTCGTCCACCGTCTTCGGCGGCACGGCGCTGGCAGACGCGACCGCGCTCGCCGTGGGACCGAATGGCACACTGTACATCTCCGATAATGGAAACAAGCGAGTTGTCTTTTGGAACCCGATCGTCGGTCAGGCCGGCGTCACCCCTGCGACCGCGGCAAACGGCCTCAAATCTTCATGGGGAATTGCCGTTGATTCATCGAGCAACCTCTATGTTGCTGACTCGACGATGAACGATGTCCTCATCGTTTCGGCAGCAGGCAGCATTTCCACTATCACTCCTCCCAATGTGACCCAAGCTGTTGGCGTCGCGGTGGACGCTTCGGGCAGCGTACTGGTCTCCGACGCTTCGACAGGCAACATTGTTCGCGTTCCCGATTTAAGCGGGACCTTGACCACTGCCTCCGCAATCACCATCGAAACGATCGCGCCGCAAGCCTATGCAATGTCGCTGGACTCGCAGGGTGACTTGTACGTCGGCGGTGGCCACGGCAAAGCAGCCTACGCGATCCAACGCACCGCGGCCTCCATTAATCTAGGTACCGTTTCGGATGGCGTAACCAACTCCGCAACGGTCTACCTCATGAGCTCAGGTAACACAGCCGCAACCTTGGCAACCCCTGTCGTCACTGAACCTACCAACACGATGTTCACTCTCCTTCCGGCAGCGAGCAACGGCTGCTCGAGCGGATCATCCGGGCCTCCAGGAGCTTCTTGCCAGTTTACGGGCACCTTCGCCCCGCCGCCCGCGACCGCCAACGGACCGCAATCAGGAACGGCAATGATCGATATCGCGACTCCCGCTTTCGCGTTCAACGTAAACATGAGCGGCACGGCCACCGTGTCGTCGATTCTGCCGCAGACTATCACCGGCTTCGCACCGCCCACGTCGTTGCAAATCGGCCAACAGATCACGTTGTCGGCCACGGGCGGCGCATCCGGTAACCCGGTCGTTTTCTCCATTGACGCCGGCTCAGCGTGTCCCACGTGCGCCACCATCGCGGGCAACCTGTTGACGGCGGTGTCGGTTGGCTCCGTGAAGGTTGACGCCAATCAACAGGGCGGCTCCGCCAACGGCAATCTATACGCGGCGGCGACGCAGGTCCAGGCGCCGATCGCCATCGCCAACACCGTGGTCGCGTCCGACGTGCCTGCGCTGCTGATGAACCAGATCGTTTGGAGTTACCAGAGCGGCGCCTTCACCGACGGGCAGAACCCGGCAGGCGGAAGCTTCGCCGTGACCCAGAATGGTCTGATCTACGTCGGAACCACCTATAACAACAAGACGGACATCGTTAACGCAAGCACCGGCGCCTTGATCCAGGCTGTGGCGATGAACGGTGGAGGCGTATTCACGATCGACAGCAAGAACAACCTCTACATGGGGCACCTTTACAACACGGCGGTCTACAAGATTCCGTTTGTGAGTGGCGCGTATGTGACGTTGAGCGATCTGTCGTCGGCGCCAAATTGCACCGGCACCGACACAGCAATTTGCACCGTTGCAAATATTCCGAGCGGTGGAATCAAGGCGGTGGCCTTCGACGCCTCCGGCAACCTTTACATGGTCTCAGTTCCAGCATCGCCGGGCGTCAACGCAATTTATGAGTGCGCCGCGGCCTGCCAAACTGGCGGCACTGCAACGCTGGTCTACTCGGATACGACCGGGGCGGTCAGCCAGATTGCCTTCGATCCCTGGGGCAATATGTTCTTCACCGACGGAATCTACAACGATACGGCCTTCGCCAACGATGATAAGGTGACGTCTTCCAACCTCTACGAGCTGCCCTACACTTCGGGAACGGGCTTTGCCGCAACGCCAGTCCTGCTGCAGACCTTAACCGACGCCTCTCCTGCCAACTACGACAATCAGCTGGATGGCGTGGCCGTTACCTCCACTGGCACCGTCTACTACGCGGACCAGAACGATGGAATGTTTGCCATCCCCAATACCAAAACAGGCGGTCCCGACACAGCGCACCAGTACGTCGTGTCGGCGCTTGGCGCAAAGGGTATGGAGCTTGACGCCAACGGCAACGAGTGGGTGGTGGTCTATCACTCCGGCGGCGATAACCTCGGCGAAGCACTCATCGGCGATTTGGCGACGCCCAACGCCCAGTACGATGGCGCTCCGGTAAACGCCACGGCTACCGTAGTGGACAATGCCTTGCCATGCACAACGGCTGCGACCTTGGCCATTGCGTCCTCCAATCCGGAGTTCGGCGGTACGGTCGGCACCACGTGCTCCACGATTTCGGCGACCACTTTCTCCACTCCGGTCTCCGGCTCTTCCTATACGGCGACTCTCACCTTCACGGCGACCAAGCCTAATTCTCAAACCGCAAACCTGACTGTCACCGATACCACCAACGGTGGCGAAGGAACCGCAACGGTGACTGGCTTCGCCTTGACGACTCCGCAGACTCTCACCTTTACCGCGCCCACGGGAACCACTTTCACGTTCTCGCCCGGCGAGACAATCACGGTGAGCGTAACCAACGGCGGTTCCAACAACCCGGCCGCCTTTACAGTTGATACATCCAGCTCCGGCACAGGAACCTTCTCCGCCACAACCGTAACGGGCACAACCTCTTCGGCTACCCTGACAGTCACCCAAGCGGGAAGCATCGTCATCGACGCCAACGAAGCGGGCGGCCTGGCGGCCGGCACATATTACGACGCTGCGCCGCAGGTTCAATTGACGCTTACCATCAACAAGGCGGCGGAGGCAATCACCTTTACGCCGCCGGCCTCGCCGATCGTGTATTCGCCTGGATTGACAGTTAATCTGAGCGCGCTCGGCGGCGGTGCCTCAACTCCAGTAGCCTTTACCGTCGACGCGTCCAGCACGGGCGCCGGAACCATCTCCACCACGACGGTAACCGGAAACACCTCCACGGCCACGCTGACGGTGACCACGGCGGGCACAATCGTGCTCGATGCCAACCAGGCGGCGGACGCCAACTATCTGGCAGCGCCGCAGGTTCAGGAGGTCTTGGTCGTCAACCAGGCGGTCCAGACGATTACCTTCACTCCGGTCACGACGCCCTTCTATTACGTTGCGTCGTGCTCTCCCATCACCTTATGCGCAACGATCACCATCCAGGCCACGGGCGGTGCTACGGATAATCTGATCGCTCTCAGCCCGGATCCGAGCAATGCCGTGATCTTCACCATCCTGAACAGTTCAGAGAAGAACGGAGTTACGACAGCGACGCTCGCGCTGGTGCCAAACCAGACCCTGAACTTCCCGGCCAATTTGATCATTGACGGAAATCAGCAGGGCAACGCCAACTACGCAGCAGCCACGCAGGCCAAGATCACCATCAGTGTTCTCAGCGCGCTGCCGCTACAGAGCATCACCTGGGCAAATCCGGGAACGCAGGTTGGGGCGAGTTCCACCACTCCGACCACGCTGACTTTGACCGCCACTGCCAGTTCCGGGTTCCCGGTCACTTACACTTCCGGCACATCGTCGGTCTGCACGGTCACCGGTTCCACAGTCACGTTTGCCAAGGTCACCTCGACCAGCGCCTGCACCATAACGGCTACCCAGCCCGGCGACAACAAGACATTCGCCGCGGCCGTGCCGTTAACGCAGACATTCGCAGTCAACCCGACTGGGCAGAGCCCGAACCTGAACATGAATCTCTCACTGTCCTCGCTTACGATTCAGCCGGGAACCGTGGGGTTGACGCAGGTCACCCTCACCTCCGTGAACAACTTCGCGGTTAGCTCGATCGCGTTTTCATGCAGCGGCTTGCCAACCGGCTACTCTTGCACTTTCAACCCCAACCCCGTAACGGTCTTTGCTCAGAGCTCGACAACCGGTTTGCCCCTGGGCACAACAGTAACGACGACGCTGACCATTACGCCGCCGACGACGGCAGCCGTTGTCCGTCAGGACTTCAGGCCGCTCTTCCCGGCGACTCTTGCAGTAGCGCTCTGCTTCTTGGGCTTCAAGAAGCGCAACCGGCTCTACATGCTCGTGCTGCTGGTGGCCCTCTTCGCCGGATTGGGCTTTGTCTCCGGCTGCGGAGGCTCGTCCACTACTTCGACCACCAAGCCGGTCACGTCCACAGCCACCATCACCGCGACTCCTGCAGCAGGCCTTGCCGGCGCGTCGGGATCGGTCAAATCGAGCTCAACCTTGACGGTCACCCTCGAGTAGGGCGATTCACTGGGTTGTTCACTAACAGGGGCCTCCTTACACGGTTCACTCGCGTAAGGGGGCCCCGATCTTTTTGTGCTCCGCTGCATTCTCTCCACAGGCGCCGCGCCGCCAAATAAAAATGGCCCCTCGCGGCGAGAGGCCATTCCTTTACCCGTCCTGTCTTCGAATGGATTCTGGAGCCGACGGTCAGACTTGAACTGACGACCTGCTGATTACGAATCAGCTGCTCTACCAACTGAGCTACGTCGGCCTGCTTTTCAGTTGTCCTTCCTTTCGATTGTATCGTTGCGCCGGTTCGAGGTAAAGCTGCGCGGCCCTCCCGCGCGCCTCAAATCAGCGCTAAAATGCTGCCCATGCATGCCAACCCGATCGATGATTGGCAAAGACTGACCGTTCACTATCGTGAGCTGAGCGACGATGAACTACGCGAGCTGGCCGCGGACTTCAACGATCTCACTGAAACTGCGCAGCAGGTGTTGCGCACCGAGACGAGGAGCCGTGGCCTCGGCGATCCTGAGGCTGCGAGCCCCGTCCCGCTGCCGTCGAATGCGCCGCCATCGAATGCGCCGTCAGTGCCAGCCGCTGCCCACGTTGAACCAGAGCCCGGCCCCGAATACCCCGGTTTTTACGCTGGGTATTTTGGCCGCATGCCCGAGCTCGTTCCAGATGAGCCCGGCGGCGCGGACGCGGAAGGCACGCACGACTACACGTGGAAGACCGTCCTCTGCGACTGCGATACCAATGAACAAGCGCAGGAACTCTCTGCAGCCTTGCTGCAGGCCGGAATCGAAAACTGGGTTCAACAGGCGCGCGAATTCGGCCGCCGCTATCCGCGCGTCCTGGTCGCCGCCGATCAGCTCGATGAGGCGCATGCTATTGCGGCGCGGCCCATTCCACCCGAGATCGTCGCAGAGTCTGAGGCCAAAGCCCCTGACTTCACCCCGCCTTCATGCCCCAATTGTGGTGCGCCGGATCCGGTCCTTGAAGGCGTGGACCCCGTCAACTCCTGGGAATGTGATCAATGCGGCCAGAAGTGGATCGATCCAGTCCCGGCAGAGTCCACAAAGGCGGGTTCTCCGCCCGCACAACCCGCATAAACGGAAAGAGCCGCCCGGCAACAGGGCAGCTCTCTCCTCAGGGAGAATAGTTCCAACGGAGCCAAACCCATTAGAACTTTCTGGCTGCATACTAGGAGCGGGGGAAGGCAGTGTCAAGAGAAAATGTTTGTGAAAATAAGTATTGATGTTTCAATACTTTAACAATGCAACCCGCCGTTCACGAGGCCTTATTTATTCGCCGACTATTCGCCTCAATTCCTTCGGCATTTCCCGTGATTTCGCGGTGTTTCTTCGGGTTTCAGTCTATTTTTCCACAGGCACTGCGGGACGTTAACCTTTCGGATGCGGTCTTTCAATGACCTCGATCACTTCGATTCTTTCGTCCCATTTCTCTGCCAGATCGAGATGAATGAACTCTTCGTCGTAGACCGACGAGATCGGTCTGCCGCGGGCCATGCGGTAAAGCGCCCTAGCGCCCCCCAGGAACCCTCCCAGTACGATTGCCGCTGCTGCTCCGATGATCGTCAGCACCGCAATGCCCAAGAGCAGCTTGCTGGTTTTCTCCACCTCGGATTCCACCGGCTGCGGAACTCTGGTCAGGCTGTCCTCGTAGTGCACGGACTCCAGAAGCCTGTGACTATCGTCAGGCACCGCGTCACCACTCACCACGGCCACCAGCGGCCCGCTATGGCGGACTTCCAGCGATGCCTGGTCGGAATCGGTCAATGGCTTCGGCCACGGCGGCTGCGCTTGGCTACCCGCCTTCAGATAAGCGCGAATGGCCGCTTCCTGCGCCTCGGCAATCTGCGGTGTGGGATAGTCGATGATGGTCAGCGTCGCCGGGCCCGAGATAAGCGAGTAATTGGCCGTCGCCGCTTCAGCACCCTTGTCGAACGCCACCAGCGATACCGGCAGCACGCCTCCCGATCCGGCGTATCCGGCTGGCCCCTCTGCGTAGTGCGTCGTCTGCCCGTCAAGCCTCTCTTGCGGCAGGTTCGCCAGGATCGGCGGGACCAACGCTCGGTTTCCCGTCGGCATCGGCAACTGGTGCGCGATTTCGCGCAGCTCTCCGGCCGTCATCGGCCCGATGCGCGAAAATGTTGCATCCACCACCGTCGTCCCATGCCAGAACAGAACGCGGTTGTTGTCTGACGCCGCTCCGGTGCCAATCTCTTCTTTGGGCCAGCCATTTTGGCGGTAGTACGTATAGGCGCCGTAGGCCCCGCTCGCATCGTCAAAGCGCAGCGCGCGCATGCTCAGCGTGTCGCCCTCGCGCTTGTAATTCGCCAGCACCGCGGCGTTGAATCCGTATTCCTTTAGGGCTGCCGCATTCGCCGGGTCAACCTGGGCCGCGTCGGTCATTACCTTCGAGGGTCCGGTCGCAACCCATCCGTTGAAGGCGTCAGGGAGCAGCGCTTTCGGTGACGGTGGCAGAACGATTGTTGTCGCTGACTGTTTTTCCGCCGACGTAGGCTGCTCACCCTGCGCCACGGCGAGAACTGCACCGCAGCCGAACGTCGCCAGTCCCACCAGAATTGCCACCTTACGCATCAACCGGAATCCCCGCTCCCCGAGGCGCCCACCGCATTTCCGCGACGCCCGCCCCAAGCTTCAGGGTACACGTTCACGCGCCGGCCTCGCCGCGTGCGTACCACCCCTTCTGTTCGACACTGAAGGATGCGGAAATGTTCCCGATTGTGTTTTCTTGTCGGCCGGTTAGATAGACCCGCTCACTCCGCCGATGATTACCTGCGATGGATACAGGATGTCTCCCAGCGCTTTGTACCGGCCACCGTAGAAGACCAGCGCGAACTCCCGGACGCCTGTGCTCAAAGGCCCTCCGATGCAGATGCTTGCGAGGAGCGCGAAGCCGAACGCAACCAGGCCGAAGAACACTTCGAGAAGAATACCCACAAGCCATGAGCTCCCCGTCGCACCGGTAAACGCCGAATGAACGCCCCACTCGATCGCCGCCACGGACCCGGCAAGCATCAGCCCGGGAAGTGCGAGCACAATAAATGTCGCGATCGCCGCGATCGTCGGCAGAATCACGCGCAGGATCGCGTAAACAAGAAACTGTCTCTTCTCGGCCGTGATGCGCGTCCGCACTTGCCGCCACGCTTCGCCTGCTGTCGCGTTATCCAGCGCGATGTGCGGCAGCATCCAGTCGCGCAAAATCAGGTCGCTGAGGATTCCCGCGATCACAAGCAGAATGATGATCGGAATGAGGGGCAAAATGAGACCCACAAAGAGACCAATATCGAAGTGTCCGCCTTGTTGATTAGCCTGGAATAGCCGCCAGAAACCGGCGACAAACGGGATCGCAACCAGCACCAACAACACGATGAAGCAGATTCCCACCACAATATTCAGCCAGAAAAACCGCGAAGCCTGCGCTCGATAGAACCGCCAACCCGGTCCAATCTCCTTCATGTTGTGAATCAGGGAATAAAAGAATGCAAACCGCAACCGCGTGATCAGGTAGAAAATAAAAATTGATAAAACAATCCCCAGCAGCGCAATCGCCACGATCATCGCGATACACGCCGGTGTGCAGTGGAACGGCGGGAAGGTTGCCGGTCCATGCCATTCTCCATTCCCTCCTCCGTGATCCACGTGCGGCGACGAAGAATGGAAATTACTCCCTAGCCCTTCCGTAAGGATCGCCACCAGCCCAAGTTTCAGATAAGTGCTCCATTTGAACGGCCTAAAGAGGAATTCCTTGGTGCGTTCTACGGCAGGCGCAACAGAATCGACGGCGGAGATCGGCTGCATAGCATTCCTTTCGGGGGAGGGCCCCGCGTACCACAGAGTTACGCATTTCCTACGCGCGAAGTTCCTTGGGCCGCCCGCCACCCTTCAAACGCCGCGAGCGCACGTTCGCACACAATCCGATGCCGCTCCTTCTTGTCCCGAATCTGCCGCCGCGTCTCTTCGTCCAACGGCTCCAAAAGATCAAAGGTAATGTTGGCCGGCTGAAAGTTCTTTGCTTCGGCGTGTGTGATGTAGTGAATGAGCGATCCGAGAGCTGTCGCGCGCGGCACCGGCCTAGGCTCTTCGCCTCGCACCAATGCCGCCGCATAAATACCCGCCAGCATGCCTGACGCAATCGACTCGGTGTATCCTTCCACGCCGCAAATCTGCCCGGCAAACATAATGTGCTCGTGCCCTTTTTCCTTTAGGGCGAGAGTTTCGTCCAGGAGGGCAGGCGCGCAAATGTACGTGTTGCGGTGAATCTGCCCGTAGCGCAGGAACCGAGCATTTTCCAGTCCCGGAATCAGCCTCAGCACGCGTGCCTGCTCGCCAAATTTCAAATGGTTCTGGAACCCGACGAGGTTGTAGCTATCGGCGCGCAAATTCTCCTTGCGCAGTTGCACCACCGCCCACGGTATCTTTCCCGTCCGCGGATCGCGCAGGCCCACTGGCTTCATCGGACCAAAGCGCAGCGTGTCGCGCCCTCGCCGCGCCAGCACCTCGATGGGCAGGCAGCTCTCAAAATAATCGAGCTTCTCCCACTCCTTTTCCTCAGCCGGCTCAGCCTCAAGCAGCGCATCCAGGAACCGGTCGTATTCTCCACGGTCCATCGGGCAATTGATGTAATCCGCGGTTCCCTTGTCCCATCGCGCGGCAAAATAAACCCGGCCCATCTCGATCGATTCGGCGTCTACGATCGGCGAAATCGAGTCGTAAAACGCAAGATGCCCCGAGCCGGTCAAAAGCTCAATGTCGCGGCTTAGCGCTTCCGAAGTCAACGGCCCGGTCGCGACAATCGTGCATTTCGTGCCGTTTTCGTCTCGGACGAGTGACGTGCCGAGTTGAGTCACTTCTTCGCGGATCACGCGAATCTTCGGCTCCGCTTCAATCGCCTCAGTAATGCGCCGCGAGAATTCCACGCGATCCACGGCGAGCGCGTGGCCAGCCGGAACCGCCGTGTGATCTGCGATTCTCAAGAGCGCCGATCCTCCGCGCCGCATCTCCTGCTTCAGCAGCCAGGGCGCCGTGTTGACCGACTCGCTCTTCAACGAATTCGAGCAAACCAATTCACCGAACTCAGTGGTCTGGTGCGCGGGTGTCAACCTCGGTTTTCCGCCCACCATCGCGCGCATTTCATACAGATCCACCCCGCAGCCCAGCCGCGCGGCTGTCAGCGCCGCCTCTGGACCGGCGAGCCCACCTCCAATTATGCGAATTCTCGTCATATCCCCCTCGGCCGCCGTCTCATCGCGACGCCTTGGCCCTCGAATCGGCAATCCGCCATCCTCATGGCGCGCCAGTGCCGTCTGCCTCGCCGCCCGATGCCAGCCGCTCCAGCGCCTCGCCGCTCAGGCGCACATTTCGCCATTCATCCAGAAACTCGGCGCCCATGGTGCGATAGAAGTCGATCGCCGGCGTGTTCCAGTCCAAAACCTCCCACTGCAGGCGTTGGCATCCGTTTTCAAGCGCAATCGCGGCAACTCGCTTTAACAGGTCCCTCCCGATGCCCAGCCGTCGAAACTGTGGCAGTACAAACAGGTCCTCGACGTAGATTCCGGGCCGTCCGACCCACGTTGAATAATTGAAGAAATAAAAGGCAAACCCGGCCGGCTCGCCGTCATATTCCGCGATCAGGCACTGGAAAAATGGATGCGAGCCAAAGCCGTCCCGGATCAGGCCTTCCTCGGTGGCCGTTACCGCGTCCGGCGCCCGCTCAAAGGCTGCCAGGGCTCGAATAAACCTCAAAATCTGCGCTGCATCCCCCGCCGTTGCCTTGCGAATCGAAGTCCTCATATCTGGATTCTATTGTGTGATACACGCCACACGCGGCCTCGCGCCCGCCGCACTACCATTGCATTTGTTGATCGACAAGGCGCCGCCGATCGGCGTCCCTCTGGAATAGGCGGCTTGCGGCCTTAACCATCGTGTGCAAAGTTTGCGGCGGCCATGTCTTTGGCCGTAGTGGGACGATTGGGCTTAATCCCCTTGTGCGGGGCGCCGGGTTGGATTTAACGTTGATTTTGCTGGAATTGTGCCCTGCTGTATGACCTGCGCTATTGCGCCTGTCCACGCATCAGGGGAATGCGGCGTTTGAACTGGAGCCATGGCTCCGCAGCGTCGCACCGTGAGCACAGACACGTCGCGGCCGCACGTTAGTTCGCCGCTGGACACTTGGAATTCGAATTTTTTAGAGGCAGCGGGCAGCAATCCTGCCGCTGCTCTCAAGGAGACGACATGAAACGCGCATTTTCACTTTTGCTGGGCCTAACCGCTGCGGCGGGCCTCCTCGTATTGACTCTCCCGCCCGCTCAGGCACAGTCCCAGCCCGCCGCAAACATGGGTAAGATTCACGGTCGCGTCATTAATCCCACGGGACAACCGCAGGGAGGCGGCACAGAGAGCCTCTCCACCGACGGCGGCCATACGCTGGACTTCACTTTTCCCGTCGATTCCACGGGCGCCTATTCCGGCGAGGCAAAGCCCGGAACCTACACGTTGGTCTATCGTGCGCCTGATACTCCGGCCGGCCAAATGGTCGACTCCATCCGC
The DNA here is from genome assembly GCA_049518955.1 of Occallatibacter sp. GTDB lineage: Bacteria > Acidobacteriota > Terriglobia > Terriglobales > Acidobacteriaceae > Telmatobacter. The sequence goes on from JBEKRG010000013.1 coordinate 29,455, forward strand.
GGTATCAAGATTGTCGCCGGAGTGGACCTCGAGCAGGACGACGATATGTCTCGGCAGGAATACATCGACAAAATGACGCCCGAACAAAAGAAGCAGCTCGAGGATCTGAAGAAAGTGAACGCAGACGCCCTCAAGGCGAATGCGCTGATCGCCAATCTCAACGCTGACCTTAAAGTCGTCGGCCAGGACAAGAAGGACATCGACACAGCCCCCGCAACCGCGGCACAGGCACTTGGCGCGAACGCTTCCAAACCCGACATCGCCGCCAAGGTCGAGGAAATCAAGACAGCCAAATACACCGATATCCAAAGCTTGATGACGAAAGACACTGCAGCCAAGCCGGATGAGGCCCTGCTGTGGAACAACCTCGGGTTCGCGCAGGCCGGGCTCAAGAACTACGACGATGCCATTGCGTCGTACAAAAAAGCGATCGACCTCGAAACCGCATCAAAGAAGCCGCGCATGCCTGTTATCGGCGCGGCCAACGAGGGTCTCGGTGAAATCTACGCGCGCACCGGCAAGGTTCCTGAAGCCAATGCGGCCTTTGACGCAGCCGCCAAGGCCGACCCCGCCAACGCTCCTCTTTTCCTGAGGAACGAAGCGGTCATCTTCTATCAGGAAAACAACAATGCCGCCGAGGCGGCTGCGGCCGATGAAGGCATCAAGATCGACCCGAACCAGGCTATCTTGTATTACATCAAGGGCCAGGGTCTTATCGCGAATGCCACGATCGATCCCAAGACCAACCGCATCGTTCTGCCGCCCGATTGCGTAGCGGCATATCAAAAGTACCTTGAGCTGGCGCCCGACGGCCCCTATGCCAGTGAAGTTGCCGGCATCCTGCAGCAGGCGGGAGAAAAAGTCAGCTCTTCCTACAAGGCGCCCAAGACCCACTAACCCGGCCGCCTTCACCTTTGCCTCAAGAGGCGTCCGCACTGCGGGCGCCTTTTGTGTCTGCTCGGCTCCCACTACAATTCATTGCATGTGTCCTGCGCTCCGTTTGCGCATTTCTGCCGGGGGCATATCGTCCTTGGTCGGCCTGCTTTTGGCCGCGATCACGACGTTGCCGGCGCAGCCCGCCCCTGACACGGGTAGGATTCACGGCCGCGTCATCAATCCCGCTGGCGTACCTCAGAAAGACGGCACTGTCAGCCTCTCAGTGGACGGCGGCGTAACTTTGAGCTACAACTTCGCCGTTTCTCCTTCCGGCGGCTACTCCGGTCAGGCGCCTCCCGGCGAATACACAATCGTCTACCGAGCGCCGGATACGCCCGAAGGCAAGATCGTTGACTACATCAGCGGTGTCCAGATTGTCGCCGGGCAGGATACTTCTCAAGACATCGACATGACCCGCCGGGAATTCATCGCCAGGCTCTCTCCGGACCAGCAACTGCAACTGCGGGAGTTGTCGGAGGCAAACACCGCCGCAGCCTCTGACGCCAAGCGCGATGCCTCCGCCATCGAAGCTGACCTGCAAATTGTGAATCTCGACTTCCAAGCCGCGGAGAATGCGCGAGTCATTGCGGCCCAGAACTTGCTCATGGAGCCGGGCTCTGGCAACGTCGATGAAATGACCGCTGAAATCGAGAATGCCAAGCTGTCCGAAATCGAAACCCTCATGACCAAGGATGCGGCCGTCGATCCAACTGAACCTGTGGTTTGGATCGGCCTAGGGCGCGCCGAAGCCGGCCTCAGGAATTATCTCGACGCTGAATTCAACTTCAAGAAGGCTCTTGACCTCGCACTGAAAGCCGATCCGCCGCGACCAGAGGTTGTGGGCGCCGCGGAAGCCGGTCTGGGTGAGGTCTATGCCCGGACTCTCATGGTCGACGAAGCGAACGACGCGTTTGACGCAGCAGCAAAGGCCGATCCATCAAGCGCGGCGAGGTACCTTCGCAATCAGGCCGTGATCTTCTACGACGCGCGAAACATTTCTGCGCAAATCGATTCCGCCGGCAAAGCCATTCAAGCAGATCCGAACGAGGCCATTCTTTACTACATCAAGGCTGCTGGGCTTGCCCAGGACGCCCGCATCGATCCTGAAACCAACAAGCTGATCCTGCCACCTAGCTGTGCCGATGCTTTCCGCAAGTACCTTCAGCTCGCTCCCAATGGCCCCCATGCCACCGAAGCGACCGCCATTCTCGAACGGGCTGGCGAAGAGACAAACACTTCCAGCCCCACTGCTTCTGGTCCAGTGCCTCAGAAGTGACGCTCCGCATCTCGGACCCTCTACAATCCATTCCATGAGTCCCCGTCCATGAGTCCCGTGTCCCGCAGCACCAAACTGTCCAGCCCCGCATTGCCCAGTTTTGACGATGCCTCGGCCCAAGTCGCTGCCTGTGCTGCGAAGGTTGCGCGAATTCGCCCCGGCATTGAGCGGGTTCGCCTCAATCAGGCTCTCGGCCGTGTGCTTGCTGAGCCGCTCCGAGCAGACGCTGACCAGCCTCCGTTCGCGCGTTCCACTCGCGACGGCTTCGCCTGCCGGGCGGCAGAGATCTCCGCGCATCGTCCCCTCCCCGTCGTTGGCTCGACCCGAGCGGGGCAATCTCCATCCGGTTCGCTTCCGCGTGGTTCGGCTTGGGAGATCATGACTGGCGCACCCGTTCCCTTCGGCACTGATGCCGTCGTTATGCTCGAGCACATCGAGGAGCTTGGTTCCTTATCCGCCCGCGCCATTCTTCTCGAACCTTCGCGCAACATTCTGAAAGGCGAGAACATCGTGGCCCGAGGCGCTCAGGCGCGCAAGGGGGATCGGCTTCTTCCCGCCGGCACCCAGATCACCGCCGCTCAGATTGCGCTTGCGGCGTCCTGTGGCTCGACTAAACTCGATGTCTTCCTGAAGCCGCGCGTGGCTATCCTCTCCACCGGCAACGAGCTCGTATCCATCCGCTCCTCGCCCGGCCCCAGTCAGATTCGCAATTCGAGCAGCGCGATGCTGGCCGCAATGGTCTCTGCCGCTGGCGGCGATCCATGGATTCTGCCCATCGCACGCGACACCGCCCAATCCCTCGACGCCGCGCTCGCCCGCGCCGCTGCCGCAGATCTCCTTCTTATCACCGGCGGCGTGTCCGCCGGCAAATTCGATCTTGTCGAGCCTGCTCTCATCCGCGCCGGAGCGCGCTTTCACTTTACAGGCGTCCGCATCCAGCCCGGCAAGCCATTAGTCTTTGGCGAGATGCCGTCTCGGAGCATTAAGGCCGGTCCAAAACTCCGCCGCACGAAGTGCTGCATCTTTGGACTTCCCGGTAATCCCGTTTCTTCCGCCGTCACGTTTCTGCTCTTCGCCACGCCGGTAGTGGCCGCTCTTGCCGGAAGGCGAGAGTTGGATCCCCGCTTCGCCCTCGCGCGTCTCGCCGAAGAAGCCAAAACCAAAGCTGGCTTGACCCGTTTTCTCCCCGCTGCCTGCACCTTTGCGGGCCCCATCCCTGAAGTCGTGCTCGTTCCCTGGCAGGGCTCGGGCGATCTCGCTGCCATGGCTCGCGCCAACTGTTTCCTGGTCGTACCCGAAGATGCGGATCGCCTTTGCGCCGGCTCAACCGTCCGCATTCTGCTTCCTTGAGGAATCCAATGCCCAAGCCTTCGCACAGCAAGCCCTCGCGCCTCTCGCACTTCAACTCATCGGGCCAGGCCTCGATGGTCGATGTCAGCGCCAAGCAGCCCACGCGCCGCACCGCAACCGCTTCCGCCTTCGTCGAGCTTTCCGCCGCCGTGCTCGCCGCCCTGCCCTCCAACCCCAAAGGCAACCCGCTTGAGGTCGCTCGCTTCGCCGGCATTCAGGCCGCCAAGCGCACCGCCGATCTGATCCCCATGTGCCATCCCCTTGCGCTCACCCACGTCGATGTTGGGGCCACCATTGTCGCTGGCGGCGTGCGCATCACGTCTTCGGCAGCCACAACCGGGCCCACCGGTGTCGAAATGGAGGCCCTCACCGCCGCCGCCGTTTCCGCGCTCACCGTCTACGACATGACCAAGGCGCTCGACAAGGCCATCGTCATTCGCGAGATCCGCCTCGAATCGAAATCCGGCGGCAAGAGCGGAGATTTTTCAAGAAATAGGAAGTAGGGTGCGTCCCGGCGCGCTTACCACCGCAGCCGCATTGCAACCCGAGTCGTTTTCACTCTAGACTTAGGAGGGCTAGGCCCGTCCTGCGCTCGACTGTGCGGAAGTGGTGAAATGGCAAACACACCAGCCTTAGGAGCTGGCGCCCAAAAGGCTTGCGGGTTCAAGTCCCGCCTTCCGCACCAAATTCAAAAGAGAGGGATTACCAACTGCTTGGGGCGGGGATGTGAAAGAGGGTGTGATTGTGAGACGTGAACGCATATTACAAGTCACCTTGGTGGTTCTCGGTCTGCTTTTCATCGCATTGGTTTACCCGCTATTTACAGACCTGTGGCATTCCAAGTGGCTCCTGGTGATGAACAACGAAACGGAACCCATGTTCCTCAGTTTCTTCGTCGCACTCGGCCCCTTCCTTCTCATCGCCAGCCGGAAGCGGTCGTCCCATCGATTGCTCATCGTCTTTACAGCGTGGTGGAACTTGGCGCACAGCTCTGTGATGGCAATCCAGACTGTCGAGGCGTGACAGCACGGTATACACCGGAACTTCGCGGATGTTGTCATTACCCTGATGATCGGTGGAATCCTGCTGGTGCTCTCGCCAAAGAAGCAGAACCAAAACCAAAGCGCAGTTTAGTGCTGGCGCCATTTCAGCTGCGTATCGGCACATCGGTGTGAGCTGACTGGGGTGAACGCGTGGGCTAACTTCAGAATGCACTCCCCCGCTCGAAAGGGTAAAAGAGCGGAGCTCACTTCAGCCGCGCGCCCAGCGGCACATCTTCGAGGAACCCCGCCAGCACAGGCGCTTCGCCTTCGAGCGAAGCTGCCAACAGCATTCCGTTCGACTCCAGGCCCCTCATTTTTCTCGGAGCCAGGTTCGCGACGATCACGATCTTGCGCCCAATCAGCTTCTCCGGTTCGTAGTATTCCGCGATCCCCGCCAGAATCTGCCGCTTCTCGGTTCCAAGATCGACCTCGAGACGCAACAACTTGTCTGCCTTGGGCACGCGCTCGGCCACCAGGATCTGCGCCACGCGCAGCTCCATCTTGGCAAAGTCGTCGATCGTGATGTGCTGCGCTGCATGCGCCGCGGCCTCCGCCCCTGTTTGCGGCGCGAGAGGCGCAACCGCAGGAACTGTCGGCGATTCAACCTTTGCAGCCACCGGCGCAACGGTCTTCGCTGCAGGCACAACCGCCTTCGCCAAAGCTGGCTTCATTGGTGCCACAGCCGTCTCGTGCTTCAATGGTGCAGGCGCCTTTGCTTCATCCACTCCGCTTCCGCCGCTCGCAGCATCCACTGCCGTCCGATTATTTTCGTCCTCGAGACTCTGCATACGTTCAATCGCATCCTTTTCCGCGCGCGGAAACAGTGGCGAGGGCTCGCCGAATCTCGTCCCCGCCTTCAATCCGCACCACGTGAGCTCACCCAAGAATCCGCGCTTCGCCGCATCCGCCAAATCGCCCAGCCCAAGTTGTCCCCACACCTTGGATGCCGCGTCCGGAACAATGGGATAAGCGAGCGCCGTAATCACGCGAATCGCCTCTGACGCCGTCGCCAGCACTCTTGCTTGCAGCTTCGCATGCTCCGCGTCCGAGCGCTCCGGCGGCTTTTTCCAGGGCGCATTCGCGGTCAGGTAACCGTCCGTCTCCGCCACCAGCGCCCACAGGCTCTTGAGCGCTTCAGAGAAATTCAATTCGTCAAACGCAGGCCCAAACGCCTCAATTGCCGCCTCCGCGTTCGTGCGCAGCGCAGTTTCCGCCGGCGTCTCCGCGCCTGCTTCCGGCACAACCCCGCCGAAGTACTTGTGCACCATGTTCACCACGCGGCTCACCAGGTTGCCGTAGCCGTTGGCCAAGTCGCCGTTGTACCGCTGAACGAGGGCGTCAAACGAAAAATTCCCGTCCTGCCCAAACGGAATCTCGCGCAGCAAGAAGTACCTCAGTGCATCCGCTCCCAGCACTGCCTGAACCGTCTCGGCCCGCACAATGTTTCCCCGCGACTTCGACATCTTTCCCTGGTCGAAGAGCAGCCACCCATTCGCCCGCACCGAGCGCGGCATCGCAATTCCCGCCGCCATCAAAAACGCCGGCCAGTACACGCAATGGAACCGGCTGATCTCTTTCCCGATCAAATGAAGGTCCGCAGGCCAAAACTTTTGAAACTTCTGATCGTCGTCAGAGCCATATCCAAGCGCGGTAATATAATTCGCCAACGCGTCCAGCCACACATACACGACGTGTTTTTCATCGCCCGGAATCGGAACGCCCCACGAAACACTCGTCCGGCTCACCGAAAGGTCTTTTAGGCCGCCGCGCACAAAGCTGATCACCTCGCGTCGCGTGGACTCGGGCCCCATGAACCCCGGATTTGCTTCGTAAAACTCCAGCAGATTGTGCTCGAATGCCGACAGCTTGAAAAAATAATTCTCCTCGCTAACCGTCTCCGTCATCCGCCCGCAATCGGGGCACAGCGTTCCCGGCGGCCCATCCACATACGCCTCGTCAGAGATGCAATACTGCCCCGTGTACGAGCCTTTGTAGATGTATCCGTTATCGCGCATTGTCGTAAACAGCTTCTGCACGCCGCGGATGTGACGCGGCTCTGTGGTCCGGATGAAATCATCGTAGGTCAGCCCGAACCGGTCCCACAACCCGCGAAAATCGGCGGAGAGTTTTGCCGCAAATTCCTCCGGTGTGCACCCGGCGGCCTTCGCCGAGCGCTCGATCTTCTGCCCGTGCTCATCGGTGCCTGTCAAAAAACGCGTCTCGATTCCCAGTGCCCGCTTGCGCCGCGCAATCGCATCGCACACGATCGTCGAGTACGCATGGCCAAGGTGCGGCCGCGCGTTCACGTAGTAAATCGGCGTGGTCAGGTAAAAGCGGCCCGAATTCGATTCTGACTTCGATGTTGATTCGGTCATGATGGGCACATTCCGTTCGCGCACAAATGAAAACGCGACGAGATCGGCGATCACTCTCCATCTTAAGGCATTGCGCTTGAATGGCCCGTCTTGCGCATTTTGCGCACCGCACATCGCACTTTAGGTGACCGTCTCACCGCAGATGCTAAAATCACTAGGAAAATCAAGCATTTTCCTGAGGCTCTCGCGTGGTTCTCGAACTTGAAAAGCGGCTCGCTGATCGTCTTCGAGCTGTCCTCAAAGACAAATACGAACTGGAGATTGGCTCGATCCCTCTCGAGACGCCGCCCGAATTGCGTCTGGGCGAGATTGCCACGCCCATTGCCTTTGAACTGGCGCGCAAACTGCGCAAGGCGCCTAAAGTCATCGCCCAGGAAATCGTTTCTGCACTCGGCCCACTTCCAGGCTTCGCCAAATTCGAAGTCGCCGGAGCTGGCTACATCAACGCGTTTCTCAATCGCGCTGAGGCCGCGCTATTAGTCGTTCCCGTCGACGCACATACGCCATCGCCGCTCGGCCACGCCCTCGTAGAACATACATCCATCAATCCCAACAAGGCCGCGCACATCGGTCATCTGCGCAACGCCATTCTCGGCGACACGTTCGTCCGCCTCCTCCTTGCCGCGGGCTACAAAGTTGACGTACAGAACTACATTGACAACACCGGCGTCCAGGTTGCCGACGTTGTGGTTGGCTTCCTGCACCTCGAAAAGAAATCGCCTGCCGAAGTTCGTACGCTGATCGCTGAACTCGCCCGAATAGGCGAGCGCATTGACTATTATTGCTGGGATCTCTACGCCCGCACCTCGCAATGGTACGGCGAAGGCACCGCCGAAGAGCAAGCCGCGCGCAAACAATTGCGCCTCGACACGCTGCATGCGATTGAGGCGGGCAATAAGGACACCGCCGTGATCGCCGACCTCATCTCCACGGCCGTCCTCCGCCGCCACCTTGAAACCATGCTTCGCCTCGGCATCGAGTACGATTTCCTGCCGCGCGAAAGCGAAATTCTTCACTTGAAATTCTGGGAAGCCGCGTTCGAAAAGCTGAAGCAGTCCGGCGTCCTCTACTTCGAGAACGAAGGCAAGAACAAGGGCTGCTGGGTGATGACCCGCCCCGGGGCTGAAACAACCGAAGCCACCGACGAAGGCGCCAAGGTCATCGTTCGCTCCAATGGCACTGTCACCTATGTCGGCAAGGACATCGCCTACCACCTCTGGAAGTTCGGCCTGCTAGGCAAGGACTTCGGCTATAAGCGCTTCTTCACGTATCCCGATCACGAGTGCTGGATCTCCGCGGAGTCCGGCGAGCCGAACCACCCCCACTTCGGCGGCGCAACTGCCATCTACAACGTCATCGATGCGCGCCAATCAGACCCACAAGCCAACGTCATCCAGGCACTTCGCGGCATGGGCTACACCGAGCAGGCCGATCACTACACCCACTTCAGCTACGAAATGGTGGCGCTCACTCCCCGCTGCGCCGTCGAGCTCGGCTACGACATTTCGGAAGAAGACCAGAAGAAATCCTACATCGAAGTGAGCGGCCGAAAGGGCTTCGGCGTCAAGGCCGACGACCTCATCGACAAGCTCATCGCCGCCACGCATGCCGAAGTAGACGCGCGCCAGACCTCCCCTGACGCAGCCGTGCGCCAGAAGATTGCCGAGCAAATCGCTATTGGCGCGTTGCGCTACTTCATGCTCAAGGTCACTCGCAACTCGGTCATCGCTTTCGACTTCAAAGACGCGCTCAGTTTCGAAGGCGAGACCGGACCATACATTCAGTACGCTGTCGTCCGCATCCGCAACATCTTTCGCAAGGGAAACACCACGCCCGAGACCGTGCTCGCCGATTTCGCCAGCCTGCCCGCCACCAATCTCGAGTCATATCTCAACGGCGAAGGCAACGAAGACATTTGGTCGCTATGGTTACGCGCCGGCCGTTTTTCCCAAGTCCTGGAACAATGTATCGGCACTTCAGAGCCCGCGTATCTCGCCAAGCACGCCTTCCAGCTCGCGCAGGAGTTCGCCAACTTCTACCATCGCCATCACATCCTTACGGAAGAAGACCCCGCGCGCAAAACCTTCCTCCTCGCCACCGCTGCGATCGCCCTTCGCGAGTTGGTCGGCTCTCTCGCCCTCCTCGGCATCGAAAGCCCCGAAGCAATGTAAAGGCAGTCTCAAGCTTCCGGCTTCCAGCCTCTAGCTTTCTTCTCGCGACTTAAAGCTCCCAGTTGCCAACTCACCCTCCCAGCCTTCACAATTTCGTTGGAGTGGTCTGACCAGTTTGAGCCGCTACGAACGCTCAGGCCGCTGCCCCCAGCCGGAGGTCTTCCCATGCGTCGTTACGCCGTGTCGCTCTGTGTCTTAGCTTCGTTCGTGTTCGCCATCGCCGCGCATGCTCAGGTACCTATCCAGTACGCACCGCCCTCCACAACCTCGATCCTTCCGCCCGATACGCACGCCACCGAGCCCGGCCTCCTCTTCTATCTCTCCGGCGACAACGGCTTCCGCGCCGACTATGCTGCCGGCGGCAATCCCGTTCCCAACTACCAACGCGACGTCAAAACCCTTCCCAACGGTGTCAGCGGCTCCTACATCCAGTGTGGCAACAATCAACTGCTCTCTTACTGGGCGCCCGGCAACATCAACTCACAACGCGGCACGCTCTCGTTCTTCTGGCGTTCGCGCGATCCACTCGACGAAACCGAATTCCCCATCTTCCGTGTCGGCTTTGCTGATCACTCCAGCTGGGATATGGTCTGGCTGCGCATCGATTGGAACGGCCATGGCTTTGACGCTTTTGTCACCGACGTGAACCTCGGTCGCACGCGCGTCTCCGTCAAGCTTCCCGACATCCCGAGGGCCGACCAGTGGATTCATCTCACCTTAGCTTGGGATGAAACCAGCGGCATCCGTTTCTATATCGACGGCAAGCTCATGGCCACCCAGGAAGCCACTGGCCTTTTCGACACAGCTCTCGATCAGTTCGGTCCGCACTCGCGCGTCATCGGTCCCACCGGCGTTGAAAGCTCCTACAGCTACGATCGCGGCGGCGACCTCGACGAGCTCCGCATCTACGACCGCATGCTTTCCGACGACAACATTGCCGGCTTGGCCAAAAATCAAATCCCCCAAGATATTCCACCGCTTGTTCGCACCGTGGCGACAGGCGCTTCTCCCGCTGAAGCCGCGGCCCCGGTGCTTCCTGCTGAAGGTCGTTTCGATTCCGGCTCAGGCCACGCGACAAACTGGCAGCAGGAATGGGATCTGAAGTACGGCTGGAATCGTCCCGGCGACGATCCCATTCTGCTTGACGAGGAATACACAACCATTCGCAAGGTCGAGATTCACGACGTTTTCGATCTCGATCGCTGGTGGTGGCGTGCTACCGACGGCATTCGCGAAACTACATGGCCTGGCGTCTTCAACCGCTCGCGTCTCATCGGCCGCGACGATTATTTCGAGCTGCCCGATTGGGACTGCTATTCGCTCTCCGGCAAGACAGTCACTTTCGACATGCCCGACGAGCCGTGGAATCATCTTGAGATCGCCGGCGGTGCTTGGGGCACATTCACCCTCCTCGCTCACGACAAGGAAAAAGCCGCTGACTCCGAGACCCCTCTCTTCATTCGCCCCAAAGGCCAGGAGATCACTTATCACCAGTTCGATTCGCCAATCACCGGCCAGAGAATCCGGTTCGTCAACGTCGAGCAGGAACAGCCCATCGGCGAGCTTTCCGCCTACTACGTCCATCCTGGCCTAGAGCCGGCTGGCGTGGCTATCCTCCGCTACAAGCTGACCGGCCAAATCAATCCGGCCGACAATCCCTCCACCAAACCGCTCGTCGACTTCATTGCCGGCCGCTTCCCATCTGATGAGCGCTTGACGATGGTTGCCATGCCCGCCGGAGCTCCCGGCACGCGCCGCAAAGACGTTCAAGGCGGACTGCCCATCGTCCACATTCTCATCCCTGCCGATTTCCGCTCGCAGTTCGTCGCCGACAGTCACGGCTACTCCTACGGCTGGGAGAATATCGACGCCGGTCTCGACGGAATCGCTATCGATCTGCCTCCGCTCAACCTCCAGCCCAACGCCGACGGCGTCATTCCCATCAACATCCAGATCAAAGATCCGCTTTGGCCTATGCGCGACATGCTCTACTTCACCTTCGCCGTCAAGCCCAACACGCCGCACACCCTCTGGCTCGACACGCGCGACCGCATCCTTCCCAATGGCCGTAGCCTCTATCTCACCATCGCCGCCCAAAGCTCCGATTTCTCGACCGATGCTCTCGAAGGCGCCGACATCCGCCTCATCTTCAAGCCCTATAAGGACGCGCTCCCCGAGCACATCGCCGACCGCCTCACGCAAGTGCACGACGAGTTCTCGAACCTCGTCGAGGAATCCGTCAGCTCGCGACGCCTTAATCTTTACAACCGCTTCGATGGCGACATCAGCGACCTGTTGCGCGTCGATCCCGAAAACGAACTGGCTCGCGACTACTGGCACGAAATGAATCACGAGCAGCCGCACCCGCCCTTCGTCGTGCCCCAGGCGCCGCTTGGCGTGCCGCAATGGGCCTTCCTGCAGGTTGAAGATCTCGGGTACCTCAAGCGCCTCATCAACTGGTACATCGATAATCGCCAAATCTCCAACGGCGAATTCGGCGGCGGCCTCTCCGACGATAGCGATTTCAGCGAGTGGTTCCCTGGTCTCGCACTTATGGGCTCCACGCCCGACAAAATCAAGGCCTCGCTTTGGCGCGAGCTCAACGCGATGTATGCGCAGCACATGTTCACCAATGGCCTCGCCACCATCCAAACCGACGAGTTGCACAGCTACGAAGACGGCCTCAACGTACTCGGCGAGAACATGCTTCTCGACTTTGGCAGCCCCAAACAGATTGAGCGCGCGATGGTCACCGCCAAGCGCCTCAAGTGGCTCACAGGCATCAACGACGCGGGCCACCGCCACGTTCGCTCCAACTACTTCAATGGCGCCAAAATGGCGACGGGAGGCGTCTGGGGCTGGTCGAAAGAAGCTTCGTATATGGATTTCCATCCCGCGCTCTCGCTCGTGCTTTTCAACGGTATGCCTGAGACACGCAAGATGATCCTCGAGCTCGCCGACGGCATCCTCGCTCATTACAAGCCCGGCCCCGACGGCAAGCCTGTGTTGCATCTTGAAGTCAACTTCAAAACCGACGAAGATAAGCCCACAGGCATGCGCGCGTGGTTCATTCTCTGGGCTGCCTATCGCTGGACCGGCGACCTCAAATACGTTCAGCCCTTCATCGGCTCGCCCATGGAATCGATGCAACTGGTCAATGCCGATACGCTCGACATGCTCGACTTGCGCAAATCCCAAACTAATCCGGTCATCGCCGCCGCCGCTAAAGTCAGCGGCCCGTCGGGCATCGCCCAGCCCAGCGAGACTCTCTGGCAGCTAGCCTGGCAGGCCACCGGCGACACCTCGTATCTAGAAAAGGTCTACGCCTCGCAGATTCAAACCGCCAAAGAGCGCGAGTTCATCAACACCGAGGGCAGCCTCTGGATCGATCGCATCTACTTCAACAATGGCGAGCTGCAGCGCTCGCGTCTCGGCGGCGTCGCGCTCATGCGCAATTATTGCTATCCCGGCAACGCCGTCAGTTGGCGCTTCGACGCGCCGACCGACGACCAGAGCGTCGCCATTCTCATTCCCGAAGCCACGCCCGATCACGTCAAAATCATCGCCTACAATCTCGACCGCGTTCCCGTCACCGCGCACATGACCGGCTGGGAAGTCGATCCCGGTGACTGGACGATGACGCAAGGCACACAAGCTGGTATCGGAAATGCGCCGCCCGCCGCGGACGCTCCGATCCAAAATCCTTTAACGCAAACCGTTGCGTTCGAGCGCAGCAAGTCCATCGCCATCACCTTCGCGCCGCGCACCACCACAGTCATCGAGCTCGCGCTCAAGACAAAGGGGACTCCGTATTGGTCGCGTCCGGATCTCGGAATCGATCCTGAAGACGTTAGAGTTGACGGCTCGAAGATGACGGTCACTGTTCACAGCGTCGGCTCCGTCGACGCACCAGCTTCAAAGGTCGTCCTGCGCGACAAAACCGGCAAGACCCTCGCTACAGCCGAAGTCCCCGCGTTGAAAGCGCCTCTCGACTTCACGCCGAAGACAGCTGAGGTTACGCTCGCCATTCCCTCGGGCGAGGCACTAAAGGGCGACACGGTCACTGTAGAATGCGGCGGCGATGTCCCGGAGATTACGCTGATGAACAACAGCGTCACGCTTAACTGATGCCGTCCCAAAGACCCGCAAAAGCTTGCCATCCTGAGCGGGGCCCGCCGCAGCGGGCGGAGTCGAAGGATCAGCGGTTGTTCTTGGAAATCGAAGCGATCCAATCGGCGATTGAAGTCTTTCAACTCCCCGGTTGGCCCAAAGTCCATCGTGCGTTTAGATCCCGCTCATTGTCACCGCGCTGGAACGCAAGCGATAATGCCTCCTGATAGAGGCAATGATGGCGGCTCTGAAATCGAATTCGATCTCCCTCTCTGCATCGCAAATCGCCGCAGAACCCGAACCGATCGCACGAAACCAGCCCGCTAACCGCCCGCGCCTCGAAGGGCTCACATCGTTGCGCTTTTTCGCGGCGTTTCACGTCGTTCTCTTCCACCTCTACGTCGAAGGTGTCCTCGCCGTCGGGCCATGGTGGTACAGAAACTTTGCTTCGATCGGCTACGTTGGAGTCAATTTCTTCTTCGTCCTCTCAGGCTTCATCCTTGTCTACACCTATGCGGTTACTGACTTCGTTCCGCGGCGATTCTGGCAGGCACGCTTTGCGCGAATCTATCCCGCATATCTCTTCTCCCTCGCCGTCACCGCACCGTTTTTCTTCTCTACAGCGAGGCACTTGAACCTTCCCTTCTTCGCGTGGAGCATGCAACACCTGCCACTCGCATCAATCCTCGCTCTCACCCTCCTTCAATCCTGGTTTCCGCAGGGCGCTCTTGCCTGGAACCCTGTCTGTTGGAGTCTTTCGGTTGAAGCCTTCCTTTATGCGCTGTTTCCATTCCTACTTAAGAGGACTAAGCCTCTTTCGCGCCGCCTCTTGCCGTTCTGGATCGCCGGAGTCTGGCTCATCAGTCTCGCGATGTCCGCAGCCTACATAGTCCTTCACCCCGATGGCGCCGCCAAGATCAACTCGACAGAAACGACTTTGTTTTGGAAGAACTTCCTGAGCTTCAATCCACTCGTTCGTCTGCCGGAGTTTGTTGTCGGCATGTTGACTTGCCGGCTGTTTCTAACGAGCGGGGCGAGCCGAAGGCTTGGTTCCATTTGCATTGTCGGCGGAGTTGCTGGACTTGTCCTGGTCACGATATTCGCCGACAAAATCCCGAACCCCGTGATCTCAACCGGGCTGCTCTCGCCCGCATTCGCAGCCATCATCTACGGAGTCGCATCGCAACCGCGATGGGCGCGATTCCTGTCCTTTGCTCCGCTCATATACCTTGGCGAGGCCAGCTACAGCCTCTACCTGCTGCATTCCTGGGTAATGTCGAATGTCCTGGAAGCTATGCCGGGCTTGCCGCTCGCAGTTCGAGTCGTACTTTGCGTGAGCGCGGCCATTGCCGCCTCGCTGCTCACGTACAAATTCATCGAGCAGCCGGCGCGAAAACTCCTTCGGCCGAAGCCGGCACGAACAAGCTGATTGCTGAAAGCTAACGGCTGATAGTTGAGAGTTAGACCCTCTTTCGCCGCTGGTGAGTCGACGGAATGTTCATGTCCTCGCGGTACTTTGCCACGGTCCTCCGCGTGAGTTGAATGCCCTGCGACTGCAGCATCGCAGCTAGCTGATCGTCGGTCAGCGGATGCCGCGCATCCTCGTCCTCGATGAATTTGCGCACTTTGCGCTTCAAAACCAGCAGCGGGGTGTCCGCGCCCTCCGGTCCGTTCGCGCCTTCTGAGAAGAAGAACCTCAGCTCCAGCACACCCTGCGGCGTGTGCGCGTATTTGTTGGCCACGGCGCGGCTCACCGTCGAGGGGTGAACCCCAATCTCCTCGGCCACTTCCTTGATCATCATTGGACGCAGCCCCTCTACGCCCTTGTCGAAGAACTCCTGCTGCCGCCGCACAATCACTTCACACGTCCGTAGAATCGTGCTCTTCCTCTGCGCGATGTTCCGCATCAGTTGCAGCGCCGAGCGGAACCTCTCTTTTACGTACTCCTTAACCTCCTTGTCGGTGTCCGCTGAGACAAGCATCCGCCGGTAGCGCTGGCTCAAACGCAGGCTGGGCAGGTCTTCTTCGTTCATGCTCACAACCCACTCGCCGCCGCGTTTCACGAAATACACGTCAGGTTCGATCAGCCGCGCCTGGTCCCGGTTGTACATTCGTCCCGGCCGCGGATCGAGCGTGCGGATAAACTCCACCGCTGCGTGCGCCTCTTCCGTGGTCACCTGCGCCGCTCGCGCGAGGTCTTTCACATCGCGCTTCTGCAATAGAGGCAAGTGGCGTTCCACAATCAGCTCAGCCACCTCCATTGCCCGTCGCCGCTCATCGATTTTGGCTTCAGCCTCGGCGCGGAAGCTGCCATGCGGGTCCGTTGCCGGCACCTCGTCCGCCTCCTCCGTCCCGCTTCCGTACAAATGGTCAAATTCTTGCTGCTGCGCCGCGATCTGGAGGGCCAGGCACTGCCGAAGATCGCTCGCCCCCACTCCCGCTGGATCCAGATGCCGCACCAGATCGAGCCCTCGCCGGATCAGATCGAGGGCCGCGGCCAGCTCCGCCGCATGGCCGTTGCTCGCCGCCACGTCGGCCGCTACACCACAGAAAGCAGCGGCGAGCTCCTCTTCGCTCGCCGCCAGATAACCATCCCCATCCAGATTGCCGACCACAAACTCCGCTGCCTCAAGGAGCTTTCGGTCCAGGCTCAGGGCTCCCAACTGCCACGCCAGGTGATCGGACAAAGTCGTAGGCTGGGAGAGAAAGTTTTCAAACGAGGGCTTGTCGCTGTCTTCGTATTCCGGTTGCGTGCGATAGCCGGGGTCGAGATACTCCTGGAAGTACGAGCCAAAATCGATCTCGTCGAAGACGTCCTTCTTGGCTGGCGCGGCCGCTTCCTCTGCCGGCCGCTCCAGCCGCTCCTCGCGGCCCGCGACATCATCCAGCATCGGAACTGTCTCGTCAATCTCTTCCAGGACGGGATTTTCCACCATCTCCGCATCGATCATCTCCTTGAGCTCGAGCTTGTTCAACGCAAGAACGCTGACCATCTGCATCAGGCCCGGCGTCAGCACCTGACGTTGCGCGACCTTCAAGCTCAGTTTTGGTTGCAGTAGCGGCATCGATGCGTCTCTTCCCGTTTTGGCTCAATGCGAGTGTAATCGTGCGTGATAAAGCTTAATCCAGAAACTGTCTCAGATCGAATCACCAATTCGCGTTATCGTCCCGAATTGGACTTCGGCCCATCTCGGAATCGTTAGAAGAAAACAATCCCGCGGCGCCCCCACTCGCCGTAGAACCCTCAGAATATGCCTGATTTAAGGGCGCGTCCAATTCCCTAATTGAGCGAGAATCCCTCGCCCAGGTAGATTCGCCGCACCTCGACGTCGTTGCCCAGCTCGTGCGGCGTCCCGGTGCGGAAGATCCTGCCCTCGGCAATGATGTACGCGCGGTCGGTTACGCTCAATGTCTCGCGCACGTTGTGGTCCGTTACCAGCACGCCAATCCCGCTGGCCTTCAGGTCAAAGATGATCTTCTGGAGCTCCAGCACGGCAATAGGATCGATTCCGCTGAACGGCTCGTCGAGCAGAATAAAACTTGGCTGGATGCACAGCGCCCGCGCAATCTCCACCCGCCGCCGCTCGCCGCCAGAAAGCGCATACCCCCGCGTGCCGCGGATGTGGCCCAGATTCAACTGGTTGATCAGCTTCTCCGCGCGCGTGCGCCGTTCCCGATTGCCCAGCGGCTGCGCTTCCAGCACCGCCAGGATATTCTCCTCCGCGGTCAGCTTGCGAAAAACCGAAGGCTCCTGGGGAAGATAGCTGATGCCGAAGTTCCGCGCTCGCAGGTACATCGGCACCCGCGTGATGTCAATCTCGTCCACCAGCACGCGCCCGCTTTCGGGCTGCACCAGTCCTACGATCATGTAAAAGCTGGTTGTCTTGCCGGCGCCGTTCGGCCCCAGCAAACCCACCACTTCGCCGCGAGAGATTCGCAGGTTAACGTCCCGTACAACCTGCCTCCGCTTGTAGCTCTTACCGATTCCCTCGGCAATCAATGTTTGCATGCGTCTCGCTAGCGCTTTGGCGCCTATTTTCCGTGCGCTTCTGGAGCGGTCGTTTTCGTTTCGGTCTCGCGGCCGCCGCCTTCGATTCTGACCCTATCATCGCGGCTATCGAAAATCAAAGCCTCGCCGGTCACGGTCCCGCGCTCAGGATCGCTCAGTTTCGGCGGCGCGCCGGCGCTGCCTGTCAGCACATATTCTCCGGTCGCGCCTGAGTACATAAGCTGCTCCCCTGTCCCGCGCCGGCCCTCGATCGTCAGCGCCACATGACCCGTTGCCTTCATGCGATCCACCTGCGCCTGCCCACCGCCGTTTGCGTCGTGATTTCCCGCCGGCATCAGCAGCAACTCAACCGCATCGGACGACGACGTCGCCGTTCCCGTCTCCGCAATCACCGCGCCGAGCGTGCCTCCGCGCATCACCGCCCTCCGCTCCGCATCGGAGTATTTGAGTTCCCCGCCACGCACGCGGATCACTGAAGCGGCGGGCGACGAGTTTCGGGAGTTTCCGCCTTGGTCCTGTATCTCAGCTTTCGTGCCGCCGTTGCCCGCACTCGGCGCGCTCAGCATCACCACTCGCACCGGCTCTGCCGGATCGCTGCTTCGCGCTACCAGCGTCTGCAGGTGCTGGTTCAGCAGGATCACCGGCCCACTCACGAAATTCGTTTCCTGCCACAGGCGTGCATGTCCGCGAAAGGTTACTTCGCCTGTGAATTGATTCAATTGAGCCTCCGTTGCGACCACGTGGGCTGGACCCTTGCCGCCGAGCGTCACTCCGCCCTCTCCCGAATCGCCGGCCACTGTCGCGCCTTGCCCACCCGCGCCCGGGTCCGCCCATGTCGCCTTCACATTGCCCCGCGCGAAAGCATCACCCGACTGCCGCGACACGTCCATTCGATCCGCCGTCAACTCCAGGCCGCCGTCTTGCACGCGCGGACTCATCGTCAAATGCAGCCACTCGCGCGTCCCCTCGTAGATGGCTTTACCTGACATCGCACGCAGCGGCGGCTGAGGCTGCGCACCTGGCTTCTGCAAAGGTTGCTCAAACAGCACTACATTCTCATCCAGCTCTGCCACCCGCAACCCGCCCGCGCCTCCGGCAGGCACGACGGCCAGGCTCCCGCGCACAGCTCCCAGGCTCCCTCGCTCCCTCGCTCCCTTGGTCTCTTGGTCCCTGCCTTCATCAAATTCCGCCTCCAGCCGGTCGCCTGTCGCAGTCTGCCGCGCCCCTGCCGCCGTCGTCTCGTCGATCTCCGCATGTCCCACGCCCCTTACCGCGCGCAGCACCGAACCCGCTCCGAAGATTCCCGTCACTTCATCCGCAGTCATCGTCGATGGAGTTGTCCTCGCGGAGCCGCGCTGGCTTTCACTCGTGATCGTCACGCCGCCCGAGCCGCGCATCGACTCCACTTCCAACTGTCCTTTGTCTGCGGGTCCCCGGCCTGCACCCTTTGCCACTCGAAAGTCGAGATCCACCACAGGTGAGCGCCACATCCGGCTCACGCGTAGCGCGCCATCTCCCGCAATTTGCCCCGCGCCCTCCACGCTCGTCTCTTCGCTCTTCATCTCTACGCCGCGCTCCAGGTGCGCGCTTTTCAGCTCGCCCTTCGCGCCAAACTCCAGCTCCGCCGTCGGCGATGTCCCGTGCACTATGCGGCCATCGTTTGCCGAGTCCATCGTCACACCGCCCTCCATGTGCCCATGAAGTGGCTCGCTGTGCCCGTCAAAATCCATCCACGCCACGGGCGCCGCCAGATGCCCGCCGTTTGCCGTCGCGACCGTAAATCCGCCCTTCGCGTCGAGGCGCTCCGCCGACCCATCGACGCGAAACAGAATCTTTGCTTCAGACGCGTCCGCCTGTCCACCGTGGTACTCGGCGTTTGCTTTCATGAGCATGCAAGTCTGCGCGCCGCGGTCCAGCTCCGCATGCTGCGCGTGAATCTTGACCTCATCCGCACCGCGATGCGTCGTCATCTCCACGGCCTGCTCCAGCGTCAGGTGCCCGCTCTGCGAGTCGTAGCTCGCGCCCGTCGCGCTGCCACTGCCCTCCGCAGTGGAGAAATCGACTTGCTGCGCCGTCGTCACCAGCCCCGAGTTCCGATCGAAGGTCACCCCGCTCGTCTTAACGTCAATCTGCCCAGCCGAGCCCGTCGCCGCGCCAACCTCGGCAATCACATGGCCTTTCGTTTTGCTCGCAGTCTCCATGGCTGCTTCTGTGCTTGCCGACGGCCGCGTCAGCAGCATCTCCACCGGTCCTTGCGCCATGGCCTTGCCTGTCTTCTGGTCGTACTCGAAAGTGTCACCGGAAATCCGGTCAATTTCTTTTCCGTCTTCTCCGAAAAGGTCGATCTGCACGTCGTGCAGCTCTACGAAGTCGCTTTTCAGCTCTACCTCTCTCGACGCATGAATCCGGTACTGCGAGTGTGCCCCAAACGCATGAACGTAGGTGTACCCATTGGCCTCCTGCACGATGTCCTTGGCCAGCCGATGCGGCAAATCATGCCGGTTCAGCACGTTCTTCAACTTCGCTCTCACCAGGAACACGCCCAGCGTGGCCAGCAACAGCACCGCCGCCACCAGCAATAGCGTCCGGATTCGCTCGATCGTCAACCGCACGCCTAGTTTTCCATTCCCAACCGTGCCGCGAGCCTCGTTGCCAGGCTCTCGCCCAACTCGCTCCACAGCAGGCGCGCCGTTGCGCCCGAGGCCTTCTCCACTCCCGCGGTCAGCTCCACCAATTGGCGCACATTCTCTTCCACGTGTCTCGCGCCCACCAGGTCCAGATCAGCGTCCTCCTCGAGGAATGGCGCATCGCTGCCAAAGTCGATCCGGATGTGCCCATCCTGTTCGTACGAACCCTCGTCGAACAACGGCCCATACCCCGTCACCCGCACCAGCCTTGGTCCACGCGCCCAACGACCCAAAACCGTGTCATTCTGAGCGGAGGGCGCCGCAGCGCCCGAAGTCGAAGAAAATGCATTTTCGTTTTTCGCAACGGAAACTCCGCTCGGCCCCGTCTCGAGTTCCCACAAATTCCACCCAATCTGGAACTCGTATGCGTAGTCCTCGTGCATCAGTTCCGCCGCCTCTTCCACCGCTAGCCGCGGATCCGCGCCCGGCACCTGGCCCGGTTCAACCAAGCCCGCCATCCGCCCATAAATCCGCTCAAAGATCGGCGTCTCGTTCCAGCTCACCGGCCACACCGTTGCTGAATAAACCTTCGCCTCGCCCCCATGCGAAGCAAAGGCGCCCAGCACCGCAGTCAGCTTGTCGGGGAGCGCTTCCAGGCGCAGGTTCGGGTACCACAGGCTCAAATAAAGCGTGTCCGCCATCTGTATTGATTTTAGACGCGCTGCCTGTAGCTACTGGGCCGCCGCAAGCTCCGCGCCTCCCGCAATGTAGACTTTTTGTCATGCGAAAACATGCCTTCCGGTTCATTCTTGCGCTCTTGGTCTCTTTCGCGGCCTTTACGGTCGGAAGGGCGCAGCAGCCTGCGCCCGCGCCGCAGGCCGTGTCTGATGCCCAGCAGCAGCTCGCTGACTTGGGAGCCTGCCAACTGGAGAATGGCCAGCAAATCACCGGATGCCGGCTCGGTTACCGGACATTTGGCAAGCTTAACGCCGACCGTTCGAACGCCGTGCTCTTTCCCTCATATTTTTCCGGCACCAGCTCCAGCCTGGCCGGATTTGTGGGCGCGGGCGAGCTCGTTGATCCGTCGAAATATTTCGTCATCGCGGTCGATGCATTCGGTGACGGCGTTTCCTCATCCCCTTCGAACTCCACTTCGCAGCCGGGTCCGCTCTTTCCCGCCTTTACCACGCGCGACATGGTCACCGCCGAATACCGCCTCGCCACGGAGACGCTCGGTCTCAAGCATCTGCGCGCAGTCATGGGCGTCTCCATGGGCGGCATGCAGACATTCGAATGGATGGTGGACTACCCCACGTTCATGGACGTGGCGATTCCCATCGTCGGTTCACCGCGCCTCACCGGCTACGATCTGCTTCTCTGGCATGCGGAGGAGGATGCGCTCCGTTCCGATCCCGCTTGGCAAAACGGCCACTATACCCAGCGACCGCCCATGGGCTTGGTTGATGCAATCCACACCATGCACCTGACCACTCCGGCCAACTACGCCCGCGAGCATCCGCCCGAGAAGTTTGCCGCCGATTATGCTGCCTACTACTCGAATGGCATTCTTCCCTTCGACGCCAATGACTGGCTGTCGCAACTGGAAGCAATGATCCATCACGACGTCGCCCGCGGCGGCTCAATGTCCGGCGCTTCGATGCCCACCGACTCGTTGAACGATGCGGAAAACCGCGTCAAGGCGCGCGTGCTCGTCGTGGTCGCCGCGCAGGACCACATGGTCAATCCGTTGCCGGCTGAGGACTTTGCCAAGGCCATCGGCGCCAGGGTCTTTGTCCTCGATTCCGACTATGGCCACATCTCGTTCGCCTACGAAACGGATAAGTTGGGACCGGTTGTGCGCGCGTTTCTGGATGGGCAGTAGGGCCGAGAGATGAAGGCGGAGAGCCGTCAGCTTAGCTCTCTACGCCGTCACAATTTCGCTGAAGTCCGCAATCGACGAAAAATTACGCACAACTTCGGCGATCAATCCAAGGTTGGCGCTGCGAACCGCCTCATCGGCGTCGAGCACCATCACTTTATCGAAGAACTGGTCAATCGTCGGCCGCAGCGTCGCAATCAACACCAGAGCCTCGCCGTAATTCCGCTGCTCGCGGAGCTTGGCAATCTGCGGCGCAATCTCTTTTGACCGGTCCCAGAGGTCAATCCCCTCCAGTGCGAGTTTGCCGATCTTCCGCGGATCAGAACTGAAGCCCTTTTCCTCAGCCTGCTTCAAAATGTTCTTGATACGTTTGCATGCGGCCGATACGGCGGCGAAATCCGCCGAGCCGCGTACCGAAGTCAGTGCCTCGGCGCGCGCAATCGCGTCGCGCACATCGTCCGCGCCCGCCGCCAGCACTGCGTTCACCACGTCGTACGCAAAGCCGCGCACGTCTTTCAAATAAAAATGCAGCCGCTCGCGAAAAAACTCGGCGACCTGCGCTTTGCCGGCATCGCTCACGCCGCTCGCATTCACCACGTTGCTCAACGTCAGTGGCAACTCTGACTCAGCCAGAATCTTCACGACCGAGTTCGCTGCCCGGCGCAGCGCAAACGGGTCTTTCGATCCTGTCGGCGCATTGCCGATCCCGAACATCGCCACAATCGTCTGAACGCGATCAGCGATTCCTAACAACTGCCCTTCCACCGATACCGGAATCGGGTCTTCAATCGAAGCCGGCGTGTACTGGTCGTAGATGGCGCGCGCAATTGGCTCACTTAGCCCCTGCGCCCGCGCATACAGTCCGCCAATTACGCCCTGCAGCTCGGTGAATTCTTTGACCAGTTCAGTGGTGAGATCGGTCTTTGCCAGTTCGACCGCTTTGAACAGCGCCGCCTCGTCGAACGGAGCGTTCACGCCCTTCAGGATCGTGGCCAGCGCATTCGCGACCGCCAGGTTCTGTTCTGTCTTCCAGTAGTAGCTGCCCAGTTCCTTCTGGAAGGTCACGTTCTTCAGGCTCTCCATGCGCTTGGCCAGCGGCGTCTTCTGATCCATATCCCAGAAGAATCGAGCATCCTTGAATCGCGCTCGCAGTACACGTGCATTGCCGTGCCGTATGATCGCCGCGCCCTCATCATCCGCCTGCGTGTTCAGCACCGCCACAAAGTCCGGCGCCAGCTTGCCCTGCGCATCTTCCACCGCGAAGTATTTCTGGTGGTCGCGCATCACCGTCACCAGAACCTCTTCCGGCAATTCCAGGTACTCGCGCTCAAACTCGCCCAGGATCACCGACGGCCACTCGGTCAAGTGCGTCACCGTATCGACCAGCGCTTCGTCCTCGCGCCAGCGTGCGCCATCCACCTTGCGCGTCGCCGCGTCCAGCGCCTTGCGGATCGTCTGCCGGCGTTCGGCCACATCGACCACAACGAACGCCGCGCGCAACGCCTCGGGATAACTCTTGGCCCCTTCGATCACGACCGGCGCCTCACCAAAGAGCACCCGATGTCCACGGCTCGAATTGCCTGCCGCAATTCCCGCAATCTCCAGTGGAACGACTTCGGCGTCCAGCATTGCCACGACCCAGCGCACCGGCCGCACAAACCGCTCCGGCTTCGCCGCGCGCCAGTACATGTTCTTGGCCCAGTAGATCGCCAGCACTTCTTTCGGCAGCTCCGCAGTCAAAATCTCCGCCGCCGTCCTCCCGATCAGCTTCACCGTCGCGCCAACGTACTCGCCCTTCGACGTCTCTATTTTCTTGATTTCCGCAACGGCAATGCCAGCCTTTTTCGCAAAGGCTTCGGCTGCCGCCGTTGGCGCGCCATCTTTGAAGGCGATCTTCCACGACGGGCCCATGACCACTTTTTCGTTGTCGGCCTGCTTGGCTTCGACTCCTTCTGCCAGCACCGCCGACCGCCGCGGCGTCGAGAAGGTCGTGACCTTCGCGTTCTCAGCGACCAGCCGCTCACGCTTCAGCAGTTCGCCTACGCGCTTGCCCAGCTCGGCCTCGGCCGCGGCAATCATCCGCGCCGGAACCTCTTCGAGCCCGATTTCTAGCAAAAAATCCGCCATGCCTGCTCTTCTTTTCGCTAACTTGCTGACTCGTCCGCCGCGGCGGACTGACCCGCTTCCTGCTGCATCACCCACGCCTTCGCCACGCCCACCGCCAACGCGCGAATCCGCCCAATCACACCCACGCGCTCCGTCACACTGATCGCGCCCCGGGCATCGAGCAAATTAAAAAGATTTGAGCACTTCAGCGCCAGCTCGTACGTCGCCAGCAGCGGAAATCTTTTCTTTTCCTTTGCGCTGGCATTTTCGTCTGTCAACAAGGCACTTGCCTTTTCGAGCAGCGCCTGCGCCTCCGCCTCATAGCTATTGAAGTGCTCCCAAAGCCTGGCCACATCGGCCATCTCGAAGTTGTACACGGAAAACTGCAGCTCCTCGGCCAGCCGCACATCGCCGTAGGTCACTACAGCGCCCGTACCGGGATCGCGCGCCCACACAATGTCGTAGATCGAATCGACGTCCTGCAAAAACGCCGCGATGCGCTCCATGCCGTACGTTAACTCTGCGCAAATCGGGTCGAGATCCATCCCCCCGCACTGCTGGAAATACGTGAACTGCGTAATCTCCAGTCCATCCAGCATTACCTGCCAGCCCACGCCCCACGCGCCTCCCGCCGGCCACTCCCAGTTGTCCTCTTCGAACTTCAGGTCGTGGTGCTTCAGGTCGATCCCCATCGCCTCCAGCGATTCCAGATACAGCTCCTGCACGTTCACCGGCGGCGGCTTCAGGATCAGCTGAAACTGCGTGTGCTTGTACAGCCGGTTGGGATTCTCGCCGTACCGCCCGTCGGCCGGCCGCCGCGAAGGCTGCGCGTAACCCACCTTGTAGGGCTTCGGCCCCAGCACGCGCAAAAACGTCTCAGGGCACATTGTCCCCGCGCCCACTTCCAAGTCATAGGGCTGCTGGAGCACGCATCCGCGCTCCGCCCAAAACGCCTGCAGGCGGAACAAAAGATCCTGAAAGGTTAGCGATGTGGGCTTTACGCGCGCTTCGGGCTGGGCAACGGGCACAGGCAGCTCTCTCTCATCGGGACTCTTTCGGATTTTATCAGCCAGGGTGAATTCAAAAGGCGCGCTGGTCATCCTTCGCATTACTTTGGAGATGAGCCCTGGAACAAAGGGCGAGTCTGTTCCAGCCCAACCCTTCACCCACCCAGCCTCGCGATCGCCTCGGCTGTCTTCAGCTTCCGTTCCAGATGCCGCTCCAGTGTCTGCAGCGTGAAACGCCGCAGATCCTGCCCACGCTTCCGCGGCCACGCCTCGCCCGCAAAACTGGATGCCGGCGCCCGCAGCATCCGCTGCGCCAGTTGCCACGAGTCGGCGGAGAGCGAGCTCCCCGACCCATTTGCATGCAGCCCGCAGAGCAATCCGTCGGCATACGCGTTGAAGCGCACCTCGCCCCCGCCAAGCGCCTCTCCGCACACCATGCAGTGACCGATGTCCGGCAGCAGGCCCATCAGGCGCGTCATCCACAACGAGAAATACGTCAGCGCCATCCAAGGTCCTGAGAATTGGGGTCCTGAGGATTGGGGCTGCACCGTCTCCGCCTTCACGGCGCTCGTATGCTCCAGCACACTGGCCAGCAAACGAAACACAGTCGCCTGTGGATCGCGCTCCGGCAGCGCCTCGTCAATCACCTCGGCATAAAAGCTCAGTACCGCCATGCGCGCCTGGTCCACCGGCGCCGACAAGGGTGATCGCAGAATCTCCAGTTGATCGAGCCTCACTAATTCTTGCCGCGGCCGCTCGGCAAACCACGCCCGCGCCACCGTCATCGGCTCCAGCGCCCCGCCAAACCGCTTGCGGCTCTTAAGCGCCGCCTTGGCCATGCCCTTCAGCCGGCCGTAATCGCGTGTAAAAAAGCTCACCAGCAGGTCGGACTCATGCACCGGCCAGGTGCGCAGAACCACCGCCTCTGAAGTGAGCACGCTCATGCATCCCCATCATCGCACCGCGGCGGCACAGCGCCCACAGACACAAACGCGCATTCCGCCGGGCGG